>JAUHXR010000211.1 GCA_030426845.1 Polyangia bacterium | reverse complement strand
CCGAGATCCGGAACGCGCCTTGCCCAGGTCCGCGCCCATGTTGGCGAGGACCCAGGCGGGGTGTGTGGTGGGGGTGAGCGCGCGGGCGGTCTCGGTCGAGGTCCACCTCGGCAAGGGCCTGCCCGGCTTCGAGATCGTCGGCCTCCCCGAGACGGCGGTGCGCGAGAGCCGGGTGCGCGTCCGCGCCGCGCTCCACAACTCGGGCTTCGAGCTGCCGCCGCGGCGCGTGCTCCTCAACCTCGCGCCGGCCGACCTGCGCAAGCGCGGGGCCGGGCTCGACCTCGCGATCGCGGTCGCGCTCCTGACCGCGTGCGGGACCTGCGCGCCCAACCGGCTGGAGGAGACGCTGCTCTTCGGCGAGCTCTCGCTCAGCGGCGAGCTCCGCTCCGCGCGCGGCCTGCTACCCCAGCTCCGGGCCGCCCGCGCCCGCGGCCTGACCCACGCGATCGTCCCGCGCGATCAGCTCGACGAGGCCGCGCTCGTCCCCGCGATCGAGGTGCGCGCCGCCGCCGATCTCGGCAGCGTAGTCGCCTACCTCAACGGCCACCGCGAGCTGGCCCAGGCGAGCGGCGACGGTCCGATGATCGGCGCGCGTGGCTACCCCGATCTCGCCGACGTCCAGGGTCAGCCGCTCGCCAAGCGGGCGCTGGAGATCGCGGCCGCGGGCGGCCACCACTTGCTCCTCGTCGGCCCGCCGGGCGCCGGCAAGACGATGCTCGCGCGCCGCCTTCCCGGGCTGCTGCCGCGCCCGACCACCGACGAGGCGGTGGAGATCGTCACCGTCGCGAGCGCGGCCGGGCTGCGGGTCGACGGCGGCCCGGTTCACCGGCCGTTCCGCGCGCCTCACCACACCGCGTCGGCGGCCGCGCTCGTCGGCGGCGGCGATCCGGTGCGCCCGGGCGAGGTCACCCTGGCCCACCGCGGGGTCCTCTTCCTCGACGAGCTGCCGGAGTTCTCGCGCCCCGCCATCGAGGCCTTCCGGACGGTGATGGAGTCGCGCGAGGCGGTCGTCTCGCGGGTCCGCGAGCGGGTGCGCATGCCCGCCGCGGCGCTCGTCGTCGCCGCGATGAACCCGTGCCCCTGCGGCTACGCCGGCCACCCGAGCCGCCTCTGCCGCTGCCCTCCGTCGCGGGTCGATCGCTACCGCGCGCGGGTGAGCGGGCCGATGCTCGACCGGTTCGATGTGCACGTCTCCTTACCGCCGGTGCAGATCGCCGAGCTCAGCGCCGAGCGCCGCGAGGAGCCGTCGGCGGTGGCGCGACAGCGGGTAGAGGCGGCGCGGGCCCACCTCGCCGCCGACCCGCCCGAGACCGAGCCCAGCCTGCGCGCGCTGCTGGCCCGGCTGCCGCCAGACTCGCGCGCGCTGATCACGCGGGCCGCCGACGTGATGCGCCTCAGCGCGCGGGGCCTCGCGCGGGCGTGTCGGGTGGGCCTGACGATCGCCGCGCTCGAGGGCGAGAGCACCGCCCGGCCCGACCACGTGGCCGAGGCGCTGAGCTACCGGGTGTTCGACCGCGCCGACGACGGCGCGGCGGAGGGTCCGCCGCCGTGGCGGGCCGCGAGTGCGCAACGCGACTTGAGAGAGACCGAAGGAGGAGCCGAATGAGCAGCAAGGACAAGTGGAAGGCGCTGACCGACGCGATCGCCGCGATCGACAAGCAGTACGGCAAGGGGAGCGTGATGGCGCTCGGGGAGCGCAAGGCCGAGCGGGTCCCCGCGATCGACCCGGGCTGCCCGTCGCTGCGGCTCGCGCTCGGCTGCGGCGGCTACCCGCGCGGGCGGGTGGTCGAGGTCTACGGGCCGGAGGGCTCGGGCAAGACGACCCTCACCCTCCACGCGATCGCGGAGTGCCAGCGCGCGGGCGGCATCGCCGCGTTCGTGGACGCCGAGCACGCGCTCGACGTGCGCTACGCGAGCCAGCTCGGGGTGGACGTGCAGAAGCTCCTCGTGAGCCAGCCGGACAACGGCGAGCAGGCGCTCGAGATCACCGAGACGCTCACCCGCTCGGGGGCGGTCGACCTGGTGGTCATCGACTCGGTCGCCGCGCTCGTCCCGCGGGCCGAGATCGAGGGCGAGATGGGCGACGCCCACGTCGGGCTCCAGGCGCGGCTGATGAGCCAGGCGCTCCGCAAGCTCACCGGCGTCGCCAACCGCAGCCAGACCTGCATCATGTTCATCAACCAGCTGCGGATGAAGATCGGCGTCACCTTCGGCTCGCCCGAGGTCACCACCGGGGGCAACGCGCTCAAGTACTACGCGTCGATGCGCCTCGACGTGCGGCGCATCGGCCAGCTCAAGGTCGGCGAGGAGGTGAAGGGCCACCGGGCGCGCATCAAGGTGGTCAAGAACAAGCTCGCGCCGCCCTTCCAGATCGCCGAGGTCGACGTGCGCTATGGCATCGGCCTCGACGCGGCCTCGGACCTGCTCGACCTCGCGGTCGCGCGGAACCTCGTCACCAAGAACGGCGCCTACTACAGCGTGGGCAAGACCTCGATCGGCCACGGCCGCGAGAAGGCGCGCGCCACGCTGATCGAGGACGCCGCCCTCCGCGCCAAGCTCCTCGCCAAGGTCCTCGGCGAGGAGGCGGCCGCCGCCGACACCGGCAAGGACACCCCCGCCAAGGACGCGAAGGCCGCCTGACGCAGAGCCCCAGAACGGCCGAAGCCGGCGCCCCTCGGGAGCGCCGGCTTCGCCGTCTTCGCGTGGGCCGGGGCGAGCCCGGCGATCCGCGCTACTGGCAGGTGGGGTTGACGCAGAAGTTGTACTGCGTCGCGTTGCCCGGGAAGTTGTCCGGGTCGACCTGGTCGAGCGGGCGGGTGTCGCAGCGGAAGCCGACGAGGCCGGCCTCACGGCAGGTCGAGTCGTCCACGCAGGGCACGCCGCAGGAGCGCTCCACCGGGTCGCAGCCCAGGGGGTTGCCCGCGCCGTCGTTGCTCGACGCGCAGTTGGCGCCGTTCGCGACGTCGTTGGGATCACAGAAGTCGCCGATCTGGACCTCGCCCGTGCCGCCGCCCATGCCGACCGACTGGAAGCACTCGAGGCGGACCTCGGCGCCCGACGGCGGCTGCGCGGTGAACGCGATGCGCTGCTGGCGGTCAGCCGCGCAGTTCATCATCACGTCCATGGTGAAGTCGTCGTAGAACCAGCCGTCGCCGGTGGGCTCGCCGCCGGGGGCGCGCGAGGTCGGGACCTGCTGAGCGAGGGTGCAGACCGGCCGGCCGTCCTCGATGATCGGCGCGCCGTTCTCCATGCGCTGGGTCGCGCCGGGGACGGTGTCGCAGGTCTGGCCCGCGGGGATGACCGCGACGACGTCGCAGTTCACGCTGCCGTCGGCCGCGATGTTGAGCGGACGCGCGAGGCACGCGGCGCCGAGCGCGCTCTTGATCTTGTCGATGATCGACGTCAGCGCGCCCGAGAGGTCGCTGTTGCAGATCGACTGGACGGTGACGCCCGCGCCCGCGCTCTCGAGCTGCTGGGCCACACGCACGATGCGGACCGGCGGGAACGCGAGGCCGGTGCCCGGCTCGTTGCACGACGGCAGGAGGCGCGTCACGTTCATCGGATCGGGCCTCTCCTCCATGCGGTCGTCACGGATCGCCGGGTCATCCGAGATGAGCGGCGGGTAGTTGACCGGCTGGTCGAGGCCCGGCGCGAGGTCGAGCGGGATGCCGACGATCGGGGCGAAGATCAGGAGGTTCGGCGACGTGCGGAGCTGAAGCAGGCCGTCGACGAAGCGGCTGATCGGGTGGAGCGCCGCCGAGGCGTAGGTGAAGCAGCGGAGGTTGAGGTCCGCGTTGTAGGTGGCGCTGCTCGGGTTGAACAGCTCCGGGTCGCGGGCCGAGCAGTCCTCCTCGTCCGTGACCATGACGACCGCGAGGACCGAGTTGTCGTGGACGAAGCCGTTGTTCTCCACGTCCGCGTTGCCCTCGGAGCTCTGGAAGAAGCGCGGCGGCTCGTAGCCCGGCGCGGTCCAGCTCGTGGCCACCGTCGGCGACAGCGCCTTGAGGACCGCCTCGAGCTGCTGCTCGAAGCCGCAGCCGCCGGTGCCCGTCGTCGCGACGCAGGAGACGTCACGCGCGTAGTCGGCCGGCGCGACGCCGCCCGACGGCGTGAAGCTCAGGAAGCTCGGGTAGGTGGCCATGCAGCCCGCGATCACCGTGTTGCCGGTCGTGCGGAGCACGCCGTCGTCGCCGAACTGCGAGTTGGCGCAGGTCGGGACGGTGAAGCCGCCGGTGCCCATGTCCGACGTGACCACGCCGATGTTGAGGTTCTGGACCGGGTCGAAGTCCGGGTCGTCCGCCTCACCGTCGCCGGCGCCGTCGCCGTCCTGGTCGAAGTCGCCCGACGCGAGCACCTCGACCAGCCGCGGGAACTCCGCCGTCAGGTTGGCCTGCTCCTCGGTCATCGAGTTGGAGTTGTCGACCATGAACAGCAGGTCCACCGTGTCGACGTTGTCGACCTGGATCGCGTCCGCGATCGTGACCTGCGTGCACGGGTTCACAGGGCGACCCTCGCGCTCGATGCAGCCTGTCGCCCCAAAGACGAACAGGAGCGCCGGGAGCGCCCAATGCCGATTCCTCATCTCTCCTCCTCGAAGCATGACCTGAAGGCCGCGGTACTCTACTCGCCCTCGCGTGGGAAGATCAACGCTGCTGCGCGTCGCTCCGCCACCCCGAGGCTTTTCTTCCACACCCAGGCAAAGCAACCACCGATCCACGCGAAAGCCCCTCGCCAGAGGACCGGCGAGGGGCGTTCGGGAGACAACCTGGTTAGCCAAGACGCCAACTATGTTGGCAAATGGGGCCGCCCGCGGGCTACGGCCCGAGGGGCCCGGACATCTCCGGCGGCAGATCGGCGCACTGGTCGGTGACCGCGTCGCACCAGCCGGAGGCGCACTGGCTCGCCCGGGCGCAGAGCTCACCGTTCTCGAGCAGCAGGGTGAAGAAGCACTCTGCCTCGATCACCGAGCCGACCGGGGGCTGGGCCGCCTCGGTGATCACGAGCTGGGCGCAGCCGTCCGCCTCCGGGTCGTAGTAGAAGCCCTCCCCGGCCCCGCCCGGGGCCTGGGCCATGCGGCAGACCTGCTGGTCGTCGCTCGTGACGTCGACCAGGGTGTGCGCCGGCCAGGCGTCGCAGCGCTCGCCGACCGGCAGGGTCACCGTGAGGTCGCAGGGCACGCTCGAGCCGAGCCCGCCGGGCACCTCGCGGACGAGGCAGACGCCGGGGACCTTGGCGCCGATGCGCGCGGCGATCTCGGCGATCGCGGGGCCGAAGTCCTCGTTGCAGATCGTATGCAGCGTGGTGTCGGGCACGAGCTGGGCGAGCTCCACCAGCCGGCGCGCCGGATCCGCCCGCGTGAGCGGCTCGCCGCCGGCCGGGTTGGGGACCACGCACGCCGGGGTCAGGCGCAGATCGGTGCGGCCGCCGACCCCCGGCTCCTCGCGCTCGACGTAGGCCATGCCTTCGGCCGCGAGGATCTCCTCGGGGCTGAGCGAGGTCGTGTCGAGATCGGTGGGGATGCCCGCGATCGCGGCGAAGAGGAGATCGTCCGCCGACCGCGCGCCGCGGATCCGCGACACGAGGCCGCTGACCGGGGTCAGCGCGCTGGCGTTCCGGGTGCAGTGCACGTTGAGCGCGCCCGGCGCGGCCGCGCCGAAGAACCCGGTGTCGTCCTCGACCGAGCAGTCCTCCTCGTCCGTCACGAGGACGACCGCGAGCAGGCCGGTGTCGCTCGGGAAGGGCCGATCGCGCGAGTCGATGCCGCCGCGGACCACCGCGCGCGCCGCCGCCTCGAGGGGCTGCTCGAAGCCGCAGCCCATGACCCCGAGGCCGGCGACCACCGCCGCGATCTCCGCCGCGTAGGCGTCCGCGTCCTCGCCCGCGTTGAACTCGAACACGCCCCCCTGGAGCTGGCCGTCGTCTCCGTCGCCCATGCAGTAGTCGGCCTGGCCGGTGCCGACGTCGGTGGTGGTCACGCCGATCCGAAGCTCCTCGACCGCGTTCCAGTCGGGGCTGCCGTCGCCATCACGGTCCGGCGGCTCGGCCAGGTCGCGGACCAGGCGGCCGATCTGATCGGACAACCTTTGTTGCTCTTGTCGCATCGAGTTGGAGTTGTCGATCACGAGCAGGACGTCGACCGTCGTGACGCCGCCGTAGCCGATCGAGACCTCCTGACCGAACCCGACGTTCGGCCCCACCGCGCCGCCCTTGCGCTCGAGACAACCGGTGGCCGCGACCGCGCAGAGCGCGCACGTCACCGCCCAGAGCTTGAGGCTCTTCTGCATGCTTCCCTCCTGTCGAGCGGCCCGCCTGCCGCCCGGTTCCTCGGGGGTGAGTCGCTCGCCCCCTGCCTGCTTTCCAACGGCCCGCCCCTGGAGGCGAGGTCGCCGGTGTCCCCCGGAGCATTGGCAAGCGCCGAGCCAACCCCCGTGAACCGCGGGAAGCGCGCACGGCTGAAAACATCGTTGCCGCCCGCGAGGCACCGACCCTCTCAGGCGGCGGTCATTGGCTCGACGCGTGGCTCGACGCGCTCAGACGAGCGGGAGGCGACGGCGGCCGTCGGGCGACGGCGGGGCCGTGTCCTTCGCGTCCTCGGCGCGCTCGCCCGCGGCGTCGAGCTCCGGGTGCAGCCCGAGGGCGCGGTAGAGCTGCTTGTCGAGGAGGTGGGTCGCCCGGACGTTGGTGAGCGCGGCGAGCATGCTCTCTCGCGCGCGCGGCGCGAGGCCCTCGAGCTGGGTGAGGAGCGCCTTGACCGCCTGCCGCTTGAGCCCGTCCTGCGACCCGCAGAGGTTGCACGGCAGGATCGGGTAGGCGCGGAGCTCCGCGTAGCGCGCGATGCTCTCCTCGGCGCAGTAGAGGAGCGGCCGGATGACGACGTTGCGCTCGTCGTCGCTCACCAGCTTGGGCGGCATGCTCTTGAGCGAGCCGGTGTAGAGCAGGTTCAGGAGCAGCGTCTCGAGCGCGTCGTCGCGGTGGTGCCCGAGCGCGATCTTGGTGCAGCCGAGCTCTTGGGCCGCGTTGTAGAGGATGCCGCGGCGCAGGCGCGAGCAGAGCGAGCAGTAGGTGCTCGCCTCGTCGAGCTTGTCGGTGACGATCGCGTAGGTGTCCTCGCGCAGGATCCGGTGGTCGTACCCCTCCGCCTCGAGCCAGCCCGCGAGCGGGCGGCCGTCGTAGCCGGGCTGCCCCTGGTCGAGGTGGACCGCGACGAGGGTGAAGGAGATCGGCGCGCGGGCGCGGAGCCGCTCGAGCAGCTCGAGCAGGGTGTAGCTGTCCTTGCCGCCGCTCAGGCAGACCATCACCCGGTCGCCCGGCTCGATCAGCCCGAAGTCGCCCACGCAGCGTCCCATCGCGCGCGACAGCTCCCGCTCCAGCCGTGCCTGCTCCCGGTTCATCCTCGAGTCACCTGCCCGCGGCGTAACGGGCGCCCCTCGTGCCGGCAACCCGAAGTGGTATCGTCCAGGGGTGGGCGAGGAGGGCCACTTCCGGCGCACCGCGCGCCAGCCGATCGACCTCTCGGTCTCGTTCCGACGGGACGACGACGGGGCGCGGCTCGAGCTGAGCGGCAAGCTCGTCGACTTCGGCCTCGGGGGCGTTCAGATCCGCTGCGATCGGCCGCCGCCGGTCGGCGAGCGGCTGCGGATCGTCCTCGTCTCGCCGAGCGCCTGGGACCCGCTCGACCTGCCCGGCGAGGTGCGCTGGGTCGACGGCGGCGCGCGCACGTTCGGGGTGGAGTTCGGGGGGCTGCGGCCGAGCGAGGCGTCGGCGCTCTACGAGCTGCTCGCGGTGACCCGGTTCGCGGGGGAGACGGGGTGAGCGCCTCCACGCCCCAGGCCACCCCGCCGGCGGCCGCGCGGGCGGGCGACTCGATCCACCCGAGCGCGCCCGACGACACCTACGAGACGTGGGTCGGCCGCGTGATCGACGCGCGCTACCGCATCGACGGCCTCCTCGGCGAGGGCGGGATGGGCGCGGTCTTCGAGGCGCAGCACCTCAAGCTCAAGAAGGCGGTCGCGCTCAAGGTCATCCACCCGGAGTTCGCCGGTGACGGCGAGGTCGCCAAGCGCTTCGTGCGCGAGGCGATGGCGAGCGCGCAGATCGAGCACCCACACGTCGCGAGCGCGACCGACTACGGGACCCTCGAGGAGGGCGGCGCCTACCTCGTCATGCAGCTCGTCCGCGGCGGGTCGCTGCGCGAGCGGCTCGAAGACGGCGGCGCGCTCGGGTGGCTGAGGGCGTGCGAGCTCGGCGCTCAGGTCGCCGACGCGCTGTCGGCCGCGCACAAGGCCAAGATCGTCCACCGCGACCTCAAGCCCGACAACGTGATGCTCGAGCCGCGCGACGCCGGGCCCGAGCGCGTCCTGGTGCTCGACTTCGGGATCGCGCGGGTGGCCGACGGCGCGCTCTCCACCGCGGGCCAGGCGCTCACCCGGGTCGGCACGGTGATCGGGACACCCGGCTACATGGCGCCGGAGCAGGCGCTCGGCGAGCCGGTCGACGCGCGCATCGATCTGTACGCGCTCGGGCTGCTGCTCTGGGAGATGAGCTGCGGCGAGAAGCTCTTCGACACCGAGGACCTCACCGCGATCGTCACCCGCCAGCTCACCGAGCCGCCGCCGCGCCTCTCGAGCCGCTGCGAGGTGCCGGAGGAGCTCGACGAGCTGGTCGACCAGCTCCTCCAGAAGGATCGCGACGCGCGCCCCGGCTCGGCGGCCGAGGTCCGCGCGCGGCTCGAGAAGCTCGTCCTCAGCGCGCAGCTCCACCGCGTGACGAGCGGCGAGCACTCGCTCCCCGACGTCGCGCCGGTCACCGGGCCGTTCCCGCACCAGAAGCCCGAGGCGGCGAAGCGGCCGACCGCGATGGCCGCGACGGTGGTGGCGGCCGGCAAGGCGGCGCGCGAGGCGGCGGGCAAGGTCGCGGACAAGGCGGCCGAGGCGCGCGAGCACGCGCCGGCGGTCGTCGAGCGGGTGCGCGCCGCGGCCGACGCGGCGCCCCCGCTCGCGCGCAACCTCGTGATCCTGGGCGGGCTGCTCGTCGGGCTGAGCGCGCTCGTCGCGGTCGCCGGGCTGGCACTCTCGGGCGACGAGGCGGGGCCCAAGATCGCCAAGCGCGAGATGGTCCGCGAGCCCGACGTCGAGGAGGCGGCCCCCGCGCCCGACGAGGGCGCGCCCGCGCCCGAGGGCGACGACGAGGGGACGGTCGCGGCGCCAGCCCCCCAGATCCCCGCCCCCCTGCTCCAGGCCCACGCCGATCTGCTCCTCTCGAACCTGCGGCGCACGCGCCGCGCGGCTGCGCAACGGGTCTTGCGATACTCCCCGCGCGAGGACGTGCCGCCGTTCCTCGTCCACGCCGCGACGATCGAGGGGAGCTCGCGCTGCCTCGTCCGGCGCGACGCGGTGGTCGCGCTCGGCGAGCTGGGCGACGCTCGCGGCCTGCCCGCGCTCGAGCGCCTCGACGCGACGCCGCGCAACCAGTGCGGCAACTTCGTGCGCCGCTCCGACTGCCTGGCGTGCCTCCGCGACGAGCTGGCGGTCGCATTGGCTCGGCTTCGACCGCAGTAGTCGCACGAGGCCTTCCATCCTCGTGCGCTCGGCTCCGGCTCGGCCGGCTTGGTCGGCCTGCCGGAGCCATGACGCAGCAGGACGTGCGCGATCGACTCCGAAGCGAGCGACCCTACCGCGAAGCGACGGTCGTCGGCGCGAGCGGGAGCTCGAAGGTGACCTTGGCCATCCGCGGCGCCGGCGGCATCGGCCAGCTCCGCACCTGATCGACGACGCAGTCGAGCGCCTCGGACGCGACCTCCTCGCCCGACGCCGCACCCGCCGAGACCACCCGGCCGCCGCGGACGTAGGCCGTCACCTGGACGCGGGCGTTCGGCTGAGCCTCGGGCTCGAGGCAGCGCGCGAGGACGTCCGGCGCGCGGCGCTCGACCACCCGCGCGACGCGGTTCGGGTCCCACGTCGCCGGGTGACGCACGTCGGTCGGCGGATCCATCGAGAGCGGCCAGGTCAGCCGCGCCTCGCCCCCGCGCGGCCGCGGGAAGCGGGTGTGCATCGCCACGTCGCTGAGGCAGCGCTCCACGTCGCGGTGACCGACGGTGGAGTCCTCCGGGTAGGCCGTGCGGACCTGGCCGTCGACCCCGACCCGGATGTGGAGCCGCACGTCGCCGCCGAGCTGGCGCAGGCCCTGGCCCTGCTCGAGGAAGCAGCGGGCGAAAGAGTCCATCCGCGGATCGAGCGCGCGGTGGGCCTCCACGTCGCTCAGGCTGCCCGTGAGGCCGCTCACCGTCACCTCCGAGTGCGCCGGCGCGGCGGGGGCCGGGGCGGCGGGCTCCGGCGCGGGCGCGACCGCCACCGGGGCGGTGCGCGCGGGCGGCGGCGGGCTTGCCGCGCAGGCCCCGAGGAGGGCGGCGGCGAGGAGGAGGGTGAGGCGGCGGGCGTTCATCGAGGCGTCTCCGAGCAATCGGCGCGCCACGGCGGGTAGGTGCGAGACCGGCCCCCCGGACGGCGGGACAATGGAGCACGTGGCGCTCCCGGTAGCCACCCGATCGGCTCGGGCGCCAGCCAGGGGCGGCGCTTGTCATCCGATCGCGGGCCCCCAATGCTTCCCGCCATGCGCACCGCGCCCGAGTACCTCGAGAGCCTCCGCGAGCGAGACCTCCGCCTCTTCGTCGACGGCGAGCGGGTCGCCGATCCCGTCGACCACCCTCGCGTCCGGCCCGCCGTCCAGGCGGTCGCCGCGACCTACGCCCTCGCGTTCCACCCCGAGCACCGGGCGCTCGCCCGCGCGCAGTCCGCGCTGATCGACGGCGAGGTCAACCGCTTCACCCACCTCTTCACCGAGCCGGACGACCTGGTGAAGAAGATCGCCCTGCAGCGGATCCTGGGCCGGCTCACCGGGACGTGCTTCCAGCGCTGCGTGGGGATGGACGGCGTCAACGCGACGTTCCTCGCGACACACGGAAGAGCGGGCAAGGGCGGCGACGGGCACGCGCGCTTCGTCGCGTGGCTCTCCGAGGTGCAGCGCAACGACGACATGCTCAACGGCGCGATGACCGACCCCAAGGGGGACCGCAGCAAGCGCCCGACCGAGCAGCCCGACGCCTACCTCCGGGTGGTCGAGCGCCGGCCCGACGGCCTCGTGATCCGCGGGGCGAAGGTGCATCAGACGGGCGCCGCCAACAGTCACCACATCCTCGTGATGCCGGGCCAGGCGCTGCGCGAGGGCGAGGAGGACTTCGCGATCGTCTGCGCGCTGCCCGTCGACGCGCCCGGCGTCACGATGGTCCTCGGCCGCCAGCCGTCCGACCTGCGGCGCGGGGGGCCCGACGCGGGCAACGCGCGCTTCGGCGGCCAGGAGTGCGCGGTCCTCTTCGACGACGTCTTCGTGCCCACCGAGCGCGTGTTCGTCGACGGCGACCTCGAGGCCTGCGCGACCCTCGTGGACGCGTTCTCCAGCTTCCACCGCGCGAGCTACGGCGGCTGCAAGCCCGGCAACCTCGACGTCCTCATCGGCGCGGCCGACCTGATCACCCGGGAGCACGGCGTGCGCCGGGCGCGCCACGTGCGCGACAAGCTCGTCGAGATGACGCACCTCACCGAGACGATCCACGCGATCGGCCTCGCGGCGAGCGAGCGGAGCGCGCGCCACCCGAGCGGCGTCCACCAGGTCGACAAGGTCCTCGCCAACGTGTGCAAGCACCAGGTCACCCGGCTGCCCTACGAGATCGTGCGCCTCGCGGAGGACCTCGCGGGTGGGGCGATGAGCACGATACCGTCCCTCGCCGACCGCGATCACCCGGAGCTCGGCGCGCAGCTCGCGCCGGTGTTCGGCAGCGACGCCCGCGCCCGCGCGCTGCGCCTCCTGGAGTCGATGACCTACGGCGCCGGCTCGGTCCCCTTCCGCATCGAGTGCATGCACGGCGCGGGCTCGCCGGAGGCCCAGCGCATCGTGCTCGAGCGCGAGGTGGACTGGGACGCGAAGGTCGCCCGCGCCCGGGTCCTCGCCGGCCTGGACGACGACGGCGAGCTCTCGCTCGACTGACCGTCGGTCGCGGAGCTCATCCCCCGCGAACCTCCTCGGAGCTGCCACATCTCGGCCTCGGCCACGCCCCGCCGCCCCGTCACGGTGAGGAGCGATGGACACGAAGGCCCCCGCGATCGCGCGCCCCTGGGGCCGCTGGATCCAGCGCCGCCGGATGCTGCGCCGGCTGACCCCGCCGCGCTGGATGCTATGGCTGCGTGATGCTCGGCTGCATGATGCTTGGCTGCGTCGTGTCTGGAGGCGTCCTGCGACCCGGAGGCGGATCCTGCTGACGATCACCGCGCTCGGCGTCGCGTACGTCGCGACCGCCGCGTGGCTCGATCGCCGTGGGCAGCGCGATGCGCCGGCGGGGGCGCGCTACGACGCGATCGTGGTGCTCGGCTGCCGGGTGCGCGCCGACGGCACCGCGAGCCCGTCGCTGCGCCGGCGCGCCGAGCTGGCCGCGCGCCTCTACGCCGACGGCCTCGCGCCGCGCGTCGTGCTGACCGGCGGCGTCGGCACCTACCCGCCGAGCGAGGCGCGGGCCGCGGCCGAGATCGCCCGCCGCGCCGGCGTGCCCGAGGACGCGATCGTGCTCGAGGAGCGGTCTACCTCGACCGAGGAGAACGCGCGCGAGGCCGCGGCCCAGCTCGGCGCGGGGGCCCGCGTCCTCGTCGTCAGCGACGCCTACCACGTCACCCGCGCGGCCCGCGTGTTCGGCCGCCACTTCGCCGAGGTGGACGGCGCGGGCGCGCTCGGCCCGCCGTCGCAGCGCGTCCGAGGCGCGCTCCGGGAGGTGGCCGCCTTGCTCATCTACGGAGCGCTGGGGAGACTCTGACGCGCATGCGCATCCACCACGTCCAGCTGATGATGCCCCGCGGCGAAGAAGAGGCCGCGCTCCACTTCTACCGGGATCTCTTCGGCCTCACGCGGATCCCGAAGCCGCCGGACATGCCCAACCCCGACGGCGTCTGGCTCGCCCTGCCGGACGGCCAGCTCCACCTCGGCGTCCAGGACGGGCCGGTCCCCGAGACCCGCGCTCATGTGGCCCTCGAGGTCGACGCGCTCGACGAATTCGTCGGGCGCCTCGAAGCGGCCGGCGTGCGCACCAAGCCGAGCAACCCCGTCGACGGCCTGCGTCGCTTCCACGTGTGGGACCCCTTCGGCAACCGCCTCGAGCTCATGGGCCGCTGAGGGACGGTCCTCCTGTGGAAGCGCCCGGCCAGGGGGACCCGGCCGGGCGCGAGACGATCAGCGCGCGGCGATGGCGCTGATCACGAGCGGGATGAGGATCGCTCCTCCGAGGACCACCCACGCGAGCGGGCGGGCCATGTTGAGCGTCACGCCGATGCCGACCCGCTTGGGGACGAACAGCGCGGGGTCGTCGGGCGCGAAGTACACGATCCCACCCCATCGCCAGCCCGCGCGACGCGTGCCGAGGACCTCCGTGCCCGCCTCCGCGCGGAGCGCGTCGCTGACCTTCCTCAGCTTCGGCACGTAGACCACCAGCGGGAGGAGGCACGCGGCGCTCGCGAGGACCGCGCTCACCGCCGCGACGGCGGCCAACCCCGGCAGGGCGTCTCCGCCCATGGCCACGCCGAGCGCGGTGCCGCCCCAGCCGACGCCGATGCCCGCGTTGGCGAGGAGGATGACCCACTCCACGAGGCGCACGATCAGGGTCCGGCGCTCGGTGGACAACGCGACGTAGCGCGACGCGTCCCCGGGAGGCAGCGCCCAGCGCTCCTTGGCGACCGCGTAGACGATGCCCCACAGGAGCAGCAGGTCGAAGAGCATCACCGCGCCGAGGCTCCACGCCGCGGCCGGCGGACCGACGCGATCGACGTGACCGGCGAGATCCCAGTGCAGCGGGACCGCGCTCGGCAGCGACCGGACGACCCACGCGAAGACGATCGTCGGCAGGACCACCGCGAGCACGTTCGCCACCTGGAGCGGCATCGACACGTAGTCACGGGCCGACGGAGGCTCCTCGAGCGACACCGCGAAGCGCGTCGGCAAGTCCTCCAGCTCGATCGTCCGCACCAAGAGCCCCATCTCCACGAGGAGCCACCCCACCGCGAGGCTGGTCGCGCCCAGCGTCAGCCCGAGCGCGAGCCCGGGCGGGAGCGGGGCGAGCACCCCCACGAGCGCAGCGACCGCGCACGCGAGGTTGACGACCCGGACCCGCCGGACGCGAGCGTCGTCGGCCCGAGTCCGGGCACGCCCCAGCGCGATCTGGAAGACCCGCTCGGGTGTGCTGCTCCGCGCCAGCCACTCGACCACCGCGAACGTCGCGATCACCGAAAGACCACCACAGACCTGTGCCACGAACCCGCTCATCGACCCGCTCCCTCCTCGTAGAAGCGCCCCATCGCGCCCTCGAACACCTCACGCACCGCGTCCTCCGACGCGCCGCGAACCTTCAGCTTGCCCACCGCGTCCACGAGCTGACGCGCCGCCTCCTCGTCGAGCGGCCGCGCGTCCTCCGGCGGCGGCGGGGCGAGCACCCGCGCCGCCGCGCCGTGCCGCAGCTCGACCACCCCCTCCTCGGCCAGCACCCGATACGCCTTGGCGACCGTGTTGAGGTTGACGCCGAGCATCCCCCCCAGCTTCCGAACGCTCGGCAGCGTGTCGCCCTCGCCGAGCCGACCGCCCGCGATCAGACCCCGGACTCCGTCCGCGATCTGCCGGTACAAGGGCACCACGCCCTCGAGGTCGAGCACGATCGTCGGCATCACGCCGGGCTGTCGGTACGCCCCCAAATCCATCTCTCCCGCGCCAACCGTACGCTGTACGCATACAGTAGACACTCGGGGTCCCGGGTCAAGCGAGAGCGCGGCGAATTCGATCCGATCGCGGCGCGCGTCGACGCCGCAGACGCGGCCTCGGCGAGACGCGTCGGGTCGGGCTCGGTCGCAGCGGGCTCAGCCGCGGCCGGCTCAGCCGCAGCCGCAGCCGGCTCAGTCGCAGCCGGGGCGGACGGTGCTGAGGACCACGTCGTCCAGGTAGACGAGGCGCACGCCCGAGGGCGCGAAGCTCCGCGCGCCGAGGTTGACCGTCGGCAGCACCCCGGTGCTCGCGGTGCTCGCCCCCGCCCACCCACCGACCTGGGCGCCGTCGACGAAGACCTCGATCGCCCCCACGCCGACCCCACCCTGGCGCACGTGGAGCTCGAAACAGGTCCAGACGTCTTCCGTGATCGAGATCGGGATCGGATCCTCGAACACGTCCCCGCCGTCGTAGGAGGAGTACCAGCTCATGACGCGGTAGCTGTCGATGTGGAGGGACACCCCGGTGCTCGGCGCCGCCCCTGCCAGCTCCATGATGGTGAGCTCCGTGCCGGCTCCGCGCGGAAACAGGAAGTAGGCGCGCACCCACTGGTCGGTGATGGTCGGGTCGTCGAACGCGTCGAGCGTGAGGAACGCCGCCATCCCGTCGGCGGCCGAGGTAGCGGCGACGGCGTAGTCGCCGCTCCGAGCCGCCGTGCCGGTGGCCGAGACGAGCGACGCGCCGTCCACCGAGACCCCCCAGCGCATGATGCTGCCGCTCTCGAAGTCGTCGCAGAGGAGGTGGCCGGGGCTCGCGCAGCCGTTGCCCGGCCCCGCGTCGCGGAGGTGCGGCCCGGCGTCGCGGCGGCCGGCGTCGACGCCCGGCGGGATCGACCCGGCGTCGGCGCCCGCGTCGAGGGGCACCTGGGAGATGCACCGCCCCGGCTCGCCGCGGCGCAGGTCGCACGCGAACCCGCGCGGGCAGCGACCGTCGAGGCATTCGAAGCCTTCGATCTGAACCTCCTCGATCGTGCAACCGACCGAGACGAGCGCGGCCGCGGCGAGCGCCGCGACGAGGACGAACCGCGAGGCGATGGTGGGCCGCGCGCGCATCAGTCGTACCGCTCGTAGCGGTGACCGGACGGCGGCGGGGTCTCCTCGCGCGGGCGCGAGCTTCGACCCGACGAGCGGCGCGCGGACCGCGCAGGCGTCAACGGACCTGCCAGCGTATAGGAGGAGTTCGGGACGATCTCGAGCGACGCGGGCTGGTAGCCGGTGCGCCGCACCTCCACCGCGAGCGGAGCCTCGCCGCGCGGCACCTCGAGGGACAGCGGGGTCACCCCGCGCAGCGCGCCCTCGAGGTAGACCTCGGAGCCGTGGGGCGTGTAGTGGATGTCGACCACGACCATCGCGGGCGCGGCCGGCGGCGGCGCGGCGACGCTCCGGGGCGCGGCGGCGCTCCGGGG
>JAUHXR010000210.1 GCA_030426845.1 Polyangia bacterium | reverse complement strand
CCTGCACCCCGGGCTTCACCTGCGGCGGCTGCGCGCCGATCTATCCCGAGGACGTGCGCGCGGAGTGCGTGGCCAACCGGTGCACCCTCGTGGTCGGGGGGTGAGGGCGGAGGCGAACGGACGCCGAGAGCCGCTCGCGCGTGTACGCCCGCACGCACTCCTGCTCATCGACCCGACGACGTCACCAGCGCCGAGACGCCGAGCGCCACGCGCGCACGTACTCGTGGACGTGCACGTACTCTTGCTCGTCTACGCGCACGACCCGGACCCGGACCCGGACCCCAGAACAGCCACCGCAGAACAGCCCCCCCAGCAGGCCCCATCACGACACCCAGCGCTGATAGGCCCGACGAAAGCTGCGTACTCCGGAGAACCCCAGGGCGTCCGCCACCGTCCCGAACGGCGTCCCCTCCGCGAGCATCGCCTCCGCCCGTCGCTTTCGCGCCGTCTCGAGCGTCTCGCGGAACGTCGTCCCCTCCGCCGCCAACCGGCGCTGCACCGTGCGCGGCGTCTGCCCGAGGCACGCCGCGACCGCGTCGAGGTCCGCGGTCGCGAACCCCAGCTGCGTCTCGATCGTCTCCACCACCACCGCCACCGCGCTGCGCTGCCCCCTCGCCTGGAGCTCCTCGCGCCCGCGCGCCCTGAGGTAGTCGAACACCACCGCGTCCGACGTCGACAGCGACGTCGGCCCGTCAAGACACATCGCGAAGCCACACGTGCGCGCCCCGTAGCGCACATCGACCCCGAAGTGGGCGCCGACCGCGTCGGCGTCGGCGCTTCGCGCGTGCGAGAACCACACCCGAGTCACCGGCAGCGGCTCCGGCCGCAGCGCGGACATCGCGCGATGCAGGTACGCGATGGTGTACTCGTTGATCGTCGGGCCGAGCGCGTCGTCGGTGCCGTGGACGAAGTAGTGGATCTCCGTCTCGCCCTTCGCTGCGGCCTGGCTCTCGCGGACGTCGAAGCGCCCGACTGGGTTGATGAGGCTCGCGTGGGCCGACAGCTCGCTCAGCCCCCGCTCGAGCGACGGCGCGGTGCGGACCAGCAGCTCCGGCAGGCCGTAGGTCCCGAACGGCACGGCGGCGGCCAGCGCGAGCCCGAACGGGCGGCGCCCGGAGCGCTCGGCCGCCTCGGCGACGAGCCGCTTCACGCACGAGAGCGGCGCGGCCATCGTCCCCTCGGCCGCGGACGGCGGCAGCCCGCACTCGGCCACCAGGGCCTCCGCGTCCGACCCCTCGAGCCCGGCCATCGAGAGCACGAGCGGGGTGAGGCGGAAGATGAAGAGCGGGTCGCCGGTCACCGCCCCAGGATGGACCGACTCCGCACGCTGTGCGATCCGTCGGCGATCCGTCGGCGATCAGGCCGCGATCGACCGCAGCGCCTCGCCCGCCACGGGCCAGCCCTCGATCCGCTCGCGGAGCCGCTCGAGCGAGCGCGCGCAGTAGAGCCCGTCCTCGATGCGCTCGTCGAACGTGTACTTCACCGTGCAGACCTTCCGCGTCTCCCCGTCGCGCATCACCTCGCGCACGCGCCCGATCGCCGCGAAGATGGGGCAGTTCCCCCACTCGTAGAGGTGGTGGTAGACCGCCTCGAGCCCGACCGAGCCCATGTTCGCGACGTACATGCTCGCGTAGAGCGGGTCGGTGCCGATGAGCGCCTTGGGGAGCAGGTTCCGCGCGTCGAGGAACCTCGCGAGCGCCACGAGGAACGCGAGCACGAAGCCCGGGAGGCGCAGCAGGATCGACAGCTCCCGCTCGGTCTGGTTGGGCTCGTCCGAGCGACCCTCGGAGACACCGCCGGAGAGGCGCTCGAGGTGTGCGTCGAAGCTCGCGCCCGGCTCGAAGGTGCGCTTGATCGCGACGACCGGCGCCTCGTCGTTCATCGCCTTCTTGGTGGAGAACCCGAGCTGGATCTCCTTGCGCTGGTAGATGCGCCCGCCGCTCGTGAAGCGGTTCAGCCGCGGCCGCTCGGCCAGCGTCTGGACGACCGCGTAGGTGAAGATGCCGAAGAGCGACGGGCGCGGACCGTCGCCCACCGCCCGCCGCTGCTCGACGAACTCCATCGCGTTCGTCACGTCGAGCTCGTGCTCGAAGTAGACCGTCGAGCCGGCGCGGGTGGGCATGATGTAGGGCATCACGGCGCGGGTGAGGGACGTCCTGGGCACGAGGTCCCCGTCGAAGCGGCGAAAGAGCGGCATGGTCGGACCGTAGCGCGCGCGAGGACGCGCCGAGCCGGGTGTCGCGTTTGGGTACCCGGATGTCGCCAGGTGTCCCTGGCCGCACCCCGGTCCGCGCGGGACAGTGACGCATGCCGTCCCCCGAACACCGCGTCGCCCCCGTCCTCGTCGAGCTCGCGGCCGTCGCGCCGACCCGCCTGACCGGCACGCCCGGCGAGCGCGCCACGCACGACGCGATCGCGACGCGGCTCGCGAAGGCGGGCTACACCATCGCGCGGCGGCCCTTCCGGTTCCCGCGGCACATCTACGGCAGCCTCGCGCTGCACTTCGGCCTCGCGCTCCTCCTCGCCGCCTCCCCGCTCGCCGGCGTCCCGACGTGGGCGGCCGCGATCGGCCACCTCGTCGTCGCGCTGAGCTTCTACTCCGAGGCGGTGTGGCGCCGTCACCTCCTGCGCCGGCTCTGGCCGCGGATCGCGACCGAGAACGTCCTCGCCACCCGCCCCTCGGTCGGCCCCGCGCGCCGCCGCGTCGTGCTCGTGGCCCACGTCGACTCCGCATTCACCGGCCTGATGTTCCACCCCGCGCTCGTCCGCCTCATCGCGGCCCCGCCGCCGCGCCCGCTCGGCTTCCTGCGCAAGCAGCTCGCCTTGCCCTTCGCGAGCCTCTTCGTCCTCGCGGCCCTCGAGCTCGCGGGCGTCGGCCCGGCATGGTGGACGCTCGCGCTCTGTGTCCCCGCGTTCCTCGTGTTCGCGCTCAACGGCGAGATCGTCCTCCGCAACCGCCCCGTGCCCGGCGCGGCCGACAACCTCACCGGCTGCGCGGCCCTCGTCGCGCTCGCCGAGGCGTGGGCCGAGCGCGAGCTCCCGGACGACGTCGAGCTCGTCTTCGCGTTCACCGGCGCCGAGGAGGCGGGGACGGGCGGCGCGACCGAGCTCGCGCGCACCATGGGCTGGGACCGCGAGACCACGCAGGTCCTCGCCCTCGACACGCTCTCGAACGGAACCCTCTTTGCCCTCGAGGAGGGCGAGCTGTTCCGCGTCCCGATGCCCGAGGCGCTCTTCGACGCGGCCCAGGCGGCGGCCCGCGACGCCGGCCTCGACGCGCCGGAGCGCTATACCATCCCGGCAGGCGCGACCGACGCGCTCCCGTTCCTCGTCGAAGGCTACCCGGCCCTCGCGCTCACCTGCATCGACCCCGAGCAGCACGCGCCGCGCAACTACCACCACCCGAACGACACGGTGGCCAACGTGGACCCGGTCCAGCTCCGCGACTCCACCCGCATCGCCGACCGCCTCGTCGCCCGCCTCCTCGGGGCGGAGGCGTGCTTCGAGGCCCGCCAGATCCCGTCGAGCCCCGCCCCGGCCGTGGAGTCGGCGGACGGACCGTCGCGCGTCTCGGCCGCGTAGGCCCGAGCGCGCTCGCGGGCGCAGTCGCCGCGGCGGTGCGGACCCGGGCGACCGAGCCGTTGCGGCCGCAGGTGCCCCCGTACGGTTCCTCGCGGTGGCCACGCCGCGGCCGAGCCGTCGCTCAGACGATCGCGTCGGTGAGCACCCGCCCGCCGACGATCCGCGTGTCGATCCGGTCCTGGGGGATGCCGACCGCGGCCGCGAGGGTCTTGCCCGCGGACTCGAGGGTCTGCTCGAACGGGACGTCCCCGATCGCTCGCGCGTGGAAGTCGTAGATCCGACCGTTGCGCATGAACGGCTCGAGCCCGCCGACAACCCCCGGCCGAACGCGAGGTCCGAACATCACCATCCCGTGATGACCCCGGTTGTGGGCGCGGCCGCCGTTCCGCCGGAACCGCCGCCCGAACACGTCGAGGTACGCGTAGGTCGTGCGGTCGGCGAGCCCCTCGGCCTGCAGGCGCTCCCAGAGGAACTGGAGCGCGTCGAGGTGCTCGATGGTCTCCTCGACCTCGTTGCGCAGATCGTTGTCGCTGTGGTTGTCGCCCCCCGCGCGGAAGTTGAGCACCACCACCGACGTCACGTTCAGCTTGAGGAGCGCGACCGCCGCGAGGGCCCGGTCCCGCGAGGTGTCTCCGGTCACCCCCGCGAGCAGCGGGCTCAGCGAGGCCCCGAGCTCCGCGGCGTGGCCACGGCTGATCGCGTAGCGGTCGAGGAACGAGCGCTGGGCGTGGCTCCCGTTCACCTGCAGCTCGGCGTACATCTCGTCGACCAGCGCGTCCCGCAGACGGGCGAACTCAATCGGATCGGTGCCCGTCGGGTGCCCGGTCGCCGCGAACAGAGACTGGAGCTGCGGCGGGCGGAGCCGGTCGAGCGGCCGGCCTCCCACCGTGGTGAGCGAGCCGCCGACGTTGATGGGCGTGTCGGTCAGGGTCCCGAGCCGCGGCGCGTTCTCCTGGGCGATCATCGACGCGAGCATCTCCGAGCCGGTCCCCGAGGGCGCCTTGATCGCGCCGTGGAACTTCATGACGTTCCCGAACTCGGAGTGCGCGGCCGAGTAGGTCGCGTGGTGGATGAACGCCATGCGATCGCGCAAGCTCGCGTCGAGGGCGCCCCACGCGCCGGAAGCCTTGAAGGTCTGCGAGCCGAGCTGGACGTCGGACGGATTCTCGAAGTCGGCCGCGCCGATCTCCACGCCTCCGACCGTCCCGATCACCTCTGCGCCGAGCTCCGCGACCTGCGGGTGCTGGACGAGATGGAGCGGGTCGCTCATGTCCGCCGGGTTGATCGGGTAGGTCCCCGGCATGTTCGCGTTGAGGGGGTGCCCCGCGGCGGAGGTCGACAGGATCGTGTACGTCGGGGGGCCGTCCGCGTCGGCCTCGGCGACGCGCCCATGGAGGAGGAAGGACGCCGGCAGCCCGGTCGCCAGGGAGGCCATCGTCACCCCTCCCGCGCCGAGCAGGGTGCGCCGAAGGACATCTCGTCGTGAAATCCGCTTTGACATCGCTTCCTCCCTCACAGCCCCACGCCGGCGAGGTCCGGCGAGCCACAGGCCACGATCCACGGCACGTACAGGGCCTGGCTGCCGCTGAGCCCGAGCCCGCAGACCACCTCCCCCCGGTTGGCGTCCACCAGGTCCTGCCCCGTGTCGGCGCAGAGCGGCGCCATCTGCGCGATCTCGAGGGACCGCGCGAGGGTCGACCGCGCCGCCTCGTAGCGCGGATGGCTCGGCGGCAGGCCCATGACGAACTCGACCATCCGATCGAGCGCGGCCTCGGGGTCGTTCGGGCTGAAGGTGTGACTCCCGAAGGGCCCGACCGCGCGGCTCGCGTAGGTCGTGCAGAGCTCGTTGAGCGCGCGCGCGTTGAACGGCCCCGTCAACGTGTTCTGCACGAAGTCACGCTGCCCGCGGGCGTAGGCGTCCTCGGAGAGGATGCCCGACATGACCTGTGCCGTCTCTCGGAAGGAGCACACCGAGTTGCCGAGCGGGGTGCACGAGCCGGGCTCCCCCGTCGGGTCGGCCGCGCGATCCGCCTCGCAGCGATCGGCACGGGCCGCGGCGAGCCGCAGGTCGAACGCGGTGCAGACGTGGTTGCCTCGCGAGGCGCTGAGGAAGAACTCGTTGCGCTCGTGGCTCACCGTCGACTCCGCGCCCGTCACGAGCGGTGAGGTGAGCACCTCGAGCAGGAGATCCCAGAAGTCGAAGTCGCGCGCGAACACGCCGGCCACCCGCTGAAACTCCGGGTCGGTCTCGTCGCAGCGCGCCGAGTTGGCCCACATGCAGAGCTTCTGCGTCCACGCGGTCGCGAAGCGCGGGTGGTTCGCGATGACCTGGGCCATCTCGTCCATCGTCTGCGGCTCCGCGGTCACCCCCTGGAAGGAGAAGCCCGGGGCGAGGAAGCTCGACCGGTCCTCGAGCACGCGGTTGCTGAACGAGTACGCGTTCATGAACTGAAGGCGCATCGGATCCATCCGCTGATGGCACTGATAGCAAGCGGTCCCGGGCTCCGCGTGCTCGTCGGCGAGGCCGTTGAGATTCGTCACCTCCGTCACGTCTCCGGGCTCGAAGACGAGGTCGAGCGCGCCGATGAGCATCTGGCTCGTGGTCACCCGGAACTGGTTGTCCGCGTTCGTCTCCCAGCTCTCGAAGAACACCGGGGTGTTGAAGAACCCGACCCGCGGGGCCATCAGCGTGAGCGTGCCGCCGTCCGGGATGTCGCGAAGCTGGCTCACGAAAGCGGCGCTGTGCTCGAACGCGATCACCTCGTCCGGGCTCGTCGCCTGCGCGAAGGTGACGTAGCGCCAGTCCTCGTAGTCGTCCGCCTCGAGGAACTCGAGGCCCGCGAGCCTCTGCCCCCCCAACGGCGTCTGCTCGTCCTCCGTGTAGACCAGGGCGACGAGCATCGCGGTGGTGACCCGCCAGCGCCGCGTCGTCACGACCTCGCGGAAGTCCTGTCCTTCGTCGACGATGTCCCACGCGGTGTGAACGAAGCTCGCCTCGAGGTTCCGGAAGAGGGCGTGCCGGTCGAACCGCGAGCTCCCCAGGGCGTCGAGCTGCGAGCCGTACTTTGCCCGGTTCACGCTGACGTTGTCCTGCTGCAGGCTGAGCTCGAGGAAGGCACGCAGCTTGCGCTCGAGCTCGGGGGTGCCGCGCCAGCTCGTGATCACGTCGCGGAGCCCCTCACGGTCGAGCGTGCCGTCGGGCGCGGTCACCTGGGCGAGCTCGTTGTCGGTCATCGGACCGCCGTGGAGGATGAGCTTGACCTTCGCGAGCGCCGCCTCGGGCGGCATCGGATCGAACGGCGCGGGGGGCGGTCTGCCGGTTCCCGGTTCACGCCCGGCCGCGATGTCCTCCACCCAGCGCTCGAAGCACTGGAGGTCGTGGTCGGAGACCCCCTCGGACTCGAAGGGCATCATGGTGACGCACGCGTCGTCGCCCCACGCCGCGTGACGGGCGGGATCGACGAGGCGGAGCAGCATCGACTCCTGCGGGTTCTCGCCGTCGACGAGGAGCGCGCCGCCGCAGCGCGAGTTGCCCGACGGCTGGTCGAGCAGGCGCGCGCCGACGTTCGGCGAGAGGAGATCGAGGTTGCCCCCCTCAAGACCGGGGGTCGAGTCGTGGCAGCTCACGCACCGGTTGGCCGGGCTCGACAAGATCGCCTGCATATCGCAGTCGGTGCCCGGGCCTGTCCCCGCCGGCCCGCGCGGACCGCCCGGCTCGACGACGATGCCCTCGCATCCGCCCGCGAACGCCACGACCAACGTCACGAGGCCGAGCGCCGCTCCGATCCCGATTCTCCGTCCGTCCATCACATCCCGTCCCGCGTGTGCAACATCCACACACTGAGCGAGGCGAGCGGCCAGGTGTCTTACTCGTGTTGCGCGATGACCGTCGCGGCGTGCCCGTGCCGGGCGGACGACTGCCGCGTCGGGGCGACGAACGTCGTGCCTCGACGTGATGGCGGAGCTGGCGCCCGACCTTCTGGCCCCGGGCCCCAACGGACGCCCTCGCTGGCGAGGGCCTCGAGCGTGTGGTGCGCGGCGCGGACGGGGAGCCCGAGCGCGGCCGAGCCGTCGCTCAGACGATCGCGTCGGTGAGCACCCGACCGCCGGCGATCCGCGTGTCGATGCGGTCTTGGGGGATGCCGATCGCGGCCGCGAGGGTCTTGCCCGCCGACTCGAGGGTCTGCTCGAACGGGACGTCCCCGATGTCCGTCGCGTGAAAGTCGCGGATCCGACCGTTGCGCATGAACGGCACGAGCCCGCCGACCACGCTCGGCCTGACGCGCGGCCCGAACATCATCATCCCGTGATGCCCTCGGTTGTGGTTGCGCCCGTCGCTGCGCAGGAGGTTGCGACCGAACACGTCGAGGTAGACGTAGGTCGTACGGTCGGCGAGCCCTTCGGCCTGCAGACGCTCCCAGAGGAACTGGATCGCGTCGAGGTGCTCGACCGTCTCCTCCACCTCGGTGCGGAGGTCGCTGTCGCTGTGGTTGTCGCCGCCTGCGCGGAGATCGAGCACGACCACCGGCGTCATGTTCTGCTTGAGCAGCGCGACGGCGGCGAGGACCTGGTCGCGAGACGTGGTCCCACTTACCCCTTCGAGGAGCGGGCTGAGCGACGCCCCGAGCTCGGCCGCGTGCCGGCGGCTGATCGCGTAGTGGTCGAGGAACGCCCGCTGCGCGTGGCTCCCGTTCGTGCGCAGATCGCCATAGATGCGGTCGATCACCGCGTCTCGCAGACGCGTGATCCGCGCCGGGTCGACCTGGGTCGGGTGCTCGCTCGGCGCGAACAGCGACTGGAGCTGCTCGGGATTGATCTTACCGAGCGGTCGACCCCCGACCGTCGTGAGCCCCCCACCCACGTTGATGGGCTTGTCGGTCAAGGTCCCGAGCCGCGGCGCGTTCTCCTGAGCGATCATCGACGCGAGCATCTCCGAGCCGGTCCCCGAGGGCGACCGGATGGCGCCATGGAACTTCATGACGTTGCCGTGCTCGGAGTGTGCGGCGGCGTAGGTCGCGTGGTGGATGAACGCCATCCGCTCGCGCAAGCTCGCGTCGAGCGCGCCCCACGCCCCAGCCGCCTTGAAGCTCTGGGAGCCGAGTCGAACGTCAGCCGGGTCCTGGAAATCCGCCGCGGTGATCGGCACGCCGCCGATCGTCCCGATCACCTCCGCTCCCAGCTCCGAGACCTGCGGGTGATCGATCAGCCGGAGCGGATCGCCCATGTCATCGGGGCTGTTCGGATAGGTCCCCGGCATGTTCGCGTTGAGGGGGTGCCCGGTGCTGGAGGTCGACAGGATCGTGTAGGTCGGGAGCGCGTCGGCGTCGGCCTCGGCGACGCGTCGGTCGAGGAGGAAGGACGCCGGCAACCCGGTCGCCAGGGCCCCCAGCGTCACTCCGCTCGCGCCGAACAGCGTGCGCCGGATCGCATCTCGCCTGGAAATCCGCTTTGACATCGATTCCTCCTTCACAGTCCAACGCCGGCGAGGTCCGGAGAGCCGCACGCCGCGGCCCATGGCACGTGCAGGGCGCGCCGGGGCTCGATCCCGAGCCCGCAGACCACCTCGTCGCGGTTGTCTTCGACCAGGTCCTGCCCCGTGTCGGCGCAGAGCGGGGTCATCTGGGCGACCTCCAGGGACCACGCGAGGCCCTCGCGCGCCGCCTCGTAGCGCGGGTGCGTGGGCGGCAGACCCATCACGAACTCGACCATCCGGTCGAGCGCGCCCTCCGGGTCGCTTGGGCTGAAGGTGTGGTTCGCCCAGGGGCCGACCTCGGCCCTCGCGACCAACGTGCAGAGCTCGCTGAGCGCGCGGCCCTTGAACGGGCCGACCAGGGTCTCTTGGACGAACTCCCGCTCCCCGCGGACGTAGGCATCCTCCGACAAGATCCCCGCCACGTTCCGCGTCGCCACGCTGCTGTTACAGATCGGCACGGGGTTCCGCGGAGTGCAGGAATCGGGCTCGGGCCCCATCGGATCGGCGGCGCGGTCGGCCTCGCACCGGTCGGCCCGCGCTGCGTCGAGCCGAACCTCGAACGCGTTGCAGAGGTGGTTGGTGCGGGAAGCGACGACGAGGAACTCGCTGCGCTCGTGAGAGACGGTCGACTCCGCGCCCGTCACCAGCGGAGAGGTGAAGAGCTCGAGGAGGAGGTCCCAGAGGTCGAAGTCCCGCGCGAACACGTCGACCACGCGCCGGAACTCCGGGTCGGTCTCGTCGCAGCGCGCCGAGTTCGCCCACATGCACAGCTTCTGGGTCCACGCGGTCGCGAAGCGGGGGTGGTTGGCGATGACGCCGGCCAGCTCGTCCACCGTCTGGGGCTCCGCGGTCACGCCGTCGAAGGAGAAGCTGGGCGCGAGGAAGTTGGACCGATCCTCCAACACGCGGTTTCTGAACGAGTACGCGTTCATGAACTGAAGGCGCATCGGGTCGAGCCGCTGGTGGCACTGGTAGCAGGCGGTCCCGGGCTCCGCGTGCTCGTCCGCGAGGCCATTGAGGCTCGTCACCTCCGTCACGTCCCCGGCCTCGAAGGCCATGTCGAGGGCGGTGATGAGCGTCTGGCTCGTGGTCACGCGGAACTGGTTGTCTGCGTTCGTCCGCCAGCTGTCGAAGAAGACCGGGGTGTTGAAGAACCCGACCCGCGGGGCCATCAGCGCGAGCGTGCCGCCGTCAGGGATGCTCCGGAGCTGCTCCACGAAGCTCGCGGAGTGCTCGAACGCGATCACCTCGCTCGGCGACGACGCCTGCGTGAACGTCACGCTCCGCCAGTCTTCGTAGTCACCCGGCTCGAGGTACGCGAGGTCCGCGAACCGCACCCCCGAGAACAGCGGCGTTCGCTCGTCCTCGGTGTAGACGAGCGCCGCGAGCATCGCGGTGGTTACCCGCCAGGTGCGCGTGGTCACCACCTCGCGGAAGTCCTGACCGCCCTCGACGATGTGCCACGCGGTGTGGACGAAGCTCTCCTCGAGGTTCGACCAGACCGCCCGCCGATCGGGCACCGAGTCCCCCCCCATGGGGTCGAGCTGGAGCTGGTAGTTGCCCCTCACGTCCACGTTGTCCTGCTGCAGGCTAAGCCGCAGGAAGTCACGCAGCTTGCGCTCGAGCTCGGGCGTCCCGCGCCAGCTCGTGATCACGTCGCGGAGCCCTTCGCGATCGAGCGTGCCGTCGGGCGCGGTCACCCGCGCGAGCTCGTCGTCGGTCATCGGGCCGCCGTGGAGGATGTACTTGGCCTTGGCGAGCGCCGCCTCGGGCGGCATCGGCTCGAAGGGCGCGGGGGGCGGCCCGGTCGGTCCCCCCGGATCGCGCCCGGCTGCGATGTCCTCGACCCAGCGCTCGAAACACTGCACGTCGTGGTCGGAGACTCCGTCCGACTCGAACGGCATCATCGCCACGCACGCGTCGTCGCCCCACGCCGCGTGCCGCGCCGGGTCCACGAGGCGCAGCAGCATCGACTCCTGAGGGTTCTCGCCGTCGACGAGCAGCGCGCCGCCGCACCGCGAGTTGCCCGACGGCTGGTCGAGCAGCCGCGCGCCGACGTCCGGCGAGAGGAGGTCGAGGTTGCCGCCCTCGACCCCGGGCGTCGAGTCGTGGCAGCTCACGCACCGGTTGGCCGGGCTCGACAAGATCGCCTGCATGTCGCAGTCCGTGCCCGGACCCGTCCCCGCCGGCCCGCGCGGACCGCCCGGCTCGACGACGATGCCCTCGCACCCGCCCGCGAACGCCACGAGCGACGTCACGAGGCCGAGCGCCGCTCCGATCCCGATTCTCCGTCCGTCCATCACATCCCGTCCCGCGTGTGCAACAACCACACACTGAGCGGAGCGAGCGGGGAGGTGTCTTACTCGTGTTGCGCGATGGCCGTCGCGACGCCCGTCACCCGCAGGGCGTCACTGCTGCGTCGGCTCGACGAACGTCGTGTCCTCGACGTGATACCGGAGCTGGCGGCCGACCTTCTCGACCCGGCAGAAGCCGTCGCTCGCGAGCGCCTTGAGCGCGTGCTGCGCGGTGCGGACGGGGAGGCCGAGCGCGTCCGCGGCCTGCTTCGCGGTGGACGCGCCCTCCCGGGCCAGGATCGCGAGGATCGCGTTCTCCGGCGGCGGCGCGCAGCGAGGGTCGGGGAACGCGAAGGCCCGCGCCACGTCGAGCCCGAGCCGGCCCTCCTCGCGGCGCAGGGTCGCGCAGCCGCTCACCCGATCGCGGACGCGGTGGTAGAGCGTGTCGCGCGCCCCGCGGTGCACGCTCGCCTGGTAGGGGAAGCCGTAGAGCCGTGTGAAGAAGGCCTCCTCCTCGGCGTCGCCACGCAGCGCGAGCTCGGCGATGGCCGCGTCGGTTCGCCCCCTCCGGCGGCGGCCGGGATCGAGCGCTTCCACGTCGGAGAGGAGCGGGAGCCCGATCGCGAGGAAGCGCCGCGCGCGTTCTGGACCGACGACTACCCACACCGGCTCGCCCGTGAGCGCGGGATCGGGATGGTGGCTGCACAGCCCGTGGAGCCCGTAGGGGGTGCGGTCGCTCTCGCGCCCCTCGACCCAGGCCTCGAGATCCGGCGGGACGGGTCGGTCGGGATCGATGAGCGCGCCGAGGGCGGCCGACTCGGGAGCGAACGCGGAGACGTGGGCGAGCGCCCCGGCCGCCTCGAGCGCCGCCTCGAGCCTCGGTCGATCGGCGCGCGCCGCGGCCCGCCCGAGCGCGATCACCGCCCGCGCGGGCTCGGCCGACCAACCCTCGTCGTCGCCGCCCGCGATCGCGCGCTCCCACGACATCCACAGCCACCAGGCGCGCGGCGCGACCCGGAGCAGCGCGCTGAGGATGTGGACCGACAGGTGGGGTCGACCCGCGAGGCGGCGGAGCCGCGCGAGGACGAGGTTCGCGAGGTACTGGGGCTGGGGGAGCGCCTCGGTCCGGGCCATCCGCGAGGCGCGCCGCGCGATCTTGACCGACTCCTCGAGGTCGCCTCGCCCGGCCGCGAACAGCGCGCGGAGCACGGTGGCCTCGATGGCGAGCTCCGCGTCCTGGGCGTCACGCGCGGAGGCGGCGAGGCCGTCGAGATCGAAGCTCGCGCCGTGGTCGTCGAGCCAGCGCCGCCAGGCCTCCGAGGCGGCCCGCCGGCCCTCGGCGCCGACCCGCCGATGGACCTCGATCCACGCGTCGAGCCCGGCCGCGTCGAAGCGGAGGAGCGCGTCCCGGGCCCCGAGCGCGCACGCCAGGCCGAGGACCTCGCCGACCTGCGGATCGGCGCCCGCCCGCCGCGCCACCTCGCCCACGTCGCCCACCTCGTACGGGAGCCCGGGGCCGGAGGGCTGCGCGAACCACGCCTGCCCCTCGAGGACCATCCGCCACGCGGCCGCGAGGGGATCGGTTCGCTGGCCGAGCCAGGCGAGCGCCGAGGCGTGCCCTTGCACGCGGCCCCGCGCGCCCTCGCGGTACCACTCCTGACCGCGGTGGTGCAGCGTCGTCAGGTCGATGCGGGATGCTAGCATGCAGGGGTGGCTTCCACGGACGAGACCACCGTTTCTGGAGGTGACGCCCCATCCCCGAGCTCGTCGACGACGGTCCGCACAAACCCGGGACCCTTGGTCGTCAAAGGCTCGACCTATACCTACCTGTTGTTCCTCGCGCGGGGCGGAATGGGTCGGGTCGACCTCGCCATGCGGACGGTCGATCGCTTCCACCGGTTCTATGCGATCAAGCACCTCCACCCCCACCTCGCGGACGAGCCGCGGTCGCGCAAGATGTTCGAGGAGGAGGCGCGCATCGCGGGGGCGCTCTCCCACCCCAACGTCGTCGGCGTGCTGGACTACGGCGAGGACTCGGTCGGGCCCTACCTCGTCATGGACTACGTGGAGGGCCTCAACCTCGCCGGCTTCCAGGCTGCCTGCCGGAACGAGGGCGAGAGCCCGCCGCTCTCGATCTGCGTCCGCGTCGCCATGGACATCGCGCGTGGGCTCGACGCGATCCACACCGCCACCGACGCGCGCGGGCGGCCCCTCGGGCTGGTGCACCGCGATCTGTCGCCGCGGAACGTGCTCCTCGGCTTCGACGGCAGCGTGCGGGTGACCGACTTCGGGATCGCGCGCGCCGAAGGCCGGGACCTCGAGACCACGATGGGGATGGTCAAGGGCACCCCCGGCTACGTCGCGCCGGAGCGGCTGCTCTTCGAGCGCCCCACCGCGCGCACGGATCTGTTCGCGCTCGGCGTCCTCCTGTTCGAGCTGCTGTCCGGCGAGCGGCTCTACACGGGCAGCGTCGAGGAGGTCGCGAAGCGGATCCTCCTCGAGCCCGTCCCCGACATCGGCGAGCTCCGCCCGGAGACACCGCCCGCGCTCACCAACCTCCTCTTCCACCTCCTGGCGAAGGAGCCGACCGACCGCCCGGCGTCCGCCCGCGAGGTCGCCCAGCAGCTCGAGGCGGTCCTGCTCGAGCTGACCGACGAGGAGGACCGCGTCGACCTCGGGACGTACGTGTCCGCCCTCGCCGCCGAGCAACGCCGCGCGGAGCGCAAGCGCGTCGAGGCCGCGGTCGAGATCGCCCTCCGTCCGCCCAGCAAGCCCGCCTCGCGGTGGCCGCTCGCGCTCGCCGGCGCCGGGCTGCTCGCGGTGGGGCTCACCGGCGCCGCCTTCTTCGCGGACGAGTCCCCGCGCGACAACGAGGCCCCGTCCGCCGCCCTCCTTCCCGCGCTCGAGCGCCCCACCTCCGCCGAGACCTCCGCGCGAGCTCCCTCCGCGCCCTCGGTGGCGCCCCTGCCCGCCGTGGCCAACGCGCCGAGCGAGGTGGACGGCGCGGAAGGCGATGCAGCAGAAGGCGATGCAGCGGAAGATGCAGCGGAAGATGCAGCAGAAGATGCAGCAGAAGATGCAGCGGAGCCCGAAGAGGTCGAGGCCGCCGAGTCGCGCGCGCGTCGCCCACGGCCGCGCCGACGACCGCGAGAGCCGGGGCGCGAGCCCGCGGCCGAGCGCGAGCCTCGGCCCGCGCGTGATCCCAACGCGCCCCAGGAGATGTCGTGGTCTGGCGACTTGCGCTGATCGCGGCGCTCCTCTCCGCCGCCCCCGCGGCCGCCCAGCCCACGTGCGAAGACGCGGGGCGCGCCCGGCGGCTGTTCGAGGAGGCGCGCGATCAGGCGTCCGCAAGACGCCTTGCACGGGCCCGCGAGCTCTACCTCGAGTCGCAGGCGCTCTGCCCGCGCGTCCCCACCGCGTTCAACCTCGCCTCGACCCACCTGCTCCTCGGTCAGCCGACGGCCGCGATCGCGCTCCTCGAGGCGATCGAGAGCGAGTCCCTCGGGCCCCTCGACCCGACCCAGCGCGAGGTCGTGCGCGGGCTCGTGCGCGAGGCGCAGGGCGAGGTCGCCCACCTCGCGATCCGCGCGACCGGCGCTCCCACGGTCCACGTCCAGGTCGGACGCGCCCCGCCCACCCAGGTCCGCGCCGGCCAGGTCGAGCGCGTCGCCGTCGACCCCGGGCGGCACCGCGTGAGGGCCCACGCCGACGACGGGCGTGCGTTCGAGACGGAGGCCGAGGTGGGGGCGGGGGAGACGCGCGAGGTGCTGGTCACCCTCCCCGCGGCGCAGCCCCAGGGGAGGATCGTCCTGAGCGCGGACGACGAGGACGCGGCGCTGGAGATCGTCGGCGTCGCGACCGGGACGGGCCGGCTCGCGCGCGCGCTCTCGCCCGATCGGTACCAGGTCCGAGGGCCCGGCCGGGAGGCGACGATCGACCTGCTCGCCGGGCGGACCGAGCGCGTGCACTTCGGCGCGTCCGAGGACCTCACGCTCTGGATCTGGCTCGGGGTCGGCCTCGCCGTCGTGGCGGCGGGCGCGATCACGGCCGGGATCCTGCTCTCGCAGCCGGGCTACGAGGACGACCCCGTGTGGGGACGCGTGGAGCTGTAGTCTGTGGGGGTGGGCGCTCGACTCGGCCTCGTCCTCGCGGTCTTCGCGACCGCCTGCGCGGACCCGCCGACGCAGGTGATCGTCCTCCTCGAAGCCGAGAGCGGCGCGCTCGAGCCGGCCGAGCGCGTCCAGGTCCGCGCGTGCACGGACTTCGACGGCGACGCGTTGGCGTGCGGCGAGCGCTACCGCGAGGAGCGCCGGCTCGACGACGCGCCCGCCCCGATCCCCGGCCGCGTCCCCATCGGGCCGCCGCGCGACGTGGGCTCGCGCTTCTGGATCGAAGCGTCCCTGCTCGCGGCCGACGGCTCCGTGCGCGCCTCCGCGCGCGCGACCGGCGCCTACCTCCCTGGGCAGACACGGGAAGTGACCTTGACGCTCGAGTCCGCGTGCCTCGACGTGACCTGCGGCCCGACCGAGACCTGCCGCGCGGGGGCCTGCGTGGACGCCTGCGTGGACGCGGACTGCGGCCCGGGGGACGCGGGCCCGCCGCCCGCCGACGCGGGGCCGAGCTGCGAGTGCCCGTGCGCCTCGGACACCTGCGTCGACGGCGAGTGCCTGCCCGCGCGTCGCGTCGACCAGGTCACCGTCGGGCGGTTCCACACCCTCGCGCGCGTCGGCGGAGAGGTGCTCGCGTGGGGCGAGAACACCCAGAGCCAGCTCGGCCTCGGCGAGGCCATGATGGGCGCGCTGGTCGACACGCCGACCCCGGTCCCGACCCCGACGCCCGCGACCCAGGTGAGCGCGGGCTACCAGAGCTCGTGCGTGATCCTCGAGCCCGGGGAGCTCTGGTGCTGGGGGAAC
>JAUHXR010000525.1 GCA_030426845.1 Polyangia bacterium | reverse complement strand
AGCTCGCGATGGTCGGGGCCGCCGTCGCCCGCTTGCCGGGCACCGGGCGCGCGCCGGTCGACGTCCCGGTGATGCGGCGGGTGCTCGCGCTCGGCGCGCCGATCGGGCTGCAGCTCTTCGCCGAGGTCGGCAGCTTCGGGATCGTGGCGCTGCTCATGGGCAACCTCGGGGCGCGCGCCCTCGCGAGCCACAACGTGGCGCTCACCCTGGTCAGCACGACGTTCCAGTTCGCGATCGCGATCGGCGCGGCGAGCAGCGTGCGGGTGGGGCGCGCGATCGGCGCCGGGGACGTGCCGGGGACCCGCCGGGCCGGGCTCACCGCGATCGGGGCCGGCGCCACCTGCATGCTCGGCTCGGCCGCCGCCTTCCTCCTCGCCCCGCGCCCCCTCGCGCGCCTCCTCACCGACGACGCCGACGTGATCGCGGCCGCGGTGCCCCTGTTCGCGGTGGCGGCCGCGTTCCAGCTCTCCGACGGCGTCCAGGCGGTGGCCGCGGGCGCGCTCCGCGGCGCGGGCGACACGCGCTGGCCGCTGGTCAGCAACCTCGTCGGTCACTACGCGATCGGCGTCCCCATCGGGGCCTGGCTCACCTTCGAGGCGGGCTGGGGCGCGACCGGCCTCTGGTGGGGCCTGTCGGCGGGGCTCACCGCGGTGGCCGTCGCGCTCGCCGCGCGCTTCGTCGTTCTGAGCGCCCGCCCGATCGCCCGCGTGGAGTGAGCCGTCCCCCGCGCGGGGCACGCTGGACGAGGCCGATTGCGGTACCCTTGCGCGCGCCGATGGATGCGAAGCCAGAGCGGCGCGGCCCGGGGATCGCGATGCCCGAGCGCTACGAGGACCGGGGCCCGCTGGCCACCGGCGGCTTCGCGACGGTGCGGCGGGTGCACGACAAGCTGCTCGAGACCGACGTCGCGATGAAGATCCTCCGCTACGACCACATCGAGGACGCGGGGGTCGTCGCGAAGTTCGAGAACGAGGCGCGGATCACCGCGATGCTCTCGCACCCGAGCGTCATCCCGGTCCACGACCGCGGCCGGCTCCCCGACGGGCGGCCGTGGTTCACGATGAAGATGGTCGAGGGCGAGACCTTCCGCGCGCTCCTCGCGGACCGCGAGCGGTGGCCGCTGCGCCGGCTCGTCGAGGCCCTCACGCGGGTCTGCCAGACCGTCGGCTACGCGCACCGCCGCGGCGTCGTGCACCGCGACCTGAAGCCCGACAATCTCATGGTCGGCGCGTTCGGCGAGGTGCTCGTCATGGACTGGGGCATCGCGCGCCTGCGGGCGGAGCTCGAAGACGGCGTCTCCTCGGTGGAGGTCGAGCTGCTCCCCGACGACGGGCAGCTCACGACGCGCTCGGGGGACGTGCTCGGTACCGTCGCCTACATGTCGCCGGAGCAGGCGATGGGGAAGCTCTCCGAGATCGGGCCGCCCGCCGACGTCTTCGCGCTGGGGCTCATCCTCTGGGAGATCCTCTTCGAGCGCCGGGCCTACCGCGGCCGCTCGATCGCGGTCTGGGGCGCGGCGGTGCAAGGCAAGCTGCCTGCGCCGCCCTTCGCGCTCGGCGACACGCAGGTCGACCTGCTGCAGATCTGCGAGCGCGCCACCCACAGCGACCCGGACGGGCGCTACGCCGACGCGGCGCTGGTGGCCGACGATCTGCGCGCGTGGCTCGAGGGCGACACGCGCCGGGCCCGCGCCGCGGCGCTGATGGAGCGCGCCGACGCGATGGCCGAGGAGCTGTCGGCGGAGCGCGGTCGGCTCGAGCGGGTCGAGGCGGAGGCGCGGCGCGCGCTGGCCGAGATCCAGCCGTTCGACCCGGTCGAGGACAAGCGCGCGGCCTGGACCCTCGAGGACGACGCCGAGGCGATGCGGCGCCGGCTGATGCTCAAGGACGACCAGCGCGTCGAGCTCCTGCGCGCTGGCCTCGAGATGGATCCCGAGCACGCGGAGCTGCACGCCCGGCTCGCGGTGATCTACCGGCGGCGCGTGACCGACGCGGAGGCCCGCCGTGACCCCGGCGAGGCCGCGCGCTGGGAGCAGCTCCTGAGGCGTCACGACCGGGGCGAGCACCGCGCGTTCCTGTCGGGGGAGGGCGCGCTGACGCTGACCTCGCGGCCGGCCGGCGCCGAGGTGGTGGCGCGCCGGCTCGAGGAGGTCGACCGCCGGCTCGTGCCGGGCGAGCCGCGGTCCCTCGGGCCGACCCCCGTCGAAGTGGTCCTCGCGGGGGGGAGCTACCTCCTCGAGCTGCGGGCCACCGGCCACGCCCCGACGACCTATCCGGTGAGCGTCCGCCGCGGCGAGGTCTGGCCGCGGGTGCGCCGGGGTGACGGTCCGATCGAGGTCGCGCTCCTCGCCGACGGCGCGCTCGCCGAGTCCGAGGTCTACGTGCCCGCGGGTCCGGCCTGGACGGGGGGAGACGCCCGCGCCCTCGAGCCGCTGCCGCTGCGGGAGCTGTGGATCGAGGGCTTCGTGGCCGAGCGCTTCCCGGTCACCAACGCTGGCTACCTCGCGTTCCTCAACGACCTCGCGGCCCGCGGTCATCGCGACCGAGCCCTCGCGCACGCGCCGCGGAGGCCGCTCGGCCGCGACGCGGAAGGGGAGGCCACGCCGGTGGTCCTCCCGCTCGACGACGGGACCTTCGCCCTCGGCGAGGAGCGCGCCGAGCGGCCGCTCCACCCGGACGCCCCGGTCGCGATGGTGAGCTGGTTCGACGCAGTGGCCTACGCCGCGTGGCGCGCCGAGCGGGACGGGCTCCCCTGGCGTCTCCCCTACGAGCTCGAGTGGGAGAAGCTCGCCCGCGGGGTGGATGGCCGCCGCTACCCCTGGGGCGACTTCGCGGAGCCGACCTTCGCCGCGATGCTCGGATCACGCGAGGACGCGCCGCGGCGCCTCCCCGTCGACACGCACCCGGAGGACGTGAGCCCCTACGGCGCCCGCGGCTTCGCTGGCAACGTGCGTTGCTGGTGCATGGATGTCTGGACCCCCGAGGGCCCCTCGCTCGAGGGGGAGCGACCAAGCCTCGCGCCGCCGCCGGCGGAGGACGAGCGGCTGCGCTCGATCCGCGGCGGCTGCTGGAGCACGGGCCCGCCCTACTCGCAGG
>JAUHXR010000524.1 GCA_030426845.1 Polyangia bacterium | reverse complement strand
CACGGGCGGGACAGCCGTCCGGCGCGGCCAGCCGCTCCTCGACGATGCCTGAGCATCGCCTCGTCACGTCTGACCACGCCGAACGGCCGTCGCGCTCCGCGCTTTCTCGACTCTCCAAACCGACTAGAACTCTAGCGCGTGCGCGAGGGCGCTCGCGAACGTCTTGGCGTCGGTCCGCGCGGCGTCGACGTCGACCTCGGCGACCGCCAGCGTGCGCGCGACGAGGTGCGTCAGGTACCCCTCCACCACGCGGCCGAGGAAGTCCGGCGACAGCTCGGCGACCGCGTCGAGCGCGGGCAGCGCGACGTCCATGACGCTCGGCGCGTCGAGCCGCGCGCCGCGGTCGGACATCACCGCGGTCCATATCTGTGTGACCACCGCGACGGCCGCAGCGTCCACCGCGGTCCGGACGCCGAGGCCGAGCACCATGACGGCCTTCGACAGCGCCGGGAGCCGCGCGGGCTTCGCCTCGGCTCCCTCGGCGCGCGTCCACAGCGCGTCGATCGAGTCTCGCGCCGGCTCGACCGGCACCTCGATGGGGATGAGCTCCCCCGCGACATCCACCAGCGCGGGCGACGCCGCCGCGGCCTCGACGAGAGGGAACAGCGCCTCGAAGAGGAACGCGAGCTGCAGCCAGAGTCGGGCCTCGTCTTGCTGCTCGACGTCGTCGAGCGCGTCGGCCCAGGCGGAGAGCGCGTCGGCCATGAGGACTGATTGTCGCACAGGTCCGGCCGCGGGCGCGCGATGTCACGCGCACCGCGTCGCGATGGGCCGCCCACCCCATCGCCAGAGTGGCGCAACAGCGCTGGTCACCGCGCACGTCGTGCGGCAAATTGTCGTTCCGCGACGGCGAGGGAAGACGTCGAGGATCGGGTCGGTTCGAGGACGCATGCTGAAGCGGTGGTTTACCCGAGGCCGGGTCGAGGACGACGTCGAGCCGGCGGACGCGGACTCGGCGGACGACCGCGCAGGCTCCGACATCCAGCGGATGGTGGAGGGCTGGGCCGACGGGCGCGCGTCGGTCGACGACCACGGCGCGCTGCGGCTCGCTCAGGCCCCCGTCGGGGACCTCGCGTCGCGCGTGCGCCAGGCCTACGATTGGATCAGCGAGCACGCGATCCTCTGCGACGTGCCCGACCTGGAGATCGGGGAGGCGGCCATCCTGCAGGGGCCGGCGGGCACGGTCGAGGTGCGCCGGGAGGGCGGCTACTCCAGCTACGTGCTCATCCCCCTGCTCGGGCTCGTCACGTCGTCCAACGTGCTGCTGGTCGGCGCGCCCGGGCGCGGCAAGACCACCATCGCGACCCTCATGGGCCTGCTCGCCGGCGGCACGCTCCACGAGGTGCGGCGCGGCACGCAGCGCGGTCACCCGCAGCTCACGGTCGCGGATCTGCTCGGGACGCCGCTCCCGGGCGACCTCGTGCGCGCCGAGAGCGTGGACGACATCCGGGTCGCGTTCCGCGGCTGGCTCACGCGCCGGGTGAAGATCGTCGACGAGTTCAACCGACTGCCCACGAAGACGCAGTCTGCCTTGCTGTCCTTGATGGCCGAGGGGTGCGCCGAGCTCTACGAGCAGGTCGTCGAGACCGGGCCGAGCGCGTGGTACCTCACCGCCAACGACGAGCTCGGCGGGGGCACCTTCCAGGTGATCGACGCGCTCCTCGATCGCATCGACGTCGTCGTCCGCGCGACGCCCTTCTCGTCGCGCCACACCGCGCACCTCGCCGCGCGCACGCGCTCGTCGCGCGGGCCGGAGGAGGACCTGCCCGACGAGCTGCGGTTCGGCGCCAACGAGCTGGAGGAGGCGGCGGCGCAGATCCGCGCGGTCGAGGTCACCCCCGAGGCGCTGTTTGCGCTCGGCACCTTCGCGAGCCAGCTCGACTTCTGCGGACGCGCGAGCGCTCAGCTCCACCACATGAACAAGGACACCCTCGCGCTCTCCGGCCGCCGGCTCGCCCACGTGTGCAACGAAGACTGCCCGCTCGACAAGCTCGAGAACGTCTGCTCCCAGGCGGAGAAGGGCATCTCGACCCGCGCCCAGCTCAGCGCCCTGACGCTCGCCAAAGCCTTCGCGTGGTTCCGCGGCGCGCCGCGCGCGGACGTCGACGACCTTCGGCTGCTGCTGCCCTGGGTCCTTCACGAGCGCCTGCGCCCGAACCTGCACGGCGAGTTCTTCGTCGACGAGGAGCGGCAGGTCTACCTCGCCGATCGCGCGAGCTGGATCCGCCAGGCGTTCGACCAGGCGGTCGGGCACGCGCGCGCCCACGCCGGCAAGGGGCGCGGCTACGAGGCGCTCCGCGAGGCCACGGAGTCCGCCCTCGCGAGCGGCGACGCGTCCGCGGTGCGGAAGCAGGCGCTCGCGATCGAGAAGGCGATCGAGCGCGTGCTCGCGCGCTCCGAGCTGAACGCGCTCGTCCACGAGGACCTCGTGCGCCTCCGCGCGCTGCACGCCCGCTGTCAGCGGAGCCGGCGATGAGCCGCGAGGCGCGCCTGAGCGCCCGCGCGGCCGAGCGGCGCGCCGCGGCGATCGCCCGTCACCCGAGCTTCGACGCCGCGCGGTTCGACGCCCTCGCCCCGAACGCGCTCCGCGTCGGACACGAGCGACCGGACGCCGAGCGCGACGCCGCCGCCGACGCCTACCTCGCGCTGCTCGCCGACGCGACAGCGAGCGATCGGCGAGGACCGGTCCACGAGCTCCTCTTCGCCGCGACCCTCACCGGCCCCTCGGCGACGGCGCCGCAGATGGCGCGCGCCTACAACCTCGCCGATGGCCTGATGCGCGAGCACGGCTGGCTCGCCGATCTCCTCGCGCGCGAGCTCGCCGAGGTCCCGCTCGAGAGGTTCGAGGCCGCGCTCGTCGAGCAGCTCGAGCGCGTGCTCGGTCCCGCGCGCGGCGCCTGGCCGGAGCGGGTCTACGCCACGAGTGTCTCGCTGCGCGACGCCGTCGACGACCTGGTCCCCGGGACGCTCGAGCTGGTGGCGCCCCGCGTGATCCGCGCCCGCGACGTCGACGACCCGAGCCGGTGCGCGGGCGTCGTGGTGCTCGACGCGTCGACCGCCTTCGCGACGCCGGCGCCGCCGGGCCCCGCGCTCGCCGTGG
>JAUHXR010000209.1 GCA_030426845.1 Polyangia bacterium | reverse complement strand
CGTAGGCCACGCCGTCGACCTCGGCGCCCTCGGCGTCCTCGACCTCGTACGCGTCGGCCTCGTAGGCGGTTCCGTCGTCGGCCGCGTAGGCCTCCTCGGCCCCGTAGATCTCCTCGGCCCCGTGGCCTTCGTCGGCCGCGTAGCCCTCGTCGGCCGCGTCGTCGGCCACGTCGCCCGCGTCGACGATCGCGTAGGCCTCGACCTCCTCGGCCGGCGCCTCGTCGTAGGCCGGCGCCGCGGCGGGGGCCGCGACCGCCGCGCCGACGTAGGCGTCGCCCGGCCGCGGGGCGGGGCCCACGCGGAGGGACGGATCCAGATCGGGCCGTGGCGGGGTCGCAGGCTGCGGCAGCCCGGCGCCCTGCGCGTAGGCGAACATCCCGCTCGACGCCCCCTGCGCGTCGCGATCGCGCGGCGTGGGCGACCAGGTGGCGTGGAGGAGCCGGCGCGTCAGCACCGCGGCCTCGGAGTGCGGCGACGGCAGCGCCCCCGGCGCCTGGGGCGGCGGCAGCTCGTAGATCCGCGACTCGCTCGGCACCGCGAGGCTCGGCGCCTCGCTCGGCACCGCGGACACGTCGAGCTCCTCGATCATCCCGGCGTCGAGCTCCTCGGACGCCAGCTCGTCCGCGTTGAACGGCGCCTCCTCGAGCGGCGGCGCGTCGAGCGGCACAGCGTCGAGCGGCACAGCGTCCACCGGCAGAGCGTCGAGCTGCGCCTCGGCGGCGACGTCGCTGGCGAAATCGCTGGCGTCGGAGATCTCGTCGACCAGCTCGTCGACCGCCGCGTCACCGACGTCCGCGGCGCGCGGCGCCTCGCCGGCGATCTCGCCTCCGTAGGCGTCGGCCCCGCTCATCGAGGCGTGCGCCTCGTCGTAGGCCGACTCCGGGGCCGGCTCGCCGTAGACCTCCGCCTGCGAGGCGGTCAGCTCCGGCTGGACCAGCGTGCCGCCGTCCGTCTCGTCCATCTCGATCGGCGGGTGGGCCGCCGCCGCGGCCGCGTAGTCGGCCTCCGCCTCGGGCGCGTAGGCGTCGCCCGCCTGGGTGGCCATCTCGTCGGCGTAGGCGGCCTCCGCGACCGGCGCCTCGTAGCCTGCGCCGCCCTCGACCGCCGGCGCCTCCGTCGACTCGCCCGTGTACGCGTCCGCCTCGTAGCCAGCCGCCTCGTAGCCAGCCGCGTCGTAGCCAGCCGCGTCCTGGCCAGCCTCGCCGTACGACTCGGGGACCTGGACCTCGCCGGTCTGCGGCTCGTCGCCCGCGTAGGCGGCGCGGACCTGGAGGATCCGCTCGAAGTAGATCTGCGCCATCTCGTCGAGCTGGAGCGAGTCCATCACCACGTCGAAGCGGTGCTCGGGCGCGCGCTCCTCGCCGTTGTCGTAGGAGCCGGTGCAGCGGCCTTGCCCCTGCAGCGCGGCGGAGCCGTCCGCGAGGATGACCGCGAACTGGACCCACTCGCCCTCCGGCACCGACTGGCCGCTCGGCAACATGAGGCGCTCCTCGTCGACCCGAGAGTGGAAGCTCTCGGCGAGCTCGGAGACGTCGTTGAAGGGCGTCGGGACGCTGATCTCGTAGCTCATGATCTGCTTCTCGCTCAGGGCTCGGTCCGGACGTCGTGGAGGGGCTTGGTCTGGCCGCTGTCGCCGAGGAGCTCCTCGACCCGCGCCTCGGCCTCGTCCAGCCGCGTCGCCCCGAGCCGGGAGAGGCGCACCCCCTCCTCGAACACCGAGAGCGACCGCTCGAGCGGCAGCTCGCCGCTCTCGAGGCGCTCTACCACATCCTGCAGTCGCCCGAGGATCTGCTCGAAGCTCAGCTCGGCCGCGTCGGCTGACACACCTTCCACCGGGCGACGATGCCGCACCCTTGCCGTCGGGGTCAATCCCGATGCGGCCCCGGCGCGACGTCCGGCGACGGCTCCGTCAGAGGCCCGCGCCGAGGCGGACCAGGAAGAGGTCGTAGCCGGCCCCGTCCATCTCCCAGCGCTGGTAGCCGAACGAGGCCGCGAGGTGGAAGTTGCGCAGCAGCCGGAGCTCCGCGCCGAGCTCGAGGCCGCCCCCCGCGAAGGCGTGGGCGACCGTGCTCTCGAAGCGCTGGCCGACCAGGCCGCCGACGCTCAGCAGGACCGAGAGGTGAGGCACGAGCGGGTCGATGATCCGCGGGAGCTGGACGCCGACCTCGAGCGCGCCGCGCACCAGCAGGTCGTCGCCGCCGAGGCTGTAGTCGCGGCTGCCGATCTCGGCGCTGACCCCCGTGCGCAGCTCCTCGAGCGGCCACTGGAGGAACACCGACACGCCGCCGGTGTGCGCGTCGCCGCCGCCGAAGCCGTCGGCCAGCTTGGTGTAGCCGTAGAGGAGCTGCACCTGCGGGCCGGGCCACGGGCGCTCGGCCTCGCCGTCCACGTCCTCGCCGTCCACGTCCTCGCCGTCGTCCGCCTCATCGCCGTCGTCCGCGTTCGCCTCCTCGCCGCGCGGCGCGCGAGGGAGCGGCCGGTCGAGCCGCTGACCGAGGCCCAACGCGTCCTCTGCGTCCTCCGCGTCCTGCGCGGCCGCGGCGCCCGCACCCGCGAGGGCGAGGCAGAGCGTGAGGGCAAGGCTGGCGAGCGCGCGGGTCACGGGGCGACGTCGACCTCGATCAGGCGGAGCATCTCGGTGACCTCCGGGGTGTCTGGCGTCGTGGTGGCGATCACCTCGACCCGCAGCGCGCGCCCCCCCGAGAGCGGCAGGTAGAGCACGCGGCGGAAGCGGCGGAACTCGGCGCCCGGATCGAACAGGACCAGCTCGGGCCCGGCCACCTCCTCGGCGGTGAACAGCTCGCGCTCGTCCAGGATCTCGCGCCCCGCCACGAGCGCGGCCGCGCGCTCGGCCACGATCCGCGTGTTGGGGTTGCCGGCCTCGACGAGCGCGACGAGCTCGAACTTGCCGGGGCCGCCCTCGAGCCCACCGGCGAGGTTGGCGTTGGAGGGGACCCGGAGCGCGACGCCGTTGTCGAGCGTGCGCTCGAGCTCCCACGGGGGCGCGAGGTAGAAGATCGTCGCCTCGCCGCCGGGCGAGACCCAGGTCGTCATGCGGTTGCGCGGGTCGTCGCCCGACGGCGCGCAGGCCGCGAGGCACGCGAGCGCGAACAGGACGAGCGGCGAGGCGCGGCGCACGGCACGCACTCTGAAGACGGCGCCGCGCGGACGCAAGACGCCCGTCGCCGCGCGGCTTGCGCGAGCGCCGCGATCTGCTAACTACGTTGCTCCGATGCGCCTGTACCCCGCCTCCCAGCTTTAGCTACTGAGCGTCCGCAGCGCCTACCTGCTCCTCCGAGCGGGTCGGTTCCCCTGCGGCGAGCTGGTGAGGTTCGAGAGCACCGCGTCGTCCGTACCGCCGCCATCGAGGCCGGCGCGCGAACGGATCGGTGCCCTCAGGCGCCCGCGAGGCGGGCCAGGGGAATTCTGGTGTCTACGAAGAGGTTGGCGCGCACCGTCATCGAGGGCGGGCGCCGTCGCTACAACACGTTCGAGCGTCGGTACTCGCACCGGCGCCAGCGGGTCCACGTGCGCGCGTGGCTCGCCGCGGTGCGCTGCGATCCCGAGGTCGCAGAGGCCCGCGCCGCGCCGGGGATGGAGCCCGTCTACAAGGACTTCTTCGACAAGCTCGCGCCGGCGGAGCGGTGGCTGTGCGCCCGCGTCGGGCGGCCGTGGCGCGAGGTCGAGGGGGAGATCCTCGCGACGTTCGACACGCGCTCGCTGCCGGGGCGGCACATCGTGTTCGACCACCTGCTCCCGAGCCGGTGGCAGACGCCGCGGGAGGGCTGGCGCGTGCACAAGCGCGTGTGGTTCTGGGTGGACGCGCAGGGCCGCTTGCGTGCCCGGAGCCCGGTGTGGGGCAAGCGCCACCGGCGCGCGGAGGTCCCGGGCTGCCGGTGCGCGCGCGCGTTCGTCGGCGAGCGCCGGGTCGGCCGGCGCGGGGCGCGGCTCTACTGGCTCGAGCCGACGGGCGCGACGCCGGAGGAGCGCTACCGCCAGGGGGTGGAGCTGAGCGCGGCGGAGCGCGCGGCCTGGGAGGCGCTCTGCGAGGCGGGCCGGCGCGAGGTGATGCGGGAGCTCCCGGAGCGATAGGGCCGCGAGGGGACGGTCCGAGCTCTTCGAGCTTGCGGGGAGTCGAGAACGTACGGAGAGCTCGAACCGTCGCCTCCCCCAGCCCGGGGTGGCTTGGTCCTCGGGGTGGGGGGAGCGGCTTGGACGCGGGCGAGGGCAGGGTTGGTCGTGATCGCTCAGTCTCGGCCCAACCGGATCTGGACCTCGGCTTGGCCCGCGGGCAGGTCCGGGACCAGGACCGCGCCTCCGTCGAGCGCGGGGACGCGGAGCCAGCGGCCGTCCGCGAGGAGGACGTCCACCGCGAGCTGGGTCGCGATCGCGAGACCGGGGGCGGTCGAGATCCGGACGAAGAGGACGTCGTCGCCTGGCAGCATCGCGGGCGGGGGGCGGCCGCCGGGGGCGCGGGCCGCGACGAAGAGCGCGTCTCGCACGTCGTCTTGCGCCTCGACGCGCGCCGCCGCCTCGATCGCCGAGGCCGCCTCGGGGACCGCGAGGGCCGCGAGCGCCCGCGCCGCCGCGAGGCGCACCGCGTCGTGGTCGTCGTCGAGCGCCGCCACGAGGGCGCGCCAGGCGGTCCGCTCTTCGGCGAGGGCGAGCGCGAGGGCGGCCCCGGCGCGGGCGCGCGGCTCGGCGGCGCGTAGGCCCCGGCGCATCGCCCGGAGCGCGCGGGCGCGGCTGCGGGAGGTGGCGAGCCCGAGGCTCGCGGCCGCGAGCCAGAGCGCCTCGGGCGCCGTCTCCGGGTCCCACCAGCGCGCGTCGAGGAGCCCGGGGTCGACGCGCGCGCCGACCCGGAGCGCCGCGAGCGCGAGCATCCGGAAGGCCATCGGCGAGCGCTCCTCCTCGAGCCGCGCGGCGAGGCTCGGGCCGAGGGCGCGGTCGCCTAGGAGGAGCGCGCAGCTCGCGGCGAGGGCCCGGCGCGCGCCGTCCGGATCGGTCAGCTGCTCGCCGACCGCCTCGCGCAGTCCGCTGTTCGGCCGGCCCGCGAGGCAGCGCGCGCCGAGCGAAGCGCCGGCGAGGTGCGCCTCGATCGCCGAGGCCCGCGCCGCGTCGAGCCGCGCGCCGTGCCGCCGGTAGCCGAGCGCGAGCGCGCGATCGAAGCGGCGCGTGGCGCTCTCGCGGGCCGCGCGCAGGAGCGGGTCGAGGCCCCGGCCTCCCGCGATCCGCGCGAGGGCCTCCGCCGCCGCGTCCGCGTCCTCGCCCGCGAGCAGCGGCGCGAGCGCGACCACCAGGGGCGGCGAGGGATCCTCGATCATCGCGTCGATCGCGGCGCGTCGCACCGCGGGCGCGCCCGCCTCGTCGAGGAGCGGGGCCACGCGCGGCGCGGCCGCCTCGGGCGCGATCACCATCAGCGTCGCGAGCGCGGCCGCGCGCTGCTCGGAGGTGCCGCGGTCCGCGAGCGCGGCCACCGCCTCGGCCTGGGGCGGGCCGCCGATCACCGCCAGCGCGCGGAGCGTGGCGCGCGCGACGTTCGGGTCGGCGTCGTCGAGGTAGCGAGCCACCGCCGGGCCGGCGCGCTCGTCGCCGATCGCCCGGAGCGCGTCGATCATCGCGACCCGCGCCACCGGCAGCGCGCCGCGGAGCCGCGCCACGAGCGGCGCGGTCGCGCGCGTGTCCCCGATCGCGCCGAGGGTCTGAGCCGCGCGCACCGCGGTGATGGGATCGGCGAGGGCGCGCAAGAGGTGTGGCACTGCCGACGGCCCGATCCACGCGAGCCCGCGCGCCGCCTCGTCACCGACCTCCGCCATCCCGAGCCAGCCCACGAGGAGCCGGATCGCGCGCTCGCCGCCGATCGCCCCGATCGCCCGGACCGCCAGCGCGCCGTCCGCCGCGCCCGGCTCGCCCTCCTCCTCCGGCGCGAGCACGGCCGCGAGCGGCTCGATCGCCACCGGGTCGCCGCGCCGCGCGAGCGCCTCGAAGATCGCCTGGCGCACCTCGGGGCTCTCCTCGCTCGCGAGCCGATCGAGCAGCGCGCGCACGCTCTGGCGCGGCTCTCCCCGGCGCCCGAGCCGCAGCGCGGCGTCCCGACGGACGCTCGCCTCGGGGCTCGTCAGCGCCTCGCGCGCGCCAGGCCCTGCGAGCCGGTTGACCCAGCTCGTCTGCGCCGCCGCGCGCGGGACGACCGCGAGCGTCAGGACGATCGGCAGCGCGATCCGCGCGAGCGGCGTCCGTCTCCGCATGGCGTGGGACTACATCACCGATCGCGGCGCGGAGCGAGCGATTCGCCGGGACGCCGCGCCGCGACGGGCTCCCTACACCACGAAGCCGAGCACGAAGGCGAGGAGGCCGCCGATCAGCATCATCAGCGCGCCCGCCCCCGCGAGGAACGCGGTGACCTCGTCCGGCGGCGGCGCGACCATCCCCTCCTCGGTGCGGTGGCTCAGCCGCGGCGGCCCTGTCTCGTCGGCGACCGCGCGGAAGCGCCGGGCGCTCGCCCGGTAGGGCCCGTCGAGATCGTCGAGCTCGTCCACCCGCGCGAAGCTGGCCGAGAGCGCGACCTCCTCGCCCGCGCGCACCCGCCGCTCGGCGGTGAGGCCCGCGTCGCCGATCGCGGTGCCGCAGTCGATCAGCGCGCACGCCGGGTCGACGAGGATCCGTCCGCTCGCGTCCTCGAGGAAGAACGGGTGCGCGACCGCCTCGTGCGCGACCTCGCGGAGCACCGGGACGAGACCGACGCCCATCTCGTAGTCCGCGCGCTCGGCGTAGACGCAGGGCACGCCGTCCACCGCGCTCGGCGTCGTCTCGATCGGCACGACGCGCCCGACGAGGCGGAAGCGGCCCGGCTCGAGCTCGCCGATCGCACAGGTCGGGAGCGCCTCCTCGAGGGTCGCGCCGGCCCGAAGCCGCGCGCGGCCCCAGGCGAGGAGCGCGCCGCCGAGGGCGACGGAGATCGCGACGAGAGCCCAGGCGGTCATGTCTGCCCGTGATCTTCGGGCCGGTCGGCGTCGCCCGCAAGGAACGGCGCCGCGGACGCGCGAGGGAGGAGCGACGAACGCGGCTCTTGCCTTCCCTCCGATTTTCCTCAGAGTGGGCCGGGTGAACGGCCCCCACGCGCCGACCTCGGTGGTCACGCCCGGCAATCACGACGGCGTCCACCTCGGGCACCGCGCGCTGCTCGACGCCGCGCGCGCGCTCGCCGCCCGGGAGCACCGGGTGGTCGCGCTCACCTTCGATCCGCACCCCGCCCAGGTGCTCGCGCCCCACCGCGCGCCGCCGCTGCTCACCACCCCCGCGCGCCGCGCCGACCTGCTGCGGCGGGCCGGGGCCGACCACGTCGAGATCCTCCCCTTCGATCACGCGCTCGCGCAGCGCAGCCCCGAGGAGTTCGTGGACGGAGTGCTCGTCGAGCGCCTGCGCGCGGCCGGCGTGGTGGTCGGCCCGGACTTCCGCTTCGGCCGCGGGCGCGCCGGCGATCTCGCGACCCTGCGCGCGCTCGGCGAGGAGCGCGGCTTCGCGGTGCGCGCGGTGGGGCCGGTCGAGCGCGCCGGCGCGGTCGTGAGCTCCACGCGCGTCCGCGGCCTCCTCACCGAGGGCCGCGTCGCCGAGGCGACCGCGCTGCTCGGCCGGGTGCACGACGTCGGCGGGGTAGTGGTCGAGGGCCACCGCCGCGGCCGCACGATCGGCTTCCCCACCGCCAACCTCGATCCCGAGCCCGTCCTGGCCCCGGCCGACGGCGTGTACGCGGTGGTCGCCCGGGTCGACGACGAGATCGTGCGGGGCGTCGCGAACCTCGGCGTGCGCCCCACGCTCGAGGCGGGGCGATCGATCGAGGTGCACCTCTTCGACTTCGATCGGGACATCTACGGGCGCGCCGTGCGCGTCGGGTTCGTCGCGCGCCTGCGCGGCGAGGTGAAGTTCGACGGGCTCGACGCCCTCAAGGCGCAGATCGCTCGAGACGCGGACGAGGCGCGCCACGCCCTCGACGCAGCGGACGCGGAGACGTGGTCATGGATCTGAGCATGCTCGAGCACCTCAGCGACGAGGCGCTCCGCAAGGAGGCGGCGCGCCGGCAGATCGCGGCCGCCGACGGGATGGAGCGGACGGTCCTCATCGACGCGATCCGCCGCTCCGCGGTGTCCTTGCCGCCGCGGCCGGTGAGCCCGCCGCCGCCTGCGCCGGAGCCCGTGCCGCGCGCGAGCACCCTCGGCGCGGCCCGCGCGATGCTCGGCAAGGTGGTGGGCTTCGCGCGCGACGCGCTCGAGCGTCGCAGCACCAGGCCGCCGCCCCCGGCCGAGCCGCCGCGGGAGCCGGAGCCGATCCGGACGCGCACGATGGCCGAGCTGCTCGTCTCGCAGGGCGAGCGCGCCCGCGCGCTGGCGATCCTGGAGGAGCTGGCCCAGGACCACCCCGACGACGCGGCCCTCGCCGCGCGGGTGGTCGAGCTCGAGGCGCAGGTGTCCGGCGAGCGCGCCAAGGCCCAGGCCGACGCCCGCCTCGCGGACGGCGGCGAAGGCTTCATCGCGCTCTGCGCCTCCGGCTCGAGCCGCGCGGCCGCCTGGGCGGTCGACGACCGCGGCCTCGAGCGCGCCCGCGCCCTCCTCGGCGCCGACGGCGTGCTGACGCTGCGGGTCGTCCAGGTCTGCGCCCGCCCCGATCGCACGGTGGCCCGCGAGCGCGACGACCGCGTCGTCGAGGCCCGCGGCGTGGCCGCCCTCGGCAGCGCGCCCGGCGCGCGGTGGGTGGTGTCCATCGGGTTGGCGGCCGGGGACGGGTTCGTCTCCATCGCCCACGCCGCCGACCCCGCGTAGCCGGGCGCCAGCTCGGCCACGCGGGACCCGGGCCCATGCCCGTGCCCGCGAGACCAGGCGCGCCAGGCGCGCACACAACCAAGCACACCTAATTGCGGGCCGGAGCCGGAGCCGGACCCGGAGCCGGACCCGGACCCGGAGCCGGACCCGGACCCGGAGCCGGACCCGGACCCGGACCCGGACCCGGACCCGGACCCGGACCCGGACCCGGAGCCGGACCCGGAGCCGGATCCGGACCCGGACCCGGACCCGGACCCGGACCCGGACCTGGACCCGGACGTGTAGGTAGACGAGCAAGAATACGAGCACGAGCACGAGCACGAGCACGAGCACGAGCACGAGCACGAGCACGAGGAGGTGCACGAGCACGAGCACGTACGAGGAGGTGCACGAGAGCCTCTCGCTCTCCCGCCCCACCTCGCGCTCAGCTGGGGCGACGCGCCTCACCTGGCGTGCCGTGCGACCCCGCAGGCTGCGCCGGATCGCGTCTTGCTCCTCCGACGACCATGGAATTCACCCACGAGAACGTCATCGACCTGCGCCGAGTCGCGCGCCTTCTGGAGAACCGCTTCCACGAGCGCCCGCCCCGCGGGGCGGTGATGGGGAAGACCGAGATGCGCGACGCGATCGTCGACGCGACGTCTTGCTCGCTCCTGAACGCCGAGCAGCTCGTCGATCAGCTCGAGCGGCTCGGCTACATCCGCCTCGTCGGCGAGCGCATGAGGCCGCCGCGCTGGCGCATCACCGCCGAGCCGAGCTGGCTCCACTGATCCGTCGGCGCGCCCCGAGCGGTCGGCTCGCCTCGTCCAGTCGCTCGCGCAGCCATCGGTGCGCCGGATCCTCGCTGAAGCGCGGGTGCCAGCAGATCGTAACCGCGTGCTCCGGCAGCGGCAGCGGCGTCGGCACGCTCACCACCTCTCCGTCCGGCGCCGCCCGCGCGAGGGCCGCCGGCGCGGTCAGCAGCAGATCCGTCTGAGCCACGATGCGGAGCGCGGCCGCGAAGGTCGGCACCCGCAGCGCGACCCGCCGCGACTCCCCCGCCTCGGCCAGCGCGTGGTCGACCAGCCCCGGCCCCTCGCCCGCCGGCGACACCATCAGGTGCGGCAGCGCGAGGAAGCGCTTCTTGCTCAGCCTACGCCCGCTCGCCGCGGGGTGGCCCGCGCGCAGGAACGTGCGGAACGTGTCCCGGAACAGCGTGCGCCGGCGCAGCTCGGGCCCCGTCTCCCCGAAGACCGGCGCGAGCACCGGCACCACCGCGAGGTCGACGTCGCCCGTCAGGAGCGCCGCCTCGAGCGACGCCGGTCGCGGCACGATCGCGACGCTCACCTGCGGCGCCTCGCGCGCGAAGGCGTCGAGCAGCCGCGGCAGAACGAGCACGTCGAACAGATCGGGCGAGACCACGCGGAACGTCCGCCGCAGCGTGGCCGGCGTCAGCTCGGGGGACGCGCTCAGCGCTCGGGCGAGCCCGACGAGGCTCGCGCGGACCGGCGCGGCGAGCGCCTCGGCCCGCGGGGTCAGCTCCATCGCGCCCCGGCCGCGCGCCGCCTTGCCGCGCACGAGCAGCGGGTCGCCGAACAGCTCGCGCAGCCGCCGCAGCGTGTGGCTCATCGCCGACTGCGTCACGCCGGCCTGCTGCGCCGCGCGCGTCACGCTCCGCTCCCGCGCGAGCGTGTCGAACGCGACGAGCAGGTTCAGATCGAGCCGGTGGAGCGCGCTGACCTCATGATCGGTGCTCATGCCCTGATTGAACGCAATCATTCGATTCACGTCCAGCTCGAGCCCAAGGTCTCCCCATCGACGGCGCGGCGACGCGCCACAACCCGAGCGAACAGGAGAGACCACCATGACCCAGCCCCACCTCACCGTCTTCGGCGCGACCCGCGGCATCGGCGAGAGCGTCGCCCGCCAGGCCCTCGACGCCGGCCACCCGGTCACCGTCTTGGTGCGCGACCCGTCGCGTCTCACCCTGCGCCACCCGGGGCTGACCGTCGTGCAGGGAGACGCCACGAACCCACCCGACGTCCGCCGCGCCATCGCGGAGGCCGACGCCGTCGTGGTCGCCCTCGGCGCGCCCGCGCTGAGCGACTCGCGCATCCGCTCCGAGGGCACCCGCGTGATCGCCGAGGCGATGGAGGAGCGTGGCCTGCGGCGCCTCGTCGCCGTCTCCGTCCTCGGCCTCGGCGACGGACGTGACAGCTTGCCGTTCTTCCTTCGCTACGTGATCTTCCCGACCTACCTGCGCCGCCCGGTCGCCGAGCACGCCGCCCAGGAGGCGATCCTCGAGGCGAGCGACCTCGACTGGACCGCGGTGCGCCCGCCGAACCTCACCGACGGCCCGCGCACCGGTCGCTACGTCCACGGCTTCGGCGCGGACTTCTCCGGCGTCCGCATGGACGTCTCCCGCGAGGACGTCGCCGACTTCATCCTGCGCCAGGTCGGGAGCGACGCCTACGTCGGCCGGGCGGTGGAGATCGCCAACGCGGCGTGATCGAGAGGTCTCCGCTTACACGGCCCTTAACCGAATCGCGACGCGGGGCGGGAGCGGGAGCGGGCTCGTACGTTGGCCCACCATGACCACGAGGGAGTGCCTCTGGATCCTCGCGCTCGCCACGTTGGGCGGCTGCGACGGGACGTCGGATCAGGTCTCGATCGAGCCGCGCATCGTCTCGATCGGGTCTGACGTCGTCGTCTTCGAGGTGCGGACGGCGCCCGACACCGTCGTCTACCACGACCCGGGCTTGGTGAGCGCCGAGGTCGACGCGCAGGGGTTGGCGCGCCTCGAGGTACCCACGAACGTGGCCGGCGACGCGATCGACCACGTCGCGCACTTCGAGGTCGTCTCCCCTGCGCTCTTCGGCGCCCCCGACCGGGTCGGTTCGGCCGACCTGCCGCTCGGCTTCGATCCGCTGCCCCTCACCATGGCCCCGGGCGCAGGCCCGTCGTGGGTGCGCCTCCTCGACGGGCTGGAGGAGGAGCGGTGCGTGCATCTGTTCGACTACGAAGGCTCGGAGCCCGAGCAGTTTGGGCGCGGGACCGTCGCCAGCGACGGGGGCACCTTCGTGGGGCCCGCGGGAACCGTGGTCGAGCTGGCGGGCGTCTCGCTCACCATCCCGGAGTCCGGCTTCCTACGGTGGCAGCCGAGCGGGGAGGAGCTGCGGCAGATCCTGCGGCCTGGACTCGCCTACCACGTGCCCACCGCGGTCACGTCGCCGGGAGGCCCTCGCGCGACAGGACGCCTCACGGTGAACAACGGGCCCGCGTGCGAGCGCGTGCTGGGCGCGCACCTCCGCGAGCGGCTCGACGCCGGCGCACTGCCCCTCCCCGAGAGCCCGGTGGACGGCGCGATGTTCGTTCGCGCGGGGGGCGCTCTCGAGTTCTTCCGGCCTCCCGGTCGCCGAGGTGCGCCGCTACCGCATCCGGGCCCCGAGCCCCCGCGCTTCGAAGAGGCGACCCACGTCGTCCTCGAAGAAGAGATCTCGCGGACCGGGCCTCAGGCGTCGTGCGTCGCCTCGGGCTACGAGCTCGTACGGGCGGACACCGGCCAGTACCACAGCAGCGTGACCATCTCCCACCAACCCGTGCACGTCACGACGCGGGTCAGCGTTCTGAACCGGGCGAGCGGGGAGACCCTCGGCTCGCGGACCTTCGAGGTGGGGCCGCATCCCGGCTGCGCGCCCGTGCTCTACCCCGACGCGCTGGACGTCCGCGCGTGGGTGTGGGAGGTGGCGTTCGACTACCACCCGCGCCGTCGATGAGGCACTCGTCCTGACACGCGCGTCCGCCCCGACGCCCACGACGGATCATCCGATCGCCGCGACCGAGGCGATCCTGTCCGCCAGGGCGCGCGTGCGACTTGCGATCCCATTCTCGAGGGCCGCAAGCCACGATGCGGGGATCCCACCGGCGCCGTGGGTCGCCCCCGCGATCGCGCCCGCCATCGCGCCGATGGAGTCGGTGTCGCCCCCGAGCCCGACCGCGCGCGTCACCGCGTCCACGAACGAGGTGGCGCCCGCGACCGCCCAGAGCGCCGCGGGGACGGACTCGATCGCGAGGACGCCGGTCCCGAGCGCGCGCCCCGCCGCGCCCGAGCTCATCGAGGGATCGACCGCGTCGACGCGCTCCGCGAAGCGACCCGAGGCGAACGCGCCCAGCCCGACAATGAGCTGCGATGGCATGAGTCCACGCAGCGCGCGGTGCACCGCGACTGCGATCACCGCCGCTCCATCACGCCCCTCCGCGTGCGCGTGCGTCGGGTCGGCGCTCCGCCGCGCGAGCTCCGCGACCCGAGCCTCGTCGAGGTGCTCCGCCAGGAGCGCGACCGGGGCGACCCGGACCGAGGCGCCGTTCCCGCGCGAGCCGTCCTCCCAGCACGCCCGCGCCGCGTCTCGCCAGGAGGCGCCCGCGCGCCAGGCGCGGAACGCGGCGCGGCTCCCCCTTCCGTAACCGCGCGCCGGATCGTGCCGCTCGGCGAGCGTGGCGAGCAGATGCGCCTCGTCCACCGCGCCGCACCCGGCCAGCGACTCCGCGACCGCGAGCATCATCTCCCCGTCGTCGCTGTGACCCCAGGCGCGCGGGGAGGCGATCCGCTGAGCGAGCCCGGCCACGAGGGCGCGGTCAGGCGACGGCGTGCCTTCGAACGGGCGGCCCAATGCGTCCCCGACGACCGTGCCGAGGAGCGCGCCCTCGCGACGGAGGGCTGGGGTTGGAGGGTGGTTCGTCATGCGCATCTCTCGAGACCTGGAGGACCACGGACGAGCGAGAGGTCATTCCGATTATCGCACTCGCAGCTCGGCGGCTCCGTCTCGCGGTTCAGTCAGGCGCTCAGGCTCCGGAGCCGCCTCCGAAGCGCTGCAAGCTCCGCGTCGTCGCCGCAAGTGTCGAGGAGCGCCGCCACCGAGTCGTACGCGCCTTCCAGCTCGTCGTCGGTGGCGTAGTTCCAGGTCAACGCAGCGCATCGGCGAACGAGCTCGGGCGGGATCTCCGGCGCGAGCCGCGCCTGATCGCTCGCGGGACCCAGGGCGATCCCCGCCGGAACGAGCCCACCGATCCGGGCGAGGGCCGTGCGCGCCCATACCCCTCCGATCACGAGATCGCTCTGAACCTGCACACGAGCCAGCGCGACGAGGACCGAGGCCGCGAGGTGGAGCCGTCCGTCCTCGATCCACGCCTCCGCGGCGGAGAACAGCTCGTTGATCTCCTGTGGCGCGTCGTAGTCCTCCGCCTCCACCCGCGCGACGCGCTCCCGCATCCACCGGGCGAGCGCACGGTCGGCCTCCTCGTGGTGCCCCCGACGGTGGGCCGCGTCGAGGCCCATCCAGTCGTGGGTACGCGGCCCCGTCCAGGACGCGTCGCTCGCACGGCGAAGGTGGCGCTCGAGCTGCTCGGCGTCGTAGCCAATCCCGAGCTCGTCCAGCAGCCGCGGCAGGTGCGTGCTCGGCGCAAACCGGAGACGAAGCCTGCGCGCACGGCCTACCGCCGCGTCGAGGGCTGCCTGGTGCTCAGCGAGGAACGCCGACCAGGGCGCCACGTCCGTCGCGCAGTTGGCCACGGCCGCGAAGTAGACACGAATCTCTGGTGGCAGCGTCGTCGACATGGGCGGCCCCGAGAGCCTGACCGGGATCGCACACCGCGCATCCCGCGGCCCTCTCCGAGTCTCTCGGTGGTGGGCTGCGCGTCGCGCGGACCGCACCGAGCGCATGCTCACCGCGCCGGCGTCGACTTCGGGGCGCAGGGTCACCGCCAGTGACATTCGATCGCCGCGACGTCATGCTCGGGCTCATGCGGATGGCGGCCCTCGCGTGCCTGCTCGTCGCGTGCGGTGGCGGCTCCCCGATGGACGGCGGCGCACCGGACGCGGGGGTGGCGCGTGACGCGGGGCGCTTCCCCGCAGCGGTCGATCTGCCCGAGCGCGAGGAGCCGCCCGATCCGTTCGTGACCTACGGCACGGGCGAGGCCGTGGAGACGGCCGAGGCGTGGAACGACGTGCGCGCGCCGGAGCTGCGCGAGCTGTTCGCCCACTACGTCTACGGCTTCGCGCCGCCGGCCCCGGCGTCGGTCACCGCGACGCCGGTCGCCTCGGCCACGATCGCGACGCCGTCCGGCGACGTACTGTACGAGGAAGTGGAGCTGTCGTTCGGGGTGCCCGCGACGATCCGCCTCGCGGTCTTCCGGCCGCCCGACGCGACCGCCGCGCCCGTGCTGCTCGCGCTCAACAAGTGCGGCAACCAGAGCGTGATCGACGCCCCCGAGGTGCCGCTCACGACGCGCTGGACCGACCCGTCGTGCAGCGACGGCGGCGCGCTCGTGCGCGGCGTGCGCGCGAGCAGCTGGCCGATCGAGGCGATCGTCGCGCGCGGGTTCGCGCTCGCCACGTTCCACGAGAGCGACGCCGCGCCGGACGACGCGAGCGCGGGCTTCGCCGAGGGATTGCACCCGCACTTCGACCTCCGGGGCGAGACGGCGTGGGGGGCGATCGCCGCGTGGTCCTGGGCGCTGTCGCGCGCCGTCGATCACCTCGAGACCGCGCCCGGCGTCGACCCGTCGCGCATCGTGACGGTCGGTCACTCGCGCCGCGGCAAGGCCGCGCTCTGGGCGGCCGCGCTCGACCCGCGCATCGCGATGAGCGTCCCGCACCAGTCGGGCACCGCGGGCGCGACCCTGAGCCGCAGCGACCTTGGCGAGTCGGTGCAGATCATCAACGCCGCCTTCCCCCACTGGTTCGACGACGTGTTCCCGCAGTTCGCGAACCGCGAGACGCGCCTCCCGATCGACCAGCACCTGTTGCTCGCGCTCGTCGCGCCGCGCCCCGTCCTCGTGATGAACGGCGACGACGACACCTGGGCCGACCCGCCCGGCGCGCGACGCGCGGTCGAGCTCGCCGAGCCGGTCTACGCGCTCCTCGGCGCGCCCGGCGCGGTCGTCTGGCGGAGCCGCCCCGGCGGGCACAGCCTCGAGGCGAGCGACTGGACGATCTTCATGGACTTCGTCGAGCGCAGCGCGGGCCCATAGGCGGAGGAGGGCTCGAGCAGGGGCGCGGGCGAAGCCAAGGGCGCCCGGGGCGCGTGCACGCCGGGGGACGCCGTTCGCCGCCCGTGCACGTGCGTGATGGCCGGGGGACGCCGATCGCCGCCCGTGCACGTGCGTGATGGCCGGGGGACGCCGATCGCTACCCGTGCACGTGCTCGTGAGCGTACTCGTGGACGTGCACGTACTCTTGCTCGTCTACGGACCCGGACCCGGACCCGGACCCGGAGCCGGAGCCGGACCCGGACCCGGACCCGGACCCGGACCCGGACCCGGACCCGGACCCGGAGCCGGAGCCGGAGCCGGAGCCGGACCCGGAGCCGGAGCCGGAGCCGGAGCCGGAGCCGGAGCCGGAGCCGGAGCCGGAGCCGGAGCCGGAGCCGGAGCCGTCGGTCTCACTGACCATGATCAAGCGAGAGCTCGGCTGCGTGGCTGGGCCGGGTCACGCGGGTCCCCGGGTGCGCCTT
>JAUHXR010000208.1 GCA_030426845.1 Polyangia bacterium | reverse complement strand
GGAAACCGGTGAGTCATCGGGTTCGAGGTCGTGCGGCGGGCGACGCTGGAATGGCACCGCCATTCCGAGGAGCTCGCCGCCCGAGATCGGGCGCGAGGGCCGCCGCAAACCCGAACACTCACTTCGGAGCGGGGGTACTAGGCGTCCGCGCCTGTCAATTGGCGTTGACGGGGATGGCGGCCATCGCGCGCTCCGCGAGCGCGGTGATGGTGAGCGACGGGTTCACCCCGGGGTTAGCGCTCACCGCCGCGCCGTCGATCACGTAGAGGCCGTCGTAGCCGAAGACGCGGTGGTGCTTGTCGATGACCCCGCTCGCCGCGTCCTCGCCCATGCAGGCGCCGCCGAGGATGTGGGCGGTCGACGGCACGCCGAGGAGCAGCTCGGTGAACATCGTGGCGGTGACCCCACGGGTCTTCTCGGCCCAGCGCCGCGCCAGGTCGGTCGCCTCGTCCATGAACGCGCGCGGGGCCGCGTCGGGCGAGTCGAGCTCGGTCACCAGCCCGCGGCGGAACCCGGTGCGGAGGTCGCGGCCGAGGCGCATCTTCAGCGTTCCCTCGAGCGTCCGCATGTAGAGGAGGATCTGGCTCGCGCGGCTCAGGTCGGGCACCGCGTAGGCCTTGGCCCAGCGGAGCGGGTTCTGCGCGAAGCCGCGGACCGCGCCGGCCAGCCGGCCGAGGAACGTCTCTCCCGGAACGTGGGGAAGCACGAGAAAGCGAAAGAAGTTGCTTCCCTTCGCGTAGCGCACCGGCTCGATGTGGCTGTGGTCGTCGGTGTGGAGGATCGAGGTGATCGCGACGCCGCGGCTGAAGTCCTCCTCGGTGTCCGGCGCGAGCACGCCGAAGAGCGCCTCGCTGTTGGTGCGGACGAAGTCGCCGACCCGATCGCTGAGCCGCGGCAGGCCCCGCGGGTCCTCCTTGAGCTTGAGGAGCAGCGGCACCGTCCCCATCACGCCGCCGGCGAAGACCACCCGGTCCGCGGTGAAGGTCGCGTCCTCGCCGCCGAAGGTGGCCCGCGTCTCGACCGCGTAGCCGTCGCCCTGCTCGCTCACCCGGACGACCTCCGTCTCGGGCCGGACGCGCGCGCCGTTCTTCTCGGCGAGGTAGAGGTAGTTCTGATCGAGCGTGTTCTTCGCGCCGATCCGGCAGCCCGTCATGCACGCGCCGCAGTAGTTGCAGCCGACCCGCTCGGGGCCCTCGCCGTCGAAGTACGGGTCCGGGACGCGGCGGTTCGGGTCGCCGAAGAACACCCCCACCTCGGCCTTGTGGAACTGGTCCTCGCGGCCGAGGTCGCGCGCGATCTCGCGCAGGACGTCGTCGCCCGGGGTGTTGCCCGGGAACTCGGCCGCGCCGAGCATCTTGCGGGCCGTCGCGTAGTGCGGCTCGAGCTCGGCGCGCCAGTCCGCGAGGTGGGCCCAGCTCCGGCTCTGGAAGAAGCCGAGCTTGGGCATCGGGAGGGTGTTCGCGTAGGTGAGCGAGCCGCCCCCGACGCCGACCCCGTGCAGGATCGTGACGTGCTCGAGGAAGGACATCTGGAAGAAGCCCTTGAGCCCGGCGGCCGGCATCCAGAGCCAGCGCTTGAGGTCCATGTTGTTCTTCGGGAAGTCCCCGGGCGCCCAGCGCTTGCCCTTCTCGAGCACGAGGACGCGGTAGCCCTTCTCGCTGAGCCGCAGGGCGCTGACGCTCCCCCCGAAGCCCGAGCCGATGACGATCCAGTCGTAGTGGGTGGCCTCTCCCATGTCGCGCAGACCATAGGGCCGGCCCTGGGTCGGTGGCCAGATCCGGTTTTGCCCGGGGCCCAGCTGGACCTACGATGCGCGGGTGAGCCGACACGTGGAGACGGCGACCCTCGTCGGCCCCGACTCGGACGACCACGTCCGGGGGGGCCTGATCGTCGAGCACTTCCGCCTCGACGCGAGCCGGCGCCTGGTCGGGGCGCTGCTCGTCGGCTCGCTCGTCATGACCCTGGGCTCGGTCTGCATCGCCGGCGCGCTGCTGTTCACCCACGGCGACACCGAGCGGCCGGTGCACGCGCGGGCGATGCGGCCGATGGACGGCCTGATGCGGAGCGGGCAGGTCCACGCCGACGGGACGCCGATCACGAACGACTGGCTGGCCTACGAGCTGCTCCTCGGCGCGCTCGGGCTCGGGTGCATCGTGGTCGGCGGGGGCGGCGCGATCACCCAGCTCAACAAGGTGCTCTCGGAGGAGGAGTACCTCGCGCTGCGGACCGACGGCGCGTATTTCCGGCGCGGGTCGACGCGCGAGCTGATGAAGTGGGAGCACGTGGCCACGGTGCGCTGGGACGAGGCCCGCGCGGCGGTGGTGTTCGAGCTGCAGGACGGCGACGAGTGGCTGCGCCCCGAGCGCTTCAGCGGGGTCGACGGGCCGGGGCTCGCCGCGCGCGCGGCCGAGATCCGGCGGAAGGCCCTCTTCGGGTTGCTCTGAGCGCGCCCCCCGATCGGGGGAGGCGGGGACGACCCAGGGGTCGCGGCGCGTAGGCTTCCTTGAACGCGGCCCGCCCGGTGGCCAGAGTAGGGCGGAGCGCGACCGACGCATGGGGGGCACCGAAAAAGCGACGATGCCGAGCGGGGGCTCGGACCCTGCGGGCGCCGATCGCCTGGTCGGGCGGGTCCTCGACAACCGCTACCGCATCGAGCGCGTGCTCGGCGAGGGCGGGATGGGCGTCGTCTACCGCGCGGTCCACACCGCGCTCGAGAAGCCCGTCGCGGTCAAGGTGCTCCGGCCCGAGGTGTCGCGCGACGAGAAGACCGTCGCGCGGTTCCGCCGCGAGGCCCAGGCGGCCAGCGCGATCGGCAGCCCGCACATCTGCGACGTGAGCGACTTCGGCGCGCTCGACGACGGCTCCGCCTACTTCGTGATGGAGATGCTCGACGGGCCGCCGCTCACGAAGGTGCTCACCCCGGGCGCGCCGATGGAGACCGCGCGCATCCTCAAGATCGGCCGCCAGCTCTGCGACGCGCTCGGCGCGGCTCACGCCCGCGGCGTCGTCCACCGCGACCTCAAGCCCGACAACATCCATCTCGTGCGACAGGGGAGCGACCCCGAGTTCGTGAAGGTCCTCGACTTCGGGATCGCCAAGGTCCAGGACGCGGGCGAGGCGAAGCTGACCCAGGCGGGGCAGGTCTTCGGGACGCCGCACTACATGTCGCCCGAGCAGTGCGCGGGCCACGAGGTCGACCACCGCACCGACATCTACGCGCTCGGGGTGATCCTCTACGAGCTGGCCTGCGGCCGCGTCCCGTTCGACGCCGACACGCTGATGGGGCTGCTGACCAAGCACGTCTACGAGAACCCCATCCCGCCGCGCGATCTGTCTCCACCGGTCGACGTCCACCCGGGGCTCGAGGCGGTGATCCTCAAGTGCCTCGCCAAGCAGCCCGCGTCTCGCTACGGGCAGATGTCGGAGCTGCAGGCCGACCTCGACGCGCTCCGCGACGGCCGGACGCCGACCGCGGTGCTCCACGACGTCGACCGGAGCCTCCCCCCGATCCCCGCGAACGCCTACCCGAGCGCACCGCCGTCGGCGCCAACCTTGCCCGCCGCGTCGGCGCCGTCGCTGCCCGCGGCCGAGCCGGCCCGGAGCTCTCGGCTCGCGCCGCTGATCGGCGGCGCGGTGCTCGCGCTGCTCGTGGTCGCGGTCGGAGTGGGCGCGGTGATCGGGTTCGGCGGCGATGATGACGCGGGGACCGGGCCGGTCGCCGCGTCGCCGACTCCGGAGCCAGACACCGAGACTCCGACCGAGGCGCCGACCGAGACGCCGACCGAGACGCCGACCGAGACGCCGAGCCAGGCCGAGGCGCCAGGGGCCGAGCCGGCCGACGCGGTCGTACCGGGAGCCGCCGGCGGGACGACGGCCGACGCGCCCGCCACCGTCCACCTCATCACGGTGCCCGAGGCGGCGGAGGTCTACGGTCCGTCGGGCGCGCTGATCGGCACGACGCCGCTCGACGTGCAGAAGCCGGCGGCGGGCGAGGCGCCGATCGCCTACGAGCTGCGCCTGCTGGGCTACCGGAACCGCCCCTTCCCGGTCGGCGCGAACACCGCGGCCGAGGCGACGCTGACCCTCGAGCGCGCACGCCGCGGCGGGCGGCGGCAGGAGCCGGCGCGCGACGGGCCGCGCGAGGGCTCCACGGAGACGACCGAGACGACCGAGACAACCGAGCCGGCGCGCGATCCCCGTCCCGTCTCGGACATCGTCGACCCGGGCTTCGAGTCGCCGGGGATCGGCGACCTCCACGATCCGTTCCGCGAGGAGGCGCAGTAGGCGGCGCGTCAAGTCGACGTGCAGACATTGGCCTCGCCGGCGTTGGCCTCCCGCGGGCGTCGCCCTATGGCCCCAGGATGCGTTGGACGCGCTCGATCGCCCTCGGGTCCGAGATCATCTGGCGGTGCATCGGCAGCGGCAGGCGGTGGTCGGTCGCGTCGGCGAGCTGGCTCGAGCGGGCCGGCACGATCATCAGGTCGTAGGGCGTCCAGAGGCAGTGGACGTCGACGTCGCCGAAGGGGTCCTCGTCCGCCTCGAGGTCGCGCAGGAGCGCGCTGCCCGGCGACATCTGGCGGACGCCGGCGAAGAACGGGAGCCAGAAGGCCTGGGCGGTCCCCCGGTGCGGGCCCGAGATCGAGACGAAGCGGCGGCAGCGCGCCTTGCCGTCGAGGCGCTGCAGCCAGTAGCGCGAGACGAGCGCGCCCATGCTGAAGCCGACCAGGTCGAGCCGCCCGGCGCCGTCCGCGAGCAGGCTGTCCGCCGCCTCGTCGACCTGGGCGGCGAGCGCCTCGATCGGCGCGGAGCCGTCGTTCGGGCGCAGGTCGAGGGCGTGCGCGGCCCGGCCAGAGGCGGCGAGGGCAGCGCGCATCGCCTCGAAGCGCGCGCCGTCGTCCCAGATGCCGTGGACGAGGAGGACGGGCGCCGAAGGCGAGGAGGAGCGGTTCATCGAACGAAGCTTAGCGAGCCGCGTGCCAGGGCGATCTCTGGCGTTGGGGGCGCCCGGTGGCCGGGTGGCCGGGCATGGGGTGTCCGGGGGCGGACATCGGGGGCCGCTGTGTGCCTGGGCAGCGCTGCGGCTCTGCGCTGTGTTCTTCTTTGGAAGCGCTCTTCTTTAGAAGACGTAGCGGATGTAGGCCGTGCCGTGGATGCCGAGGGCGGGGCCGGTGCTGATGAACGACTCGAGGCTCGGGTAGTGGCGCACGCCGGCGAGGAGGCCGATCGAGTGGTGCCGCGAGCGCAGGTGCCAGTCCGCGCCGAGCTCGCCGCCGTAAGAGACCCCGGCGGTGGTGGACTCGGTGAAGCCGAACTGCTCGAGGAGGTCGGTCGTCGCGATGAGGAGCGCGACCTGGCCGGAGATCCACATCGCGAAGGCCTCGGTGAAGTTGGCTTGCAGGCGTACCGCCGCGTGCCCGCCGAGGATCTCGATCGAGGTCCGCGCCGGCGGCGAGGGCGCGCTCGAGTTGTGCATCGAGCCCTCGGCGCCGACGAGCACCATCAGCCAGTCGAGGATCTCGAAGCCGACGTCGATCGCGGCCCACGGCCCGCCGTCGAGGAAGCCCGCCGGACCGCCCACGAAGCCGAGGCCGCCGAGCTGCGCCTCGATGAAGAACCCGTGGGCGTAGAGGTCGCGCGTGATCGGGATGGCCTCGGGCGGGAGGCGTTCGACGTCGAGGCGCGTCGGGTCCGGCTCCTCGGTGGTCGGGGCCGCGCCCTCGCGCGCCTCCTCGGCGTCCTGCGCGGCCGCGCGCCCGACCGGGGCGAGCCAGAGAGCGAGCCCGAGAGCGGCGAGCAGGATCGACGAAGCGCCGCGGAGCGTCACCGCGTGAGCCTAACGATCGGGGCCAACACGCGTCAATCGCGCGGTGCGGCGCTGCGACGGTGGCCCGCCCGGCGCGCCCAGAGGCCCCGGCAAGTGCGCGGGATCGTACGGCTTCGCGCCTCTCCATGAATAGCGCTCTCGGCGCCCCTGTCCGAGTGGGTGCAAAGGAGCTCTCATGAAGAACACGACGATTCACCGTTCCGCTCTGAGCGCGGCGCTCGTGATCGCCGCGGCTCTCCCCGGCGTAGCCCAGGCCCAGACGAGCGCTGAGACCCGCACCGCGCCGAGCGCGGCCCACGTGGCCGCCCAGGTCCAGACGTTCTACGACCAGACGCGCACCGTGCAGACCGCCTTCGCGCAGTCGCACTACGACCGCGTCTACCGCCGGACCACCACCTCGCGCGGCGTGCTGACGATCAGCCGGCCGGGCAAGCTCCGCTTCGACTACCTCGGCGGCGACGGCAAGGTCGTCGTCTCGAACGGCCGGACGCTCACCGTCTACGAGCCCGGCGACGAGGGCGAGGCCGGCCAGTACATGCGGGCGCCGGTCGCCTCCGAGGGCATCCCCTCCGCGCTCGGCTTCCTCACCGGCGACGCGCGGCTCGACTCGGACTTCAGCTTCCGGCTGATGGACGCCGCGCGCTTCAACTGGGACGGCCACGTGCTCGAGCTGCGCCCGCGCGCGGCCCAGGCCGCCTACCACCGGGTGTTCCTCTACGTCGACGCCAACCCGGCCTCCGCGGGCGTCGTGCGGCGGGTGATCATCCAGGACCACGACGGCAACCTGAACCGCTTCGCGTTCAGCCGGATGCGCTTCAACCGCGACGTGAGCGCGAGCCGCTTCGAGTTCCGCCCGCCGTCCGGCGCCCGCGCGATCTGACACGCAACCCATGCCCTCACGGCGCGCCGCCCCGGGTAAGCTGGGGCGGCGTGCGCAATTCGAGGAGCCAGCGGAGCCTTCCCGCGCGCACCACCCTCGTGGAGGTGTCGGGCGAGGACTGGCTCGTCGGGAAGGTCATCGCCGACCGCTACCGCGTCGAGCGCGTCCTCGGCGAGGGCGGGATGGGCCGGGTCTACGAGGTCTCGGACACCACCTTCCACCGGCGGCTGGTGCTCAAGACGCTGCTGCCCGGGCTGACCGACGACAAGACCGTGTGGCCGAGGTTCCTGCGCGAGGCCCGCGCGGCCGCCGACCTCGGGAGCCCGCACATCGTGGCCGTCCAGGACTTCGGCGACCTCGACGACGGGCGGAGCTACTACGTCATGGAGCTCGCCGACGGGGTCACCCTCGACGCGGTGCTCGACGAGGCGGACGGCCCGCTGCCGCTCGCGCGGGCCCTCCACATCGCGCGCGGGGTCGCCCATGCGCTCGAGGCGGCTCACGCGGCCAAGGTCGTCCACCGCGACCTCAAGCCCGACAACGTGCTCCTCGTCGTCGAGCACGGGCAGACCGACTTCGTGAAGATCGTCGACTTCGGGCTCGCGCTGATGATGAACGCGGCGGTGCGGATCACCGGCCGCGGCGAGCTGGTCGGCTCGCCCTATTACATGTCGCCCGAGCAGTGCGCGGACGAGGCGATCGATGGGCGCGCCGACATCTACGCGCTCGGGGTGATCCTCTTCGAGATGCTCAGCCTCGAGCTGCCGCACGACGGCGACAGCATGGTGAAGGTGCTCCAGTCGAAGCTCCGCGAGGCGCCGCCGTCGCCCAACGACAAGGGCGCCGACGTCCCGCCGGACGTGGAGGCGGTCGTGCTGAAGTGCCTCGCGCGGTCCCCCGCCGACCGCTTCGCGAGCGCGGCCGCCCTGGGCTCGGCCCTCGACGCGCTGATCGCAGAGCACGGGGACGCGCCGGTCGCCGCCGGCGTGCCGCGCTTCCGGGCCCCCACCTCGACGCCGCCCATCCCCGCCGCGGCGCCGCCGGCGTCCGCTCCCGGATCGACCGCGCCCCCCGAGCCGATACGCGAGTCGCCGGCGCCCCCTCCGCCCTCGGCGGGGCGCGCCGCGATCCTGCTCGGGATCTTCGTCGCCGCGGCCGCGCTCGCCGGCCTGCTCGCCTGGGTCCTGCGCGGCTGAGGAGGCGGGCGCGCGGCTGAGGAGGCGCCCGGCTGAGGAGACGCCCGGCCGACGCTCAGCTGATCGTGACCTCTTTGAGGAGGTCGAGGTGATCGAGCGTCTTGCCGCAGCCGAGCACCACCGCGCTCACCGGGTCGTCGCTCACCATCACGGGGAGGCCCGTCTCCTCGCGGAGGAGCACGTCGAGGTTCTTGAGCTGGGCGCCGCCGCCGGTCAGCACGATGCCCTTGTCGACGATGTCCGCGCTCAGCTCGGGCGGGGTGCGCTCGAGCGCGCTCATCACCGCCTCGACGATCGTGTTGATCGGCTCGCTGAGCGCGTCGCGGATCTCCTCGCTGTTGACGAGGACGGTCTTCGGGACGCCGGCCACCAGATCGCGGCCCTTGACCTCCATCGAGTCGACCTCTTCGCCCGGGTACGCGTTGCCGATGCTGCACTTGACGCGCTCGGCCGACTGCTCGCCGATGAGCAAGTTGTACTTACGCTTCATGTACGCGATGATCGACTCGTCCATCCGGTCGCCGCCGACGCGCACGGACTGGGAGTAGACGATGCCGGCGAGCGAGATCACCGCGACCTCGGTCGTGCCGCCGCCGATGTCGACGACCATGTTGCCGCTCGGCTCGGTGATCGGGAGACCCGCGCCGATCGCGGCCGCCATCGGCTCCTCGATGAGGAAGACCTCGCGCGCGCCCGCGCTCTCGGCCGACTCCTTGACCGCGCGCTTCTCGACCTCGGTGACCCCGAAGGGCACGCAGATGATGATGCGCGGCTTCACCAGGGTGGAGCGGTTGTGCGCCCGCTTGATGAAGTAGCGGAGCATCGCCTCGTTGATCTCGAAGTCGGCGATGACCCCGTCGCGCAGCGGGCGGACGGCCTGGATGTTGCCCGGCGTGCGCCCGAGCATCTCCTTGGCCTCCTTGCCCACCGCGAGCACCTTCTTGCTGCCGCGCGCGTCCTGCTGGACGGCGACCACCGACGGCTCGCACGACACGATGCCCCGACCCTTGACGTAGATCAGGGTCGTGGCCGTGCCGAGATCGATGGCCAGATCGTTCGAGAAGAGGCCGTAGAGCCAGTCGAACAGCATGCGGTGTCTTGGGTGAGGGCCGGCTCCCGCCGCGGCCGCGCGGCGGACGCTGAGATCGCCTAAACGACTGAAATCATGGAAAAGTAAGGCGAGCGGGCCGGAAGGGACATGGGTCTTAACAGATCGCCCGGGCGCGATCAAGGAGCCTCGGAACGCGCGAGAAGGGGATCTTCAGTCCCCGCCCTGTCATCCTGTCTCCGGCCGTTCAGCCGAATTATTCACCCAAGACCCCCCAGCAACTCGCGTCGAACCCCCGGTGCCCGAGCACGAGCAGGACCTGCACGCGCAGGACGCGGAGACCCGCCTGACCGACGCGGAGCTGCGCGGGATGGAGGCCTCCGCGCTCGTCGAGGCGGTCAAGCGCGGAGAGCCCCAGGCGTTCAATCAGCTCGTCACCCGCTACCGCCCGCGCATCTTCGCCCTCGCGCTCCACCTGACGGGCAGCCGGTCGACCGCCGACGACATCACCCAGGACGCGTTCCTGCGCGCCTACAAGAACATCGACCGCTTCGAGGGGCGCAGCGAGTTCTTCACCTGGCTCTACCGCATCGCGCTCAACCGCGCGCTGAACGTCCGGCGCAACAGCCGCCGTCGGATCACGATGAGCCTCGACGACCCTCGTCTCACGATGGCCCTCGAGGTCGACGGCGGCGGCGACCCGCGCCGGACCCTCGAGCTGCGCGAGACCTACACCTTGCTGCTGCGCTCGTTCGACGCGCTGACCCCGCTCCTGCGCACCACCATCGCGCTCACCCAGCTCCAGGGCCTGTCGCACAAAGAGGCGGCGGTGGTCCTCGAGACGGCGGAGGGCACGATCGCGTGGCGCGTCCACGAGGCGCGCCGGAAGATGCGCGAGACGATGGAGAAGATGCTCCGCGACCCGACGCCGACCGAGCGCCGCAAGGTGGCCGAGCAGAACCGGCGCCGCCGCGAGGAGCCGGCCGAGACCCGCTCCCTCGAGGACGCGCTCGCCGGCTTCGTGCTCCCGAACGGCGCCGAGCTCGCCGGCTGACCCCGGCGGAACGCGCGCCGGACGGATCAGCCCAGGCCGAGGCGGCGGTGGTCGGCGAGGGTGCAGCGGTCCTGGACGACGTCGACGCCGGCGGCGACGAGGGCGCGCGCGACGTCGTCGTGGCGGATGCCGAGCTGGAGCCAGACGACGCGGGGCGCGAGCGCGAGGAGCTCCGGCAGGTGCGCGGGGAGGCTCGCGGACGGGCGGAACACGTCGACGAGGTCGACCGGCTCCTCGAGCTCCGCGAGGGTCGCGACGACCGGGTGGCCGAAGAGGGTGTGGCCGGCGAAGCGCGGGTTCACGCCGAGGACGCGGTAGCCCTTCGCGGCGAGGTACTCGGGGACGTAGGACGCGGCGCGATGCGCCTCGACGTGCGCGCCGAGGATCGCGACCGTCCGCGCCCCCTCGAGGATCGCGCGGACCCCCGGGTCGTCGTCGACGAGCCGGCCCGGGTCGATCGACGCGCCGCTCAAGCGAGCGCCGCCCGCGCCTCGCGGACGAGCGCGACCAGCGCCTTGCGCGCGCCGTCCGGGGTGGTGACCTCCTCCGTGAAGGCGATCCGCGCCGGTCGCGGGCCGCGCTCGGTCTGGACGCTCAGCTCGAAGCCGTACCGGTCGATCGAGGTCATCTCGACCGCGTCGGCGTCCTTCGCGCGGGTGAAGGCGCGCGCGTAGGCGACGCAGGCGTCGGCGTGGTCCTCGTTCATGTGCGCGACGATGCCGGCCACGTGCGCCGCGAGCGGATCGGCGGCGGCCGCGCGCCACGCGTCGACGTCGACCCAGGACATGCGCCCGTATCCGCCGATGTAGCGCAGGCGCTCGACGGTGAGGCGCCAGAACGCGAAGTCCTTGAAGTCCGCGTAGTAGGCCGCGCCCGGGTGCGCCGCGAGGTAGGCGTCGCGCGCCCCGCCGGGGTCGTCGAGCTTCGCGACGCGTCCGAGCAGGGTCAGCCGGCCGTTCGCGAGCGGGTCGGGGTGCTCGGCCTCGTGGGCCATCAGCGAGGCGCGGGAATCGCGGAGGAGGTTCTTGGTGTGGCTCGCGAGGGTGCTCACGAGGAACACCGGGTCGGGGCCGTCGAGCGCGAAGGTGACGTAGGAGCCGTGGGGGTAGCCGTCCTCCGACAGGGTGCTCAGCGTCCCGGTCGACAGCCCGGCCATCAAGGTCCGGGCGCGCTCGGCGTGGGACGGCGCCTTGACGTCGTCGGGGGTGAGGGGCTCTTCGCGGGTGGGGCGCGCGTGCTCGTCGGCCATGCTGGAGGGTAGCTCGTCCCGCGCGGCGGCGAGCGGTACTATCCCCGCCATGCGTGTCGCCCTGACGTGTCTGTTGATCGTGCTCACCTTCGGCTGCGACGACGGCGACGGCGGAGGTCGCGACGCGGGCCCGCGGGCCGACGGCTCGGCGCCCCCGCCGCCTCCGTCCGACGAGTGCGGCCCGGTGCGGCTGACCAACTACACGCTGGGCGAGGCCGGCTGGTGCGAGTTCCGGCACGACACCTCGGCCCTGCCCGCGTTCGTGCGCGACCGGCGCATCACGGCCGCGATCGCCGAGCCCTACAACGGCAGCAGCTACGACGGCGACCCCGGGGAGTCGTGCGGCGAGTGCTGGGAGGTCGCGGGCCCGGCCGGGACGGAGATCGTGATGATCACCGACCTCTGCCCCGCGCGCCCGGACGAGCCGTGCGACGGGAGCTTCTTCCACCTCGACCTCTCGGAGCAGGCGTCGCAGGCGCTCAACGCGGGCTTCATGGACGAGGGCGCCGCGCGCCGCGTGCCCTGCCCGGTGGATCACGACATCCACGTGGTCGTGAACGACGAGAACTTCAGCTACCTCCGCCTCGCTTTCGTGAGCCACCGCGTCCCGATCCGGAGCGGCGCGGTCCAGGCGGTCGACGCGGGCGGCGCGCCGATCGGCGCCCCCGTGATGCTCAACCGCTCGGGCGGGGCGTGGGAGGCGCGCGGCGAGCAGCCGCTCGACCGCGGCGGCGCGGGGGTGGTCTTCACGCTCACGAGCGCCACCGGCCAGACCGTCCAGTCGGACGTCGTCGTTCCGACCCACCCGAGCTCGGGCGAGGTCTTCGACCTGGGCGTGCAGTTCGACGCGGACGACCCGAGCGGGATGTGCGTCTGGGAGCCGCCCGGCCTCGTGTACGGCGACGCGTGGGGCGGCATCGACCGCGTGCGCTGGGACATCAACCCGTGGGGCGACGCGGAGGACGGCTTCTACGGCGAGGTCACCGACGGCTGCTTCGGCGGCGGCGGCTCGTGCGTGCGCCTCGACAACCTCGGCCAGTTCTCGGGCTTCCACGTCTACTACCGCGCGTTCTTCCCGACGAGCACCTTCGCCACGCTGCGGATGCAGCTCTCCGCGAGCGCGCCGAGCACGCTGTTCATCATGCCCAGCCGCGACGGCGAGCGCTGCGACCCCACCGAGGTCACCGTCGGACCCGGCTTCACCGAGGCGGTGGTCGACGTGGCGTCGGTGTGCGGCAGCCTCTCCGAGCTGAACGGCTTCACCGTCGAGCACCCGGGCGACACGATCGCGCTCACCCTCGACGACATCCGGTTCGAGTAGGCGCGCGGGCTCAGGCCTCTTCGGGCGTGGTGGTCAGCTCGAGGACCTCGATCCTCGCCTCGGCGGCGCGCTGCTTGGCGCCGAACTGACCGACCGCGGCCGCGTAGGCCTTCGTCTCGGTGTAGATCTCCTGCATCTTCCGCGTCAGGTCGCGCAGGCTCGCGCGGGTGCGGGCGAGGGTGTCCTCGAGGGCCTCGATGCGCTGCGCGTCGGCCGCGATCTGAGCCTCGCACCGACGCAAGTGCTCTTGCATGGCCTCGGCGTCCTCGGGGGCGAGGGCGTCGAGGCGGCGCTCCACCACGTCGAGGCGGGCGCTGCTCGCGTCGATGATGAGGTCGAGGTCCTCCTGCAGGTGCGCCATCTGACCGCGGAGGTCGTCGGCCGGGAGCGGCGGGGGCGGCGGCAGGGCCGGCCCGGCCGCGGGGACGCTCTCTCGAAGAGCGTTGGACGGAGGAGCGGCCACCTCGGGCGCGCGCCGGATGCCGGAGCGGTGCGGCGGGGGCGGGGGCAGGCTGCGCGGCTTGGGCGAGACCATCGACACGATCTGTCAACCTCCGGCCAGGCGGTCAAGCGGGCTATCTTCGGCCCATGCGCGACGTCTTGGTCACCGGCGGCGCCGGCTTCCTCGGGAGCTGGGTCACCCGTCAGCTGCTCGACGAGGGGTGCGCGGTGCGGGTCCTCGCCGCGCCGGGCGAGCCCCGCGTCAACCTCGAGGGCCTCGATGTGGAGGTGGTCGAGGGCGACGTCCGCGACCGCGAGGCGGTCACCCGCGCGGTCGAGGGCCGCGACACGGTGATGCACCTGGCGGCGATCTACCGCGACTTCGCCCCCGACCCGTGGGCGATGTACGACGTCAACCTCAAGGGCACCTTCTACGTGCTCGAGGCGGCGCGACGCGCGGGGGTCGAGCGCGTCGTCTACACCGCGTCGGTCGTCTCGATCGGGCGGCCCGAGCCCGGCCGCGCCGCCGACGAGGACGCGCCCTACGAGTGCTGGGACCTCGACTTCCCGTACAGCCGCAGCAAGCTCTTCAGCCGCGAGCTCGCCGAGTACTTCGCCGACTGGGGCCTCGACGTGCGGGTGGTGTGCCCGTCGATCGTGATGGGCCCCGGCGACGTGCGGCCGACCCCGAGCGGGCAGCTGATCGTGAAGTCCTTCACTCCGGGCCTGCCCGCGGTGCACTTCCCCGGCGGCGCGGCCTACGTCGACGTCCGCGACGCGGCGCGCGTGCACGTGCTGGCCGCGACCCGGGGCCGGCCGGGGGAGCGCTACATCGCGACCGCGGTGAACCTGACGAACGAGGAGCTCGTCGACGTGATCGCGCGGGTCGCCGGGACGGGCAAGCCCAAGGTCGGCCTGCCGCGCCCGGTCGCGCGGGCGGTCGCGGCGGGGATGGACACCGTCGCGCGGCGGACCGACACCGAGCCGCTCCTCTCGCGGGAGTTCTTCGAGTACTCCCAGCGCCCGTCGTTCTATCGCAACGACAAGGCGCGCCGGGAGCTCGGGGCGACGTTCCGCCCGATCGAGGAGACGATCCGGGATGCGATCGCCGACTTCGAGGCGCGTGGGCTGATCACCCGCTGAGGCTGGCGCGCGATGGGGGAGATCCCCCGCCGCGGCGCGCGCCGAGCGCCTCGACCCGGCGGCCCGGGGACCCTATCCTCGCCCGCGTGTCGGACGGGCTCGACCGCACGATGACCTCACCAGGCGCGGCCCGCGGGGCCTCCGCGCGCCACTCGCTCGGCCTCCGCGCGGTGCACCCACCCGAGGTCGAGGGCTGGCTCGAGGTCGGGGTCGGCGGGACGGTGGTCGGCCGCGCGCACGGCCTCGCCCACCCGACGGTGTCGCGGCGCCACCTGTCGCTGCGGGCGGCCGGGCTCGTCCTCGAGGTGCGGGACGAGGGCAGCCACAACGGCACCTGGCTCAACGGCGCCAAGCTCGGCGCCGAGGCGATGCTCGCCGGCGCGGGGAGCGTGCTGCGGATGGGCGACGTGCTCGCGGTGATCGAGACCCGCGAGGACGACGACGACGCGGTCGACCGCGACGCGCTGCCGGGGGACGCGCCGACGATGCGGGCGCTGCGGCGGATGCTCGGCCGGATCGCGCCGGGGCCGGCCCACGTGCTGCTGCTCGGCGAGACGGGCTCGGGCAAGGAGCTCGCGGCGCGCGAGGTGCACCGACTGAGCGGGCGCGGCGAGCTCGTCGCGTTCAACTGCGCGGGGCTCACGCCGCAGCTCGCCGACAGCCAGCTCTTCGGCCACCTCAGGGGCGCGTTCACCGGCGCCGACCAGGCGCGCGAGGGGCTCTTCCGGCGCGCCGACGGCGGGACGCTGTTCCTCGACGAGGTAGCCGAGCTCGCCCCCGAGGTGCAGGCGAAGCTGCTCCGCGTCCTCGAGACGGGCGAGGTGCAGCCGCTCGGGAGCGACGCGGTCGTGCGGACCGACGTGCGGGTGGTGGCGGCGACCCACCCGGACCTCCCGACGCGGGTGCGCGAGGGCCGCTTCCGGCGCGACCTCTACGCGCGCCTGAGCCTCGCGACGGCCCAGGTGCCGCCGCTCCGCGACCGGCGCGGCGACATCCCCGGCTGGATCGGCATCCTCGAGGCGGGGTGGCGCGCCAAGGACCCGGGGCCGCCGCTCGCGTGGACGCCCGAGGCGCTCGAGGCGGCGATGCTCGCGCCCTGGGAGGACAACCTCCGCGGGCTCGACCGCGCGGTCTACCAGCTCCGCGCCCAGCTCGGGGCGGGCGCGACCGTCACGCGCGACGCGCTCGAGGCGATCGGCGTGACGGACACCGAGGAGCCCTCGGCCGCGCCCCCGCGGGACGGGGGACCTCGGGGGACGCGGCCGGCGAAGCCAAGCAAGGACGAGCTCGCGCGGGTGCTCTCGGAGAACGGGGGCTCGGTGAGGGCGACGGCCAAGCACTTCGAGCGCGACCGCCGCCAGATCTACCGGTGGATGGAGGCCTACGGTCTCAGGGGAGAGGACGAGGGCACCTGAGCGAGAAGCGAAGCGATCCGAGAAAGGGAAGCGAAGCGCGGAGCGAGCCAGGGTGGTGATGGGTAGGGTGGATTAAGCAAGGTTCGTTAGTTGAAGCGGACGGTGATCGAGGTCGAGCGGATCTCGACGTGGTCCTGGAAGGCGACGAGCGGGATGGCGATGATCCCGCCGACGGTGATGACGCCGATCGCGCCGATCATGAGGCCGAGGCCGAGATCGTCCTGGCCGTCGTCCCAGACGAGCGTGCCGGCGACGACCGCCCCCGCCGCGAGCACCCCGCTGAGCGCGAAGCCGACCCAGCCGCCGATCCGCAGCCCGTTGCGGCTCTCGTACTCGAGGTCGAGGCGGCTCGGACCGGTGATGCTCGTGAGGCGGTTGGCGCGGACCGGGTCGCCGTCGGCGGAGAGCGCGAAGCGGTAGGTGCCCGGGGACAGCGCGGTCTGGCACGGCGCGGTGCAGAGCGGGCGCGACGCGTCGTAGTAGCGCCCCGAGTAGTAGCCGCGCGGGCCCTCGACGAGGATCTCGTGGAGGGTCACGCCGGGAGTGTCGGAGTGGACCTCGAGGGGCACGGGCGGCGCCTGGGGCGGGCCGGCCGGCATCACCTGCGCCTGGGCGAGGGAGGGCCCGGCGGCGAGGGCCAGCGCGAGGACCGGGAGTGTCAGTCGCATGCCGCCGGACTCAGCAGGCCGCGTGCCAGCCCTCGCGCAGGGGCGGCGCGCGGCGAGACGGCGCGGTGTCCCATGGGACGCCCGGGGACACGTCACCGCCCGGCGACCTCGCAGCGACCTCGCAGCGACCTCGCAGCGACATCACGGCGACCT
>JAUHXR010000207.1 GCA_030426845.1 Polyangia bacterium | reverse complement strand
AGGCGCGGGTGGCGATCCGCGACGAGGCGCTCTCCTACGACGAGGTGATCGCGCTCGTGCGTCACCCCGGCGCGGGCGCGCTCGCGACGTTCGTCGGCTGGGTGCGCGACCACAACGACGGCCGCGCGGTCGAGGCGCTCGAGTACTCCGCCTACGAGTCCATGGCGCTGAGGGAGATGGCCGCGATCGTCGTCGAGCTCGAGGCCGAGGTGCCCGGCGTGCGGCTGGCCGCGCACCACCGGGTCGGCGCGCTCGCGATCGGCGACACCGCGGTGATCTGCGCGGCGAGCGCGCCGCACCGCGACGAGGCGTTCATGGCCGGCCGCGCGCTGATCGATCGCATCAAGGAGCGCGTCCCGATCTGGAAGAAGGAGCGCGGGCCCGACGGCGCGGTGTGGATCGGCTCGGAGGAGCCCCGCGAGGTTTGACGAGCGCTTGACGAGCCGAACGGTCGTTCTATTATTGTGGTCGTGAGCAAGGGCGACGAGACTCGACGAGCGATCCTCACCGACGCGCTCGCGCAGGCGAGCGTGACGGGGCTCGATGGGCTCACCATCGGCTCGCTCGCGAAGAAGACGGGGCTGAGCAAGAGCGGCCTCTACGCGCACTTCGCGTCCAAGGAGGAGCTGCAGGTCCGGGTGATCGACGAGGCCCGCGAGCGCTTCGTCGAGGTGGTGGTCACCCCGGCGTTCCGCGCCGCCCGTGGCGAGCCGCGCCTGCGCGCCCTGTTCGAGCGGTGGCTCGAGTGGGAGGACCTCGCGGCGCTGCCGGGTGGCTGCCCGTTCATCGCCGCCTCGACCGAGCTGGACGACAAGCCCGGGCCGGCGCGCGACCGATTGGTCGAGACGCAGCGAGACTGGGAGGACACGCTGGCCGGCGCCGCGCGCATCGCGGTCGAGAAGGGTCACCTCCAGGCCGACCTCGACGTCGCCCAGTTCACCTACGAGCTCTGGGCGATGATGCTCGGCTTCCACTGGTACAGCCGCCTCCTCGATCGCGGCGACGCCAAGGCCCGCCTGCGGGTCGCCTTCGAGGCGCTGCTCGAGCGCGCCCGCCCCGAGCCCGCCGCCTGAGCCCTACGCCTGAGTCCTACGCCTGAGCCCTGCCCGCGGCCCGAGCGCCGCGATGAACGAAGTCCGGATCGCGAGAGGAGTCCCCATGAGCGCCGCGGTGTCCCCACAGAAAAGCACGACCGATCGTAAGAAGCGTCGCGACCCGCGCGCGCCCGCCTGGATGCGTCGCGGCGTCCGCGCGCTCGGCGCGTTGAGCCCGCGCCTCGCGTCGGAGGCGGTCACGCCGCTCTTCTTCCGGTCGCAGCGCCGGCTCGACGCGACGCCCGAGCAAGCCGCGGTCTTCGCCCGGGCGCGACCGCTCGACGTGCCCTTCGGACGCGAGACCGTGCGCGCCCACGTGTTCGGCGAGGGGCCGCGCACCGCGCTCCTCGTCCACGGGTGGAACGGGCGCGCCGCGCAGATGGCGCCGTTCGTCGAGCCGCTCCTCGACGACGGCTGGCGGGTGGTGGCCCTCGATCACCTCGGTCACGGCGAGTCGAGCGGGCGCGGCACCAGCCTCCCGGAGATGGCCCGCGTGCTGTCGGCCGTCGCCCCGCGCTTCGAGCCCACGGCCGCGATCGGGCACTCCCTCGGGGCCGCCAGCCTCGTGGTCGCGCTCTCCGACGGCGCGCGCTTCGGGCGGGTCGCGCTGATCGCCCCGCCCGCGTCCCCCGAGCCGTGGCTGGCGCGGTTCGGTCACGCGCTCGAGCTCGACGCTCGCACGCTCGCCGCGGTGCGCGGGACGATCGAGCGGCGCGCGGGTCGCGCCCTCGCCGAGCTCGATGGGGCCGCCCTCGCGGCGACCCTCGATGCGCCCGCGCTGATCGTCCACGACCGCGACGACCGCGAGGTCCCGATCGGCTCCGGCGAGCGGCTTCACTACGCGTGGTCGGGCTCACGCTTCCTTGTCACCGCGGGCCTCGGTCACCTGCGGATACTGCGCCACCCCGACGTGGTCGACTCGGTGCGTCGCTTCGTCGGCGGCCAAGTGATCGGGGGCGCCGACGGTGGCGTCAGCGGGGCCGCCAGCGGTAGCGTGTGAGATCGACGCGGCCCTTGGCGTCGAGCTGGACCCCCTCCGCCTCGAGGAGCGAGCGCTGGAAGGGGGCCTGCTCGCGCAGGCTGATCTCGCCGCGCGCGTTGATCACGCGGTGCCACGGGACGTCGTCGTCGTCCCGGAGGGCGTGGAGCGCGTAGCCCACCTGGCGCGCGCCGCAGCGGCCGGTGAGCTCCGCGATCTGACCGTAGGTCGCCACGCGCCCGGCCGGGACGCGGCGCACGACCGCGTAGATGCGTGGGTAGAGGTCGGAGGCCAACGCGCACGAGGATGAGGCGCGGTGTACCCGTCCGCCACCTCGCGGGTGTACGTCGACCTCGTCTCGTCGCATCCTCGGGCGTGGGGGAGGGGACCGTGGACACCGAGCCGCGCCGCACCGAAGACCGCACCGAAGAGACGACGAGCGCCGACGAGGAGCAGCGGCTCTTCGACACGCGGCGCTACCGCGACCTCGCCGCCGTCCTCGGCCGGCCGGGGCCCGACGAGCCGCTGGCGCGCTGGCGGCTGCGGGCGAGGCTCGCGCCCCTGCGCTGGGCGCCGCTCATCGACGTGCTCGACGCGGCCGACGCGCTCGCCGCGGCCGGGGCCGACGACGCCCCCGACTACGCGGCTCGCGCGATCCGCGCGCTGTGGGCGGCCGACGCGAGGCGCACCGCCGAGGCGCGCCTCGAGGCCGCGGAGCGTCGCTGGCCCGTCGCGCCGGCGCTGGATCTGGTCCGCCGCCAGCTCGCGGCGCACGAGCCGCGGGCGACCAGCGAGGTCGAGCACACGGCCCGCCTCGCGATGCGACGCGGCGATCTCGAGGACGCGCGCGCCCTCGCCGAGGCCGCCGCCGAGACCCCCGGGAGCGAGCGCGCCTGGGCGCTGAGCCTCCTCGTCGATCTCACGCGCGGCGCGCGCGACTACGCCGCCGCGGCCGCCGCCTTCGACGCCTTGGAGAGCGACGGACCGGAGGCTTTCGACGCGCCGCTGGTCGCGACCTGCGCCGCGCTCTGCCGCTGGGCGGGCGGGGCGACCGAGCTGGCGATCGAGGCGCTGCGCGAGCTCCAGGAGCGCACCCGCGGCGGGCGCGGCGAGCGCGCGACCGCGCACGCGTGGTGCGGCGACGTGCTCGATCGGCTCGACCGGGATCCGGCGCGCCGCGACGCGGGGCCCGCCTGGGTCTACGCCGAGGCCGTCCCCCCGCCGGTCGCGAGCGCCGACGATCGTGGGAGCGCGGCCGGCGCGGTGGCCCTCGCGCGCTTCGGCCTCGACGGCGCGCCGATCCCCCCGAGCCCCGACATGGCGACCCTGCGCTTCCACCTCCGCGGGCGAGGCCTCGCGTCCCTCCGCGCGATCGCGACCCCGGCCTGCGTCGAGGCCGCGCTGGCCGAGGGCGCGCTTGTCATCGTGGAGGAGGAGCGGCCGACCCACACCGCGTTCCTCGTGGTGCTGGGCGTCGAGCCGGTCGCCGGGCTCCTGTTGATGCACGACCCTCGCCGGGGCGGCGCCTACCTCACGACGCTCGCCGAGCAGCGGGCCCGGGCCGCGCTCTTCGGCGGCTCGGCCCTCTTCGTCCTCGGCGCCGGATCCGAGGCGGACGCGCGGCGCGAGCGGCTGGCGGCCCGCGAGGTGACCCACGACGCACGGCTCGACGCGATCGACGCGTGCGACCTCGACGCCGAGGGCAGGGTGCCGCCGCGCGCTCGCGTCAGCGCGCTGGCGCAGGACGCGATCGCCCTCGCGCCCGAGCTCCCGTCGCCGCACCGCCGCCACGGCGAGGCGATGCTGGAGCAGCTCCGCGCGGGTCAGCTCGCGCGTGGCCAGCTCGAGCGCTGGGTCGCGGTGACGCGCGAGCGCTTCCCCCGCGCGGAGTGGGCCTTGCAGATCTACGCCCAGGCCCTCGAGATCTGGGGCCGCCACCACGAGGCGGGGATCGCCTGGTCGGACGCGCGCGCCCTCGACGCCTGGGACCACCGCAACGCGCTCGGCGGGGCCCGCGCCTACCAGCGCATCGGCGACCACGTCGCGGCCGAGCGGCTGCTCCGGCGGGCGCTGTCCCTCGAGCCGGGTCACGCGCGCGCGCTCGCTCGTCTGGCTTCGCTCCGGCTCGGGGCGGGAGACCTCCCGCGGGCCCAGGTGCTCAGCGCGCTCGCGGAGGAGATCGCTCCGGACGACCCTCACGTGCTCAACACCCGCGCGACCGTGCACGAGGAGGAGGACCGCTTCGAGGAGGCCCTGGTGCTCCTGCGGCGCGTGACGGGGGCGGACGCTCGCGACACGGCCACCCGCGCGCGCCTGCTGCGCCGGCTGTTCCACGAGGGCGCGTGGGACGAGGCCGGGCCGGTCGCCGACGCGATGGTCCGGAGCGACCCAGGCGACCCCTACAACTGGAGCGACCTCGCGTTCGTCCAGGTCGGGCGCGGCGACGCGGACGGCGCCGCCCAGGCGGTGCTGGACGGCCTCGCGCGCTGTGGGCCCGAGCGGGTCCTCGTGGACGAGGCGGCGCGCGTGCTCGGCACGCTCCTCGACGAGGCTGGCCGCGCGTCGTTCGTGCAGGCGCTCGATCGCGCGCTCGTCGCGTCACCCCTCGCGCTCATGGACGTCGCGGTCGAGCTGACCCGCCGCCGGCTCGACGAGGACGGGATCCGCGTCGCGCTGCGCGCCCGCGAGCTGCTCCCTCGCGATCCCAACGGGCCGTGGCGCGCGGCTCAGACCCTCCTCGCGCTCCCCGAGGAGCGGGCGGGCGGCGGGTCGCGGATCGACGCGCTCCTCGCCGAGACGATCGAGCTCGCGGGCGCCTACCCACACCCGCGCGTGGTGCTCGGGCTGCGGACCCTGGCGCGCGATCCCGACGAGGCGCTCGCCCTCCTCCAGGGCGCGGACGCGCGTCGCGGGCCGGTGCTCGTGTGGAGCGCGCTGTCGGCGCTGCACGCGGCACGCGGCGAGGAGGCGGACCGCGCGCGGGTGGAGGCCCGGCTCGCCGAGGTGGGCCCGGACGCGCTGGTCGACGCCGCGTCGCTCCTCCGCAACGTCGGCTTCGCCGAGCTCGCGCTCGATCTCCTCGGGCGCGCGCTCGCGAGCGACCCCGCCCACCGCGGCGCGCGGATCGAGGCGGCGCGCACCCACCTGCGCGAGGGGGACGCGGCGGCCGCGGCGGCGGCGCTCCGCGGTGCGGAGCCGCTGGACCCGCACCTCGAGACGCTCGTCGCGATCGCGAACCTCGAGTGGGACGCGGCGGCGCGAGTCGCCGAGGAGGAGGTCCACCGCGTGACGCGGCGCTCGGCGAGCGGGGCCTACGACGGATGGGTCATGCGCGGGCGCCTCGGCGGGGCGCGGCTCGCGCTCGGCGACGTGAGCCACGCGGCGCGCGTCCGCGACCTCGCGGGGAGGCACGGCGACGCGCTCGCGGCCATGGTCGGGGTGATGCGGCGCGCGGGCCTCGACGCGGCCGAGGACGCGGCGCGGCTGGCGGAGGTCGCGCCGGGGGCCTGGCTCACGGTCGAGCGGGGAGGGGCGCGATGGTGATCGACGATATCGACCGAGCGATCGCCGAGGAGCGGCGCCGCGACGCGCGCGCCGCGCTCGACGCGGCCGCCGAGGCCGGCCCGCTGGACTGGAGCCTGCGGCTGCGGCGTGCGCGGCTCGAGCTGCGTGACGCCGACGTCCCGGTCGACGACACGATCCTCGAGGTCGAGGCGCTCTTGAAGGAGAACGACGCGGTCGCGGACGACCTGCCCCTCGCGCACGCGACGCGGATCGACGGGTACGCGACCAAGCGGGTGCTCGCGCTGACGGAGGAGGCGATCGCCGAGGCGCGCGAGGCGGTCGGTGAGCACGCGCGGATCCTCCTCGCGGAGGGCGAGGCGATGATGCGCTTCGACGAGCGCGAGCGTGCGCACGCCTGCTTCGAGCGCGCGATCGCGCTCGGCGGCGCGCGCGAGGGTCACGCCCGCTACGCGCTCGCCAACGCGCTCTACGTGCTGGGGGACTTCGACGCGGCGCTCGCGGAGGCAGACCGGATCGGCGAGGGCCCCGCGCGGCGCCGGGGCCTGCGTCTCACGGCGAGCTGCCACGCCGCCCGTCAGGACCACGCCGCCGAGGCGCGCGCCTACGAGGCGGTGCTCGCGATCGAGCCCGCAGGCGACCAGGCGCAGAACGACCGCGTGTCCTACGCGCTCGCGCTCGCCGCGAGCGGGCGGCGCGAGGCCGCGCTCGAGGAGCTGGGCCGCGCGTGGCGCGAAGACCCCGACGCTGGACCGGGCCGCTACGCGCGGGCGCGCATGAACCACCTCGAGCGCCACCTCGACGGCGGCCGCCGCGCCCAGCTGCCGGCGTTCCCGACGACCGCGCAGCGCTGGAACTACTGCGGCCCGGCGGTCCTCGAGCTGTGCTTCCGCTACCTCCAGATCGAGCTGTCGCAGGAGGAGATCGCCGACACCGTCAAGCGCAGCGGCGGCACCCCGATGTACGAGATCGTGACCTTCCTGAGGGCGCACGACATCGCCGCCCGGCGCGTGCGCGCGACCCACGAGCGGCTCATGCGCGCGATCGATCTGGGTCTGCCCGTGATCATCCAGGAGGAGTACTCGACGACGTCCCACGTGGCGGTGATCACGGGCTACGACGAGGCCCTCGGGACCTTCGTCGCCCACGACCCCGCGACTCACCGGCCGCTGCTCAAGACGTTCGAGTTCACGCGGCGCGCCGGCGACCTCTACGGCAACGGCGGCGTCATCGTCCTCGGGCGGCCGGGCCCCGAGCTCGCGGCGCTCGAGGCGCGCTGCGACGAGGCCGGGCTAGTCGACGAGCCCTCGCTGACGCTCCTCGACGACGTCGACCGCCTGCGGCCCGACGCGCGCGGGGAGCGCGAGGGCGCCACCTTGCACGAGGTGTTGCGGCGATGCGACGAGGCGATCGCGCACGACCCGGGGCTCAAGCTCGCGTGGCACCGGCGCCTCGACGCGCGGCAGCGGCTGGCCCGCCTCACTGGCCGACCCCGAGAGCGCGACCTGATGCTCGCGGATCTCCACCACGTGCGCGTCCGCTTCGCGGCCGATGAGTGGCCGCACCAGCTGCACGCGCACGCGCTCTTCGATCGGAACCTCCTCGACGAGGCCTACGCGGAGTACCTCGAGGCCTCGCTGCGCGACCCCGGCGACGCGAACAACCGCGCGTGGATGGGCGAGTGCATGTGGCTCGGCGGCGACCTCCCGCGCGCGGCCAAGCACCTCCGGGAGGCGCTCGCGCGCTCGCCGCTCCACGTCCGCGCAGCCGAGAACCTGGCCGCGGTCTACGCGCGAGAGCTCAGCGAGCGGCGGACCAAGGGCGGCCCCGCGGAGAGCTCGCTCGCGCCCGCCCGCGTGTACGAGCGCATCACGACCGACGGCGCCGAGCTGCTGCGGCGGGCCGAGCACCTCAACCGCGTCGGCCGGGCGCACCACCCGAACAACCCGTTCAACCACGAGGTCGCGGGCGACCTCGCGGCGATGCGTGAGGACTGGGACGCGAGCGTCGCCTTCTACGCGGAGGCGCGGCGGCTCGATCCGCGGCGGTCTTTCGCGACGCTCGGGCTCGCGCGGGGCCTGCACCAGCTCGGCGAGCTCGAGGAGGCGCGTGGGCTCCTGGACGAGCTGACCCGCGACGGCCGCGGCCCGACCCGCGCGTTCACCCTCCACGCGGAGGTCCTCGAGGCGCTCGGGCGCGGCGAGGAGGCGGCGGCGCGCACCTCGGCGGCGCTCGCGATGGGCGTGGACCCGGCCGCGCTCTCGCGGGTGCTCTTCGACGTCTACGCGCGGCTCGGCTCCAAGGAGTCGGCGGCCGCGCGCCTCCGCGAGCTGGCCGAGGGGCGATCGTCCGACGCGGCGCTCCTGCGCGCGGTCGGCAAGGTGCTCGACGCCGAGGCTCAGCGCGGCCACGCGATCGCGCTCTTCCGCCACGTGGTCGCCGCGGCTCCCACCGACGTCGACTCGGTCTACCGCCTCGGCACGCTGCTCGTCCGGGACGTGCTCACGCGCCCGGAGGGCGTTCGTCACCTGCGGCGCGTGGTGGAGCTCGCGCCCGACTTCCCGTGGGCGCGCATCCACCTCGGCTGGGCGCTGCTCGAGCGCGACCCGAGCGAGGGTCTGCGGCTCCTCGACGCGCTGCCGGACCAGGAGGACGCCTACGTGCTCGAGGCGAAGGCCGCCCTCCTCGCCGCGCGCGACGGCGAAGAGGCGGCGGCGCCGACGCTCGAGCGGGCCCTCCAGACGTGGGGAGACCCGCAGAAGGGATTGCTCTCGCTCACCGAGTGGCACCTCGACGACCAGCGCTACGACCGGGCGCTCCAGCTCGCGCGGCGGATCCCCGAGCGGGTCGTCGACCCCGCGCTCCAGGACCGCGCGAACCGGCGCTGGCTGAGCGCGTTCCGCCTCGGCGGCGCGATGCGCGACGCGGTCGACCGGCTGGGCGAGCTCTGCGCCGACGGCGTCCCCGGCTCGCTCGCGTGGAGCGTCTACTGGGGGATGTACACGATCGATCACGCGCTCGCGGCGGAGGCCGCCGAGCGGATGGCGGAGCGGACGCGGGGCGCGACCCGGACGACCTGGCGCATCCGGGCCGCGACCCAGCGGGCCAAGCTCGGCGACGACGCCCCCCTCGCGACGATCGCGTCGGAGCTCGAGGAACACGCCGAGAGCTGGGCGCAGCTCTCCTTCGCTTACGACGCGCTCCGGCGCTTCGAGGAGGCGGCCGAGGCGGCCGAGCGGGCGATGGCGATCGACCCGCGCGAGCAGGAGGCGCTCACCGCGATGGAAGGCGCCTGGGTGCGGCGGGGCGACGTGGAGCGCGCGATCGCGTGCGCCCGCGAGCTCGTCGCGCTGTTCCCCTACGAGCACGTCGGGCCCGAGCGCCTCGGCATCCTCCTCGCCCAGCGGCTCGAGGTCGAGGAGGCGCTCCCGCTCTCGCTGCGGGCGGTCGACGCGGCGCCGTACTGCCACGTCGCCCATCGCGCCCGCGCGCTCGCGCTCTTCGCGGCCGGCGACCTCGACGGGGCGCGTCGCCACGCGCTCTCGGGTCTCGCGCTCCACGAGCCGGACGGGGACGACGACGACGACCGGTCGCTGATGATCCGCTACGCCACCGACGGCGCGGTCGACGCCCTCGAGGCGTGTCTGCGCACCCTGCACGCGGGTCAGCCGGCGGAGCTCTTCGCCGCGTTCGACGCGCGTCTCCGTGAGGTCGCGCGGTCGGCCCGGGCGTGACACGCTAGCCCTCGGTGCGCGTCACGAGCTACTCCCGCCGGGTCATCGGGCCCTTCCTCACGCTGGGGCAAGATGTCGTGCATGACTCTACGCACGAGCTGTGCTGGGTGACGCGGGGCAGCCTCGCCGGTCAGCTCGGCGACAAGTCGTTCGTGATCGACGCGCGCTTCCTCAGCGTGATCCCGGCCGGCGTCGCGCACTCGAGCTGGACGCTCGACGAGGAGGTCGAGGAGCGCGTGCTCCACGTCCGCGCGATCGCGATCGAGCTGCCGCCGCGCGCGTTCCTCGTGCCGGCCACCGGCGAGCTGCGCGCCCTGCTCGACGCCTTCCCCGAGGACGCGACGCGCCTCGACGTGCTGGCGACGGCGACCGATCGCCTGCTCGAGCGGCTGCCGTCCTTCGAGGAGGCGGCGGGCGGCGAGCTGGATCCGCGGCTCCAGCGGGTGATGGTCGCGATCGCGGGCGAGCCGACGGCCGCCTACTCGCTCGACGACCTCGCGCGGATCGCGTGTCTGAGCCCCTATCACTTCAGCCGCGCGTTCAAGGATCAGACGGGCGAGACGCCGATGCGCTACCTCCGCCGTCACCGCGTGGGCCTCGCAGCGCGGCTGCTGCGGACCACGCGCTACTCGGTCGCGCAGATCGCGAGCCGGACCGGCTTCAGCTCGGCCGGCCGGCTGAGCGAGGCGTTCTCCCAGGTCATGGGCGAGTCGCCGTCGGCGCACCGCGCGGCCGCGCGAGCGTAGCGGCCACGGCGCGCGCCGTCGCCGGCAGCTCTTCGCGACTTCCGCAAGGACCGGAAGAGGTCCCGCAACCACGCGGATGCGGTGGGGGGGCGTGTGCCGCACACCGATCGCATGCGAACGAGCGTGACGATGATCCTGGCCCTCACGATGGGCCTCTTCGGGTGTGATGGCGGGGGCGAGCTGGACGCGGGGGCTTCGGACGCGGGCCCCGCGGCGGACGCGGGCGGCGCGCTGGACGACGCCGGCCCGCCCGAGGTGGACGCGGGCGCAGCGCCCCTGCCGGCGCCGTGGAGCGCGGGGCCGCCGATGCCCCACGTCGTCGACCACCACGTCACCTGGATCCACTCCGTCGACGCGGGGACCTTCCTCTACGTGATCGGGGGCATGCGCGCCGACGCGAGCGGCCAGCCCGAGGAGATCTACGACACGGTGCACCGCGCGCGGATCGCGGCCGACGGCTCGCTCGAGGACTGGGAGGCGCTGGCTCCGCTGCCGGTCCCGCTGGCGTTCCACGCGATCGCCTACCACCCGCTCGGCTTCCTCGTCCTGATCGGCGGCCTGAGCGCCAACGACGACGGTCGGCCTGCGATCAACCCCTACGCCCTCGCCGCGCGGATCCGGGAAGACGGGACCTTCGGTGAGTGGGGCGGCGACGACATCGTCGGCGCGCCGACCCTGCACGGCACCGCGGTCACGATCGGCGATCGTGTCTACGTGGCGGGCGGCGGCTCCGGCGCGGTGGGCTTCAACACCGCGGTCTGGTCGTTCACGATCGACATGGAAGGAGACAGCTACGCGCTGTCGATGCCCCGCTGGGAGGCCGCGCTCCCCGCGCCGCGGTCCCACCACACCGCGTACCTCCACGGCGACGACCTCTTCATCCTCGGCGGCATGACCGAGGGCGGCGGCGACGACACCGCGATCCTCGCGGCCACCTGGGACGCCGACGCGATCGTCGGTTGGGAGGTCCGCGGCCACCTCCCGACGCCGCCGATCACCGCGGCCGGCTTCGTGCGCGGCGACTCGCTCTTCTACGTCGGCGGGCTCAGCCGCGCCGGCGCGCTCAGCGCGATCGGTCGGGTCGACCTCGACGCGACGGGCCAGGCCACGCCCGGGGCCGCGCTCCTCGATCTCCCGGAGGCCCGCGGCCACGTCCACCAGACCCCCGTCCACGAGGGCGTGCTCTACACCGTCGGCGGCCGCGCGATCCGCGCCGCCGGGCAGACCTCGATCGACAACGTGGCCTACGCCACGCTCCCCGAGTAGTCCCCGAGTAGACGCGGCGCGCCCGCGGACGACGGCAGCGAGGGGCTACGGGAGCGGAGGACAGAGCGTCGGGTAGGCGGCGCGGCCGGCCATGGTCATGCAGATGCAGCGGAGCTCGGGGTTGGTCGCGCACGGCCAGGCGCTCGCGAAGCCGCCCATGAGGCAGTTGGGCTGAGTCGTCGGGCACATCGCGCCGACGAAGCCACCGCACAGGCGGTTGTCGGGCACGCAGAGCGAGCGGCCGCCGGAGCCGAAGGCCTCGCACATCTGACCGGGGTCGCAGTCTCCGGCGCTGTTGCACGCAGCGCCGAGGCTGCCGCAGTCGGCGGGTCCGCCCGCGTCGGGGCGGCCCGCGTCGGGGCGTCCGCCGTCGGGGCGGCCCGCGTCGGTTCCGCCGCCGTCGCTTCCGCCGCCGTCGGTCGCGCCGCCGTCGATCGCGCCGCCGTCGATCGCGCCGCCGTCCGGCGTCTCGCCCGCGTCGAGCGCCGGCCCCGCGTCCTCGCCGCCGCTGTCGCGCTCGCCCATCCCGCTGTCGCGGGGCGCGCCCGCGTCGCCGGGGCCCGCGTCGTCACCGGGGCTGTCGCCGCAGCCGGCGAGGAGGGCCGCGGCGAGGGTGAGGCCAAGCAGGGTAGGGCGCGCGTGGAGGCTCATCGATCCCTGGTAGCACAGGCCGGCCGTCCGACGCTCGGGCCGGGGATCACTCGGTGACGAAGATCGGGTTCGAGTAGACCCAGACGACCTCGCGGATCAGCGCCGAGGCGCGGCCGGTCAGGTAGGGGCTCGCGTGCTCGGGGACCATGCGGATCTCCACCCGGTAGGCGCCCGCCGCGTCCGCTACGTGCTCGAGGGTCGGCCCGTCGCCGCTCGCGACCTCGACGCCGCCCCCGGGCTCGCTGCGGATCAGATGCGCGCGCAGGACGGGCGCCGGGTCCGATGGGAAGCTCGGCCCGAGCGTCGGCAGGGTGACCCGCAGGGTCGCGCCGAGCGCCGCGTCCTCGCCCATCTCGCGGGTCGCGCCCGCGTCGTCGGCCACGAAGTCGAAGCCCACCGGGCGCCCGAGCGCGGGCGTGGTCACGTAGAACCGCCCGGCGTCGAGGGCGTCCCGCACGCCGTCGACCGTGACGTCGTCGACGAGGAGGACGTTCTGGATCCAGTACATCATCCGACGGTAGGAGTCGGCGCGCTCTCCGTCGGAGAGCTCCATCGGGAGCGCGTTCTCGTGCGCGTCGCACCCCCCGCTCCCGGCGATCCGGGTCCCCTCGGCGAGGAGCGTGTCCCAGCGCTCGAGGCTCGGGCGGTTCGCGTCGAGGAACGAGAGCACCGCGAGGTCGGGGGGCAGGCTCGTGCCCGCGCGCGCGAAGAGGAGGAGGTCCGACAGGTAGCCCGCCGGCTCGAGCCCGAGGTAGGCCTCGCGGATGTCGGGGCCGACGTTGGCGTGGAGGTTGTAGAGCTCGAGCCCGTCCAGCTCGCTCGCGCGCAGCTCCTCGAGGGTGCGACCCTCGGTGTGGGCTTGCCAGATCAGCGCCCCGGCCGCGCGCAGGGCGGCCCGCGACTCGACCGTGTCGTCCTCGTAGGCGCGCAGCATCGCGTCCGGGTCGCCGTCGCCGGGGTGGCGCTCGAGGAGCAGCGGCATCAGCCGGTTCTCGCTCCCGACGGTGAGCAGCACGCGGTGGCCGTCGGGGCAGGCCATCCGCGCGGCGACGATCGCCCCCGCGCCGTTGGTCACCGGCTCGTCCTCGGGCCGCAGCCAGAGCCCGCCCTCGAGGGGGACCTCGTCGAGGTGCGGCACGTGGTCGGTCGTCATCGCCGCGTCGATGTGGAGCGCGCAGAGCGCGTCCCGGAAGTGGGCGAGGCAATCCTCGTCCGCGAGCGCGCCGTCGACCCACCCGGCGCCGTCGCAGGCGTCGTGGCTCAGCGGGCTGTGGAGGTGCACGATCGAGCGCGCCAGTCGCCGCCCGCGCCGCGTCTCGTCCTCGACCGGGAGCCCGCGCGGCCACGCCGGCAGGGGCTCGCCCGCGTCCTGGCCCGGCCCCGCGTCGGGGGGGCCCGCGTCGGCGTCGGTTCCGTCGTCACAGCCGCTCGCGGCCAGCGGCGCGAGGGCCAGCAGCGCGAAGGCCGGCAGCGTAAGGGCCGGCAGCGCGAAGGGGGTGCGCGCGCGGCTCAGGGGTCGTTCCATCGCGGGACGATACCCCCGTCGGGGCCCGCGATCACTTGACGGCGGCGCCGCGCACTCGAAGAGTCCGATCATGGCGCGCCGAACCCTCTCGGTCCTGGGCTCGCGGCTGGCCCAGCCGCTGCCGGTGCCGCCGCGCCCCGAGGGGTTCGCGGAGGACGCGCCCCCGCCGCTCGTGGACCGCAGCGGACGCGCGATCACCTACCTGCGCCTCTCCCTGACCGACCGCTGCAACCTCGCTTGCGTCTACTGTATGCCGCCCGAGGGCGAGCGCGAGCACGCGCGGCGCGCCGAGCTGCTGAGCTTCGAGGAGGCGGTGCGGCTCGTGCGTGGGCTCGCGCGCGGCGGCGTCCGGCGCGTCCGGTTCACCGGCGGCGAGCCGCTGGTGCGCAAGGACGTCGTGCGCCTCGTCGAGATGGTCCACCGCGACACCCCGTCGCTCGAGCTGGTGATGACGACCAACGCGCTCCGTCTCGCCGAGCTCGCCCGCCCGCTGCGCCGCGCCGGGCTCCGCGGGGTGAACGTCTCCCTCGACACGCTCGAGCCGGATCGCTTCCGCCGCATGGCGCGGGGTGGCGAGCTCGGCGCGGTCCTCGCTGGCGTGCGGGCGGCGCTGGACGAGGGCCTCGAGGTGAAGATCAACGCGGTCGCGCTCGCGGGCGAGAACGACGACGAGGTCGGCCGGCTCGTGGACTGGGCTTGGGGCCTCGGGATCACGCCGCGCTTCATCGAGCTGATGCCGCTCGGCGAGGCGGCGAAGCTCCCGCCCGAGGCCTTCCTCGACGCCGACGCGATCGCCCGGCGGCTCGGCGAGCGGGTGACGCGAGGCGGCGGCGCGCCAGACGGCGGCCGGGGGCCCGCGCGCTACCTCGAGGCGGCCGACGGAAGCGGGCGCCGCGTCGGGTTCATCAGCGCGGTGAGCGACGAGTTCTGCGCGAGCTGCAACCGGCTCCGGATCACCGCGCAAGGCGACGTGCGCGCCTGCCTCGCCGATCGACGCGCGGTCTCGCTCCGCGACCTCATGCGCGCGGGAGCGAGCGACGCGGACCTCGCCTGGGCGACCCACTGGGCGCTCGGCAGCAAGGCGGCCGGCCACGCGTTCAACGACCCGGCGGAGCTCGAGCACACCCACGTCGGCATGAGCCTCATCGGCGGCTGACCGATCGCCCACCAGCTCGTCGCCGCGGGATCTCGGCCTGTGAGATCTCTGGCGGGTGGGCGTTGCGCGGCCCCGCGCGGGGGATATTTCGGCCCGGATGGACCGCCCCCGCATGCGCCCGGAGATGCGGCTGCCCACCGGAGACCCGGAGGCGGTGCTCAAGCGGCTCGGGGTGCTCCTGGCGGGTCACCCGAGCTGCACCGGGACGGTCTTCCGCAAGCACGCGGTCATGCACATGCGGCCGTCGGTTCGGCACTTCTGGTCGCCCTACCTCTACCTCGAGGCCCAGCGGCCCGATCCCGACGACGAGGACGGGCCGGACGCGCCCCAGATCCACGGCCGCTTCGCGCCGCACCCGAACGTCTGGACCCTCTTCATGGCGATCTACGGGGTCCTCGGGATGCTCGGCCTGCTCGGCCTGATGTACGGCATCTCGCAGTGGTGGCTCGACTGGACGCCGTGGGCCCTCGCGGCGTTCCCCGCGGCGGCCGCGCTCATCGGCTTCGTCTACGGCGCGGCCTTCATCGGCCAGGGCCTCGGCGCCAGCCAGATGTACGAGCTGCGCAGCCTCCTCGACGACGCGCTCGAGGCGCCCGCCGCGCCCCCCACGGCGCGGTCGGACGCCCTCCCGCCGGACGCGCAGGGCTGAGCGCGACGCGCCGGCCTCAGAGCGTCACGCGGTCGAGCAGGATGAGGTCGTCGGTCCCGTTGCCGTCGTAGTCGATGCCGAAGGCGAGCTCGGGGGTCACCGGCGCGCCGTCCGCGTCGACGAGGGGGTAGGGGTTGCCGAAGCAGACGGTCGGGCTCACCGACTCGAGCACGTAGGCGTCGCTGCCCTCGATGAGGATCACGCTGTCCGCGCCGCCCGGCGGGGTCTGCCCCGCGATCTCCGCGCCCACGACGATCGTCGGGTGGATCGCCGTGCCGTTGCTGCAGCGGGTGGGGGCGACCGGGAACGCGACGAACGCCGACCCGTCGAAGAGGTACAGGTTGTCGGAGCCGGCCTTGAGGGCGACGATCTGCGCGCCGGTCCCGAGGTCGACGGTCGTGGCCGAGATCGGGACGAAGGGCGCGCCCCCCGGGCTCTCGGTCAGCGGCACCGCGTCGCCGAAGCGGCCGGTGGCGAAGTCGTAGAGCCGGGCCTGGGAGCCGAACGTCCCGATGAGGACCTCGGGGTTGGCGCCGATCGCGCCGGCGAAGATCAGGTCGGGCGACAGCGCGGCTCCGGCCGTGTCCGCCCAGCTCACCGCGCCGGTGAAGGTCACGTCGGGGGCCGCGATCGGGCCGAGCTGGACGCGGTCGCTGCCGGTCGAGGCGAAGAACTGCTCGCCCGGGACCGTGTCGTGGTCGAAGGCGTGGGCGGCCTCGAGGACGAGCGGCGCGCCGAGGTCGTCGATCACGTGGAGGGTGATGATGCTCGGGCTCAAGAGGGCGGTCACCCGGGTCTGCTCGACGAGCGGGCCCGCGTCCGGCGCGCCGGCGTCCGGAGCGCCCGCGTCCTCTCCGCCGGCGTCGCCGGGGCCCGCGTCGGGCCGCGGCCCCGAGTCCGCCCGCCCGCCCGCGTCCTCGGCCGGCGGGCCGCCGTCGACGGCCGGCGGGTCGCCGTCGCCGCAGGCGGTGAGCGCGACCACGAGCGGGAGGATCTTCAGGAAGCTGCGGTTCATCGGTGGCTCCAGGGTTCGAGAGAAGAGAGGGGCTCCCGGGGCCATCGCAAGCCGCGTACCGCGCCCGCCGCCTGC
>JAUHXR010000206.1 GCA_030426845.1 Polyangia bacterium | reverse complement strand
CCGCCGCCCTAGATCGAGCACAGCTTGTTTCGCGCGCCTGAGATCAGAGCTCGGGCGCGCATCGGTGCATCCGTCGCTCGCGGTGGTCGGGAGCGATCCGCGTCGGCGTTCAAGTTGGGCGGATTCGTCAGGCAGAGGTGGAAGCGCGCCTCCCGGAGAGCGGCTCCTGGTGCGAGGGGGGGTCGTGGTTGGCAGCCGAACCGCCGCGAAGGCCACGCTCTGGCGACGCCAACGTCGGCGGGATCTGCTGCCTCCCTGCCCTCGCCGTGTCGTTGCTCGAGCTTGTCTGCTCCAACCTCGGCGCGCTGGCAGCAGAGGTCCGCGCGGTGAGGTGGGCAGAGCCTTCCTTGGGGCTCAGCTGGCGTCTGTGTCTGGAGCTGATCGAGCGTGAGGTTGTGGATGACTACGACTTCCCGATGGAGGGATTCGCCTACTTCGATCCCGCCGCACTGGGAGCAGACGCGGTGAGCCGGCTGCAGACCGACACGCGACTCGACCCGAGAGCGCTCACTGAAGGCATGTGTCTCTTCGCCAAGCCGGCACCGAACGGACGAGCTCAAAGCGTGCTGATCCTCGCCAGAGAGGTCGACGATCGACTGGTGGATCTGGTGGCAGCGTGGACGGCCAAGGAGGACCGCTACGTGCATCCGCCGCTGTGGAGTCCGCTCGCCGAGGAGAGCGGGCCTCCCTCTTCCGCAGCAGACCATCGCGAGCGAGTCCGCGAAGAGCTGAACCGACTCGCCGCGCGCACCGCGGTGCACGCCGCGCGCGAGGAACCCACGAGTGGCTTCGGTGGATAGCGACGCTCAGGATCCGCGAGCGGCGGAGGCTCAGGTCGCGAGCCTCACCGGGGGACTCGCCCTGTCCCCGAGCATCACCGCGTACCGAAGCCCTTCCCCACCAGACGTCGGACCTCGCGACCGATCTTCCGCTGCAGCCCCCGCAGCATCAGGATCGTGTCGGCGTCGGAGACACCCACCGTGATCGGCCACTCGGACCCAGATCCCATGACGTCGCTCGCGAAGACCACCTCGGTCGCCAGCAGGACCCGCAGCCAGTCCAGTCGACTCAAGGGCTGCCTGGCGTCCATCTCCGGAAGTAGTCGTTCCCAGGTCTCGGAAGAGAGATGGGCGCGGTCCTCGAACCCCAGCGCGACGGCCATCTCGTTGGTGCACCGAGCAGGTCCACCCCATTCGGCCAGCCCGGATCTGAGCAGGCGCCACTCCTCGGCTGTGAGGTCGATCTCGACAATCTCGTCTGCAACTTCCTGAGCAGACCGGTCCGTATCCGCATGGTCGGCGACGGCCCAGGGTTCCTCTACGGAGCGCCTGGAGGCGCCGTAGCGCTCATACACCGCGGCCCCGTCCCACCCATCCTCAAACGCTTGGATCACCGTCTCGAGCGCGCGCGCTTCGCGCGGGTCGTCAGCCTTGTCGACGAACTCCGTGAGCAGGCGTCGGACGCTGGGGAAGCGAAGCTCGTGCATCCAGTACGCCGCGAGCTCACACGACAGCTCGCCGGTCGTGAGGCCATTCCCCACGAGCTCCTCCATCAGGCCCTTCTGCCTGGGCGAGCGCTCCAGGAGGTCCAGAACGAGCGATGCTTCGGGCTCGAACTCGAGACTGCTGATGGCCGCCTCGTGCGCTTCCACGGACAGACGGAAGCCCCTTCGAATCCTCGCCTGGGACGCCTCAGTCGAGAAATCACCGCCATACGCAGCACCAACCCGACTTGCACATCGCGCGACCGCTCCGCGGTGCGCGAACGTGCGGTAGTCCGCGATTGGTCCAGGCACGCCGCGTCCCCACGAGTCCCAACCGTCCGGCCACAGCTCCAGTGCCTGCTCCAGAGCACCCGGGTCAGCGCCGACGGCTTCGAGGGAACGCTGCAGCTCGCCCAGCCAGGCAGGAAAGTGCCGGCCCTCGGCCTTGGACGAGAACGCGCCCACGAATGAGCCGTCGGCCGCATCGACAACGGTCCACGTTCGCCCAGCCGCCTCGAAGACGACCAGCCAGAAGCGACCGGCAGACAAGATTCCTATCACGCATTCACCTGAGCCATCGGAGCTCGCGCCCATAGGCGGCGAGTCAATGATGAGTGCCCGAACCACTTCGGTAAACTCCTCACCGTGGTCGTCGCTTCAGTCGTCGCTTCAGTCGTCGCCCTGGCGTGCATCCTCGCCTACGCCGCGTTCGTCGTCTTCGCCTACCGCCAGGTTCGTGTCTACGACGTCGCCCGACTCGAGCTGTTCGGCCTCGATGATGTCGAGGCAGCTGACCTAGCCGAGTGGCAGGTGGTCTCCGATTCAGCAGGAGTCGCATGGAGTGATTCCGGCGAAGTGGACCGCAAGTCCACGGAGCCGGAAAGGTGGGATGGAGCCGACGAAGCATCGCGCCCGAGAAGCGGCCCGCGGTCCCCCCAAGCCGAAGCGCACGACCCCAAGCCCGCCCGGGCCCACCCGCCTCAGAAGGAGTCGCACGACATGCAACGATTCCGAGCGTGGAGCCGACGAAGGATCGCGCCCGCGAAGCGGCCAAGCCGCGGCGCAGCCACTCGTGGCCCCCCCAGCCGAAGCACACCACCCCGAGCCCGCCCAGGCTCTCCCGCTGCAGCAGGAGTCGCACGACATGCAGCCTTTCCGAGCGAAGTGGACGCAGTCCACGGAGCCGGAAAGGTTGGATGGAGCCGACGAAGTATCGCGCCCGCGAAGCGGGCAAGCGGCGGCGCAGCCGACGCGTACCAACGCAAAAGGGCCCCGCGTCGCGGGGCCCTTTTGTGTTGGGCGATACTGGAGTCGAACCAGTGACTTCCGCCGTGTGAAGGCGGCACTCTAGCCTCTGAGTTAATCGCCCGAAGGCGCGACTTCTAGCAAGCGCGCGCGGCCAGCGCAACCAGCGATCGTCGGCCAGAGTCGTCTGCCCGGCTCGTCAGCCGGAGTCCTCAGCGCGACCGCGCGAGCTGCTCGTCGATCCAGAGCCGCGCGTCGGTCATGTCGCTGAAGTTCCGGCACGGCCAGAGGGCGTCACCCTTGATCCAGTCGAAGGCGACGAGGATGCCCTGGACGAGACGGTTGCTCACCACGCGCGCCTCGCACACCGCCGACGGCGCGAGCTCGGCGCTGTACAGCGCGTGCAGCTCGCCCGCCCGCTTGCGGGTCGCCGCGGTCTGGCTCGCGGGGTTGAACTCCCGCATGTCGATCAGATACGCGACGCGGTCGTTCTCCGCCGCGACGCGACGGTAGACGTCCCACGCCGCCTCGAGGTCCTCGAGCGTCCCGGCGGCAGGGTAGCGCACGACGAGGATCGGCAGCTCCGACTCGTCGATGCGCAGATGGACCGAGCGGCTCACCCGGAGAGGGTCCTACGAGCCGCTGTCTTCGTCGAGACCGAGCTTCGCCTTGAGGAGATCGCCGAAGGTGCCGAGGCCCTGCTTCGCGGCCTCCTTGCGGTACTCGCGCACCGCCCGACGCTCCTCCTCCTGGAGGAAGCGCTTGCGGCTGCAGCGGAGCCCGCCGTCGCGATCGGTGCCGATGATGAGCACGTCGATCTCGGTCCCGGGCGGCCACTTCTTGCGGTGATCGGTGCCGCGCGGCGTCCCCATCTCCGAGTTCGGGATGAAGCCGCGGCCACGCTTGCCGATCACGTTCTCGATGCGCACCGCGAGGCCCGCCGGGTTCACCTGGTCGACGATGACCTTGATGATGCCGCCGCTCTTGAGCTTCGGCGCGCGCTTGCTGAGATCCAGCTCGCCCTTCTCGAAGAGCTCGGCCTCGGCGTCGCTCAGCTTGCTGAGGCTGACGCGGCGGGCCTTCTTGTCGACGCGCTCGACGACGCAGAAGACCTCGTCGCCCTCCTTCACCGCCTGGTTCGCGTGCTGGAGGCTCTTGCCCAGCTCGCTCACGTGGAGGAGGCCGTCGATGCCGGGCGCCACCTGGACGAAGGCGCCGAACTCCGCGGTGCGCACGACCGGGCCCTTGAAGGGCCGGCCCTCGCTCAGCAGCTCGCCGTGCTCGTCCCAGGGGTCGGGCAGAGTCGCCTTGATCGAGAGCGACACGCGGTCGTGACGCTCGCGCTTGTTCTCGCGCTCGTGGACCTTGAGGACCGCCACCTCGATCTCGTCGCCGACCTTGACCGCGTCGGACGGCCGCACGCCTCGATCCCAGCTCACCTCGCTCTGGTGCACGAGGCCCTCGACGCCGCCGATGTCGACGAACACGCCGTAGTCGCGGATCTGCGTCACGCGCCCGGTGAGGCGCTGGCCCTTCTCGAGGTTCTTGAGGAGCGCCCGCGCGCGCTTGCGCACTTCCTTCTCGAGGATGCTGCGGCGGCTGACGACGAGGCCCTGGCTGCCCGACTTGGCCTGCTGGACGTGGAACTCGGCCCACTGCCCGAGGAGCGGGGTCGGGTCGTCGATGTTCTCGATGACCATCCCGCTGACCGGGCAGAACGCGCGCTGGCCGAACACCAGCACGTCGAACCCGCCGCGGTTGAAGCCGAACACGAGGCCGTCGACGCGGCTGCGGTCCCGCTTGCACTGCTGCAGGTACGAGCGCGTCGCGCGCTTGTCGACGAGGCCGTTGACGAGGGCGATGTGGCCCGACTCGGCCACCGCGCCGACGCGGCCGCGGAAGATCCCGCCCGCCACGAGCGGCTCGACGCCCTCGGGCTGCTTGACGTAGGCGGGGGGCTCGACCGGCTCAGCGGACGCGGCCGCCCCGTCGTCGGAGCCGTCGTCGGAGCCGTCGTCGGAGCCGTCGTCCGAGTCGGTGTCGCCATGGGCGGCGTCCGCGCTCGCGTCCATCGCCGCGGTCGGCTCGGACGCGTCCACCCGCAGGGCGGGCGGCGGCTCGGACGCGCGCTCGAGGGCAGCCTCGATGCTGTCGGAGGGCGCCTCGGTCGGCGCGGCCTCCGTCGGCGCGGCCTCGGTCGGCGCGGCATCAGTCGGCACGGCCTCGGTCGGCACGGCCTCGTTCGGCACGGCCTCGTTCGGCACGGCCTCGGTCGGCGCAGCCTCGGTCGGCGCAGCCTCGGTCGGCGCGGCCTCGGTCGGCGCGGCCTCGGTCGGCGCAGCCTCGGTCGGCGCAGCCTCGGTCGGCGCAGCCTCGGTCGGCGCGGCCTCGGTCGGCGCGGCCTCGGTCGGCGCGGCCTCGGTCGGCGCAGCCTGGGTCGGCGCGATCGGGATCTCGACGATCGGGACGTCGCGCGGCTCGTGCTCTCGGCAGAACGCGAGCGCCTTGCCGAAGAGATCCACCGCCGCGACGCCGTCCTGCACCGCAACGAGGCGGCCGGCGACGATCTCACCGACGGAGAACGCGTGACGGCGCGGGCCGCCGGCGAAGTACGCCTGGAACGGGAGGAGGTTCTCCTTGCGCTTGCCGGGAGCGACCTCGCCCTCGGCGGACGCCTCGGCACCCTCGCCCTCGCCCTCGCCGCCCTTCTTCTTGCGGCGGCGGCGGCGACGACGCTTCTTCTTGCCGCCCTCCCCGCCCTCGTCGCTGGCCGACGACTCGGTCCCGGCCGACGACTCGGTCCCCGCGGACGACTCGGTCCCCGCGGACGACTCGGTCCCCGCGGACGACTCGGCGCCTTCGGCGGAGGCCCCCCCCGACGACGGCGCGCCGTCCGCCGGAGGCGCGGCCACCCGGCCAGGCACCGTCTCGGCGTCGGAGCTCGACGCCGACTCGGCGGGCGAGGTCTCGCCCGCGCTCGCCGGAGCGGAGGCAGCCGGAGCGGAGGCAGAAGAAGGGGCGTGGGCGGAGGCGTCGGCGGGGGCCGGCTCCGCGGCGGTCGGGGTCTCGGCGGGGGCCGAGCTCCCTTGGGATTCGGAGGTGTCCGTCATCGTCGCGATGGGGCAGGAGAGATTGGATCAACGCCCCGCCGTGCGCGGGGCCCGGCAGACTATGGTGGCCACCTGATGGCGTCAAGGCAGCCCGCGCTCAAGTGAGCTCGACGGCCCACGCGCGCAGCCGCCCCGCGTGCGAGCGATCGCCGGCGCGCTCGGCGACCTCCGACGCGCGGGCGAGGGTCCGCGACGCCGCGCCCGGATCGTCGAGCGCGAGGTGGGCGTGGACGAGCATCTCGAGGCCGAGCGCGGCCGCCTCGAGCTGGTCGCGCGCCTCGAGGTGATCGACCGCGCGCACGAGGCCGGGCACGTAGCTCGCGTCGGGGTGCTCGCGGATCGCGAGCGCGGCGCGGATGGCGTGCACCACCTGGAGCCACACCTCGTCGCCCCGCCGCTCCGCCTCGCGCGCGGCGGCCGACGCGGAGAGGGTCGCGCCGCGATCGTCGTCGGCGCGCAACGCGGCGATCGCGGCCCGCGCGTGGAGCGTCGCGAGCTCGCGCCCCGCGTGGGCCTGCGCGCCGACCTCGGCCGCCTCGCGCAGCCGCTCGGCCGCGACCGCCGGGGCCCCCCTCGCCTCCTCGAGGCGCGCGAGCGCGGCGAGCGCGACGTAGCGCCGGTGAACCTCGCCGGTGCGTGCGGCGAGCGCGAGCGCGCGGCCGACCGTGTCGTCCGCGTCCTCGAGGCGGCCGGTCCGCACGAGCGCGACCGCACGCAAGCCGAGCGTCGCCTCCGACTCCTGAGCGTCGAGCACCTCGAGCGCGCGCTCGTTCTCCCCGAGCTCGAGCAGCGCCGCGCCGAGCAGCTCGAAGGCGCGGTCGCGCACCTCGGCCGGGGCCTCGGCGATGTGCTCGCGCACCTCCGCGAGGGCGGCCACCGCGGCCGCGCTGTCGAGGGCGAGCCTCGCGCAACGCGCCACGCCGATCGCGCGCTCCACCTTCGCCACCGAGGGCACGCGGTCGCCCGCCGCGACGAGCGGCGCGAGGGCGCGACCGGCGAGCTCCGACTGCCCCGCCTCGAGCGCCGCGTCCACCGCCCGCAGCCCGAGCTCGAACGCGTCGAGATCGGACGGGTCGCCGCGGTCCTCGCGTAGCACCTTGGCCGCGTCGGCGAGGTGCGCGGAGGCGCGGGTGGGGTGCCCCTCGGCCAGCGCGAGCTCGCCCGCGCGGACGAGGTAGTCGGAGGCGCGCCGTCGATCGCTCGCGCGCTCCGCGTGGTGGGCGAGGCGCTCGCAGCCGTCGAGGGTCTGGGATAGCCCGAGGCGCTCGAGGGTCGCCACGATCCGGCCGTGCAGGCGCTCGAGCTCCTCGGGCTCGAGCTCCGCGAGGATCGCGCGCCGCGTCAGCTCGCTCGGGAGACGGACGCGGGTGGGCAAGCGCTCGTCTCCCTCGTCGCCGCCCCACGCGCCGAGCCCGTCGGGCGGACCGTCGTCGTCCTCGCCCGACACGAGGAGCCGCTTGATCCAGAGGCGCCGCAGCGGCGGCCGCTCGGTGTGCCCGACGAGCCCCTCGATCGCGGAGAGCATCGACACCTCGGCCGCGCCGCCGAGGACCGCCACCGCGCGCAGCATCGACTGCTCGCGCCCCCGCAGCCGCTCGAGCCGCGCGCTCACCGAGCCACGCACCGAGTCGGGGAGCGGGATGCGCGCCGGCGATCCATCGCGCCGCCGCGCCACCTCGTGCTCGATGATCACGCTCGACGCCAGCGAGCCCGCGACCAGCTCGATCCACGCGGGGATACCGCCCGTCTCGACGTGGACCCACGCGGCCAGCTCCGGCTCGACCGCGCGCGCCCCGAGGTGATGCGCGAGCAGACGACCGGTCGCGTCGCGGTCGAGCGGCGGGATGTCGATGGTGCGCCCGCCCGACGGCAGCGGACCGGCCGAGCCGGGGCGGCGCGTGAGCAGCACGAGGACCCGGCCACCGACGAGCCCCTCGACCACCAGCGGCAGCACCTGGCGCGTCGCGTCGTCCATCCACTGCAGATCCTCGAGCGCGAGCACCACCACGCGCTCGCGCGACAGCTCCTGCACCGCGCGCCGGATCGCGAGCGCGAGCTCGATGCCGCGCGGCCGCCCCACCCGCTCCGGGCTCGCCACCGGGTAGTGGATGCCGATCAGCTCGCCGGCCACGAGCACCTGCCGCGCGCCGAGGCCGAGCACGCGGAGGCGCTCGATCTTCTCGAAGCGCTGCGCCGGCGCGTCCTCCGGCTCGATGCCGCAGAGGTCGAGGATCAGGTCGGCGAGCGCGCCGAAGCTGCGCCCCTGGTCGGCGTCGTCGGCGCGGCCGTGGACGAACACGAAGTCGCGCGGGGCCGCCGCGCCGCGCAGCTCGGCGAGGAGGCGAGACTTGCCGACGCCCGGCTCGCCGACGAGGTGCACGAGCTGGCCTTGGCCCTTGGCCGCCTCGAGCAGCTCGGCCGAGAGCCGCTGGAGGACGCCGCGCCGACCGACGAGCGGCGAGCGACCGCGGAGCGCGCCGGCGTCGCGGTCACGGCGCGAGCGAAACCCGTCCAGCCGGAGCTGCGCGCCCGACGCGTCGAGGCGGAAGTCGCGGCGCAGCTCGTCGTCGAGCGCCTCCTCCACGCGGATGTCGCCGGCGCTCGTGTCCGCGAGCATCGCCCAGGCGCGAGCGACGAGCTCGTCGGACGGCTCGGCGACCGCGCCCTCGATCACGCGCGTGTCGCCGACGAGCACGACCATCGGGGGGATCGGATCGACGCGCGCCGAGCCCTCGAGGCGGCTGCCGCGCCGCAGCTCGAGGGCCGCGCGCGCCGCGTGCCCCGCCGCTCGCTCGGCCCCCGCGAGGCCGAACAGCGCGAGGCGCATCCCGTCGCGCGAGACCAGCGGCTCGCCCCCGGCGCCCTGCACGGCGCCCTCGAAGAGCGGCTCCTCGCCGGGCCGCGCCTGGACGACGAGGTAGGCGAGGCGCCGGATCTCGGAGCGCAGGCGCTTGGAGGTCGGCATCGCGCGGGTGCGCGCGGTCGCCTGGACCGTCGGCTCCTCCTGCATCCGGCCGACGCCGCTCGTCGAGGAGGCGTCGTCGTAGGCGCGCTCGAGGAGGTCGACGCGGAGCTTGTTCGGGTCGACGTGATCGGTCTCGGGGAACATCCGCTGCATGGCCCGCGCGAGATCGGTCTGGCCCACGGGCTCTCCGAGCCCGAAGAGGATCCGCAGGAGGCCGTCGTGCAGCTCGAGCGCGCTGTCCGGCCGGCCGTCACGATCCGGCGCGAGCGCGCGCTCGAGGAGCGGGACGAGGCCCGTCAGCTCGACGTGCGACCTCCACTCGGGCAGCTGCGCCGCCCGCACCGAGGCGAGGACCTCGGTGGAGCTCTGGCCGCGGAACATCCGGCGCCGGCTCGCGAGCTCGTAGACGAGCACCCCGAGCGAGAAGATGTCGCTGCGCCGGTCGAGCTGCTCGCCGCGCGCCTGCTCGGGCGACATGTAGGCATACTTGCCGCGGAGCACCTTCGGGTCCTCGCCGCGCCCGAGCCCCGGCTCGTCGGCCCGCGCGATGCCGAAGTCGGCGACCTTCACCTCGCCCTCGAAGCCCAGCAAGACGTTCTGCGGGCTCACGTCGCGGTGGACGATGTGCATCGGCTTGCCGTCGTCGCCGCGCGCGCGGTGCGCGTAGTCGAGCGCCTTGGCCACCTCGGCCGCGACGTAGAGGCGCAGGCCGAGCGAGAGGCCGGGCGTCTCGGCGGTCGCGCGGAAGGACATCGCGGCCGCCAGATCGCGCCCCCGGAGGTACTCCATCGCGATGAAGTAGCTGCCCTCGCGCTCGCCCAGGTCGAAGATCTGGACGACGTTGGGGTGGCTGAGCCGCGCCGCGATCTTCGCCTCGCGCACGAGCAGCTCCGCGAAGCCGGGGCGCTCGAGGAGCGCGGGGAGGACCCGCTTGATGACGACGGTCTTCTCGAAGCCGGCCACGCCCCGCGAGCGCGCGCGCCAGACCTCGGCCATGCCGCCTTCGGCGATACGCTCGATGAGCTCGTACTGCCCGAACGGGATCGCGGCGTCGGTCACGGGAGCCGCGAGGATACCAGCGCTCGACGCCGGCGCGAGGCTACTCGGCCAGCTCGTCGACCGTGCGGGTGGCCGGCGCGGCCGCGGGGGGCGCGGCCCGGCGGCTGCGCGCCGCGGGGGCGGAGGTGCCCGTCATGCTCCCGCCCGCGGTCGGCGCGGGGCGGAAGGTGTAGGAGTAACGGTAGCTGGACGCGCCGGAGCTCGACGGCGGCAGGCGCGCGCCACGGACGGCCGCGACGACGCAGGCGTCGGTCGCGCCGAGCGACGGGGTCACCACCGCGCTGAGCACGCGGCCGCTCGTCCCGTCGACCTCGACGGTCACCCCGGCCACCACGCCGCGGTCGGCGAGGCAGCGCTGGACCGCCGGCTCGACCGCGCGCATCGCGCTCGCCGGCGTCGTCATCGCCCCGCCACCGGCCCGCGCGCCGGAGCCGCCGCCGGAGATGCTCCGGGCGGCCATCGGGGCGGCGGCGGGCCTCGCCGTGCTCACCCGACCGCGCGCGCGCCGGAGGGCGCGCTCCTCGGGGGAGGCGCCGGGGTCCTCGCCCGCGCTCGCGCCGAGGAGGTCGTTGATCGCGCCGCCGTAGCCGTTGTCGAGCCCACCGATGCCGGCGCTCGCCTCGGGCTCCGCCCGCGCGAGGGCCTCGGCCGGCTCCTCGGTCGGCTCGAGCGCGGGCTCCGCCTCGGGCGCGTAGTCGTCCGCGGAGTCTGCCGGCGGGGCGCCGGGAGCGGCGGTGGCCATCGCGCCGATCGTCTCCTCCTCCTCGTCGGCCGCGGCCGCGAGCTCGGCCGCCGGCTCGAACGCGGCCGGCGCCGCAGCTTCCATGGCGGCGGGCGCGTCGTTCATCGACATCCCGGCCGTGATCCCGAGCCCGACCGCGGCCGCAGCCGCGAGGCCGCCGATCCACGCGAAGGTGCGGCGCCGGCGGCGGGCGGCCTCGAGCGACACGACGCCGCCGACCGACGGCGCAGGGGCCGCCTCGTCGATCGCGGGCGGGGGCGCGAAGACCGCCACCCGAGGCTCGTCGTCGGCGAGCTCCGGCGGCGCGGTGACGTCGAGGTCGTCGAGGTCGCGCTCGAGCTCGAGCGCGTCGGCCTCGAGCCGCGCATCGATCGCCGCCGCCATCGCGTCCCAGTCCGGCTCGCCCACCCGCGCCGAGAGGCCGCGGAGCGCGCCGTCGATCGCCTGAAGATCCTCAGCGTAACCGCGGGCCTCGGGCTCCTCCTCCAGCAGCCGGGCGAGCGCCTCGTCGCCGTCGGCGTCGAGGGCAGCCGAGACCCGGCGGAGCGCGTCTTCGCTCAGGCCGCTCACGACGCCCGCCTCCCCGCCTCGTCCTCGGCCTGCTCCGCGAGGGCCAGCCGCAGGCGACGGCGCGCCTCGTGGATGCGCCACGCCACGGTCCCCTCGGAGCAGCCCAGCACGGCCGCCGCTTCCTTCTGAGGCATCCCCTCGACGAGCACCATGATCACCGTAGTACGGAGCGACTCGCTCAGCCCGTCGAGGGCGCTGGCGATCTGCCCCTGGAGCTGCTGCACCTCGAGCACGCGGCGCGGATCGCTGCCGCCCTGGGTCGGATCGGCCTTCGGCTCGGGGATCTTCGGATCGCCGAGGTCCGCCGCGTCGTGCCGCTTCCGCTTGCGGATGTGGTTGAGGCAGACGTTGACGCAGACCCGGTAGAGCCACGTCGAGAGCTGCGAGCGGCCGTCGAAGCGGGCGATCGCGCGCCAGGCCCGGAGGAACGTCTCCTGGACGGCGTCGTCGGCGTCCCCGCCGTCGCCCAGCATCTGCACCGCGCATGCGTAGACGCGCCGCTGGTGCACGCGGACCAGCCGGCTGAACGCACGCCGATCGCCGCCCTGGGCGGCTTCGAGGAGCTCGGCTTCGCTGGGCTCGGTCATGAGGGGTCGGCGCTCGCCGGGCGCGGTCCGGACCAGCCGGAGCGCGGGGGGCGCCATCCTAGCAGCCTCGAGGGGCGCGCGTCGCTTCGCGGGTGCGGGGCCGCTCGGGACGGACCTCCACTCCCCGCTCGTCGACGCTCTGGCCTGCGCTTCCATCGGGGCTGTGACCGAGCGCCCGCGAGGCGGCTTGGGCGGCGGACGCATTTGTGCGCGGAGGGCACACCCTGCAAGACGCGCCGGAGGCCGCCGAGTTCCGTCGCCGAGGAGTTTGCTCTCCGATCGCAGGGCGGACTATCGTGCCGCGGTGGAAGTCGAGGACGACGATCGCCGCAATCACCCGCGCGTGCCGATCGCGCTGAAGGTCGAGTACAAGCGCCTCAACTCGTTCTTCGCCGACTACACCAAGAACATCAGCCGGGGCGGCACGTTCATCCGCACCAAGAACCCGCTCGGCATCGGGACGGCGTTCATGTTCCACCTGCAGGTCCCGACCCTCGAGCAGCCCCTGATGATCAAGGGCAAGGTCATGTGGATCGTCCAGGACGGCGAGCAGACCGACGGCCAGGACGCGGGGATGGGGATCGGCTTCGTCTACGACTCGGAGGCGGATCGCGACCGCATCCACAACGTGGTCGAGAAGCTGATGATCGAGTCGCTCGGACCGACGCTCTTCGAGAAGCTCATCGGCAGCCGGCGTCGCGCCGAGGACTAGAGCACCGATCGGTTTGGAGAGTCGAGAAAGCTCGGAGCGCGACGGCCGTTCGGCGTGGTCAGACGTGACGAGGCGATGCTCAGGCATCGTCGAGGAGCGGCTGGCCGCGCCGGACGGCTGTCCCGCCCGTGATTTGCGGCGGTTTCAAACCGATTGGCGCTCCAGCTAGGAAGCTTGATTCACCACCGTCGCGGGGCGCCTCCCGGGCGGCAAGCGTCCGCCTCGCCGCCGGCCGCTCCTCGACGATGCCCGCGGGCTCCGCCGCGGGGCCGCGGAGGAGAAACGCGGGGGCGCCGACGTAGCCTCCGGCGTGGGCACCCACGACGGCTTCGGTGACCTGCCCAGCCAGGCAGGCACGCCGCGCTCGCCCTTGCTAGACTCGGCGCTGCGCGAAGGGCGCGACTTCCTCGAGGGGGGCGCGCGTCGTGGGGGAGCAGTGAACGGGGCCGCCCAGCAGAAGCCCAGGCGACAGTCGCTCGAGCCGGGGATGACGATCGCCGAGCGGTATGTCGTCCAGCGGATCCTCGGCCAGGGCGGCATGGGGCAGGTGCTCGAGGTCGAGCACCTCTCGCTCGGGCGGCGCTTCGCGCTCAAGGTGCTCCGGCTCGAGCGGTGGAACGACGAGCTCGTCCGGCGCTTCAACCGCGAGGCCCGCGCGCTCGCGAAGCTGACCACGCCGCGCGTGGCCCAGGTGACGGACTTCGGGATCGACGAGGAGTCCGGGCCCTTCTACGTGATGGAGCTGCTCGAGGGCGAGACCCTCGAGGACCGCCTCGAGCGCGGACCGCTGAGCCCGCAGGACGCGCTCACGATCGGGGCCGCGACCTGCGACGCGCTCGCGGACTGCCACGCCGCGGGCATCGTCCACCGCGACCTCAAGCCGTCGAACATCGGCATCGCCGAGTCCGGCCCGGTCGCGGTGAAGCTCCTCGACTTCGGGCTCGCGGCCTCGATGGACGAGGCGTTCCTGTCGAAGATCACCCAGAGCCAGCAGATCCTCGGCTCGCTGCCCTACATGGCGCCCGAGCAGTTCAACGCCGCGCCGGCCGCCGCGTCGATGGACATCTACGCGGTCGGGATCTGCCTCTACGAGGCGCTCTCGGGGCGGCTGCCGTTCATGGCGCCGTCCACCGCCGCGCTGATTCATCAGATCCTGTCGACGCCGGTGCCGCCCCTGCCGAGCGAGCTCGCGGGCGCGGGGCCTCTCGAGGGCTTGCTCGAGCGGCTGCTCGCCAAGGAGCCGGAGCGCCGCTTCGCGTCAGCCAGGGCGGCGGGGGCCGCGATGCGCGAGGTGCTGAAAGCGCTCGGGGCATCGGCCGCCCACCCGCTCACCCGCGGCGGGGCGGAGCTGGTGCCGGCGACCGTGCAGGCCGAGGCGGTGGACTCGGACCGCGTCGGCCGGCTGCCAACCCTGATGGCGGAGTCCGGGACGCGGCTCTCCTCGCCGAGCGCGGTGGCGCCGGTCGTCGCCTCGCCCGCCCCGAGCGCGCCGCCCGGGGTCGGCCAGTCGGTCGTGGGCCAGCCCGTGCAGGGTCTGCCGGTGCAGGGTCTGCCGGTGCAGGGCCAGCCCGTGCAGGGCCAGCCCGTGCAGGGCCAGCCCGTGCAGGGCCAACCGGTGCAGGGTCAGCCGGTGGAAGGCGCGCCCCCGTTCGAGGCGTGGCAAAGCGGAGTGATCCCCCCGACCCCCCCGGCCGGCAGCCGGCCCTTCGCGGGCGGCGTCACCGCGCCACCGATCGCGGCGTCGTCCTTTCAGCACCACGGGCTCGCCCGCGGCGAGACGTACCCTCCCCTCGCCCATGGCGCGGCTCCGCACGGGGCGCCCCTGCCGCCGCCCACCAACGTGCACGGACACCAGGCCCTCGCCCCGACCGCGACGGAGCCCGCCGGCTTGAGCCCGTGGATCTTCCGCGTCGCGGTCGCCGGCCTGCTCGGCCTGATCGCGGCCGGCCTCCTGACGATCGGGATCATCGTCGCGATGACCCTCGACGAGCCGGACGCCGACCTGCCGCCGCCCCCCGCGCTCGCCCCGACGAGCCCGGCGGCCCCGGAGCCGGTCGGTCAGGGCCTCGCGCAGCCGATGGATCCGTCGCCTCCAGTCCAGGCGACGGGGACGGAGGCGCCGGAGGCGGTGGCCCCCCGCGCGCCGGAGGCGGTGGCCCCCGAGGACACGGAGGACACAGAGGACACGGAGGACGAAGGTCCGCCGAGCGATGGCGCCGACCGCCGCGGGAGGGAGGAGCCACCGCGGGCCGCCGTATCTCCAGAGCGCAGGGGCGGTCACCCGCGCGCGACGGAGCCGGCCCCCGCGCCCCAGATCCGCCCCCTCGGGCCCGGCCCGAGCCCCGGCTCGGCCACGACGCCGCCGCCGCGCAACTCGCCGTGGCAAGGCGGCGAACCGATCAACACCTACGACTAACCATGACCCACGCCCCGTCCCCGATCTCCGCCGTCGCGCGCTCAGCCGCCCTCCTCGGCGCCGCGTTCCTCGGCGCCGCGTTCCTCGGCGGAGGCCTGCTGGCCGCGCCCGCGCAGGCGCAAGACAGCGAGGCCCAGGCCCGCACCCTGTTCGAGCGCGGCGTCGGCGAGATGAACGCCGGCCGCCCCCAGATCGCGAGCGAGTACTTCGAGCGCAGCTACCGCCTGTCGCCGCGCGCGTCCTCGGCGTGCAACATGGCGCTCGCCCTCGAGCGCTCCAACCGGAGCTGCGACGCGATCGCCTGGTATCGCCAGTGCGCCGCGCTCGACCAGAGCGGGCGGTTCCGGGACCACGCCAACGAGCAGGCCAGCGCGCTCGGCGGTCGCTGTCAGGGCGGCGTGCCGAACCCCTTCGTGAGCGGCCCCGCGACGGGCGGGGGCTCGGGCGGTGCGACCGGAGGGTCGGGGAGCGGCTCGGTCCAGATCGTGGAAGGCGGCTCGACCCAGGGCTCGACCTACCAGGGCCCCGGGCCGGACCACGCCCTGCTCGTCGTCGGCCTGATCAGCCTCGCCCTCAGCGGCGGCGCGATCACCGCGGCGGTCCTCACCGCTGACGCGTCCAACTCCGAGTTCCGCATGATCAGCGCGCCCCCCGGCACCGCGGGAGCGCCGACGATCCTCCCGCAGGAGGGCGCCGACGCGGATCACTACCGGAACGCGGAGACGTTCCAGAACGCGTCGATCGGCCTGGCCGTCGCCGCCGGGGTGACCGGCGCGCTCGGCCTCATCCTCGTGATCGTCGATCTGCTGCAGCCCGGCGTGTTCGGCCCGTCGGCCCGCCACGGCGGCCCGCACCTCGCGGTAGGCCCGCGCCTCGACGGCGGCGGCTTCGGCGAGCTCGCCCTCCGCTTCTGACCTCGCGCCCCACCGAGACGTCGCTCGCCGCGCCTCCGGTTGTTCGCGTCTCTGCTTGATCGCCTCGGCAGGGGAGCTAAAAGGACGCCCCATGCCCTTGCGTCGACAGCTCTGTCTGGCCCTCCTCACTGGGCTCCTCCTCTCCGCTGCGCCGGCCTACGCCGACGACCCCGAGCCGGAAGTGTCCGACTCCGACCCCACCGCGGATGACGGCGACGTCTGGGACAGCCTGCTCCAGCTCAGCATCACGCTCGGCCTGGACACGCCGTTCGGGGTCGCGGGCGGCGCGATCGAGTTCACGCCCTACCGCTACATCACGATCTACGCGGGCGGCGGCGTCGCGCGCTTCGGCGGCCGCGTGGCCGGCGGCCTGCGCCTCAACTTCCCGATCGGCAACGCCGCGGTGGGCATGATGCTCGGCGCCGGCGGCGGCTCGCAGGAGTGGGACAGCACCCTCCCCGGCGTCGGCGCGACCCAGCCCGACAGCTTCACGATCACACGCCGCTGGGACTTCGCGTTCGACGTCCACGCGGGGATCACCTTCGAGTACCGCTGGGACATGGGCCTCTTCGGCCGCATCGGGTTCGGCGCGACGGGGATCATCGAGAGCGACGCGGACACGTGCACGATCCGGCCCGAGGGCGCCGACGCGAGCACCGGCACCGACTGCCTGAGCGCCGCGCGCGACCTGGCCAGCCCGATCTGGGGCTGGGCGGGGCTCACCATCGGCTACGCCCTGGACCTCTGAGAGGAACCGA
>JAUHXR010000205.1 GCA_030426845.1 Polyangia bacterium | reverse complement strand
ACCGCGAGGAAGCGCTTGGCGAGCTCCCGCGCGCCGTCCTCGCCCTCGTAGGAGAAGAGCTCGAGGAGCCCGACGCGCTCGATCTCGCCGCGCTCGAGGCCGTCGGCCCACTCGGTCAGCTCGGGCAGCGCGACCCCCTCCTCGAGGACCACGTCGAGGCAGGCGCGCTCGGCCGCCTCGATGCGGGTCGCCGCCTGCACCTCACCGGGGCGGTCGAGGGGGGGCGTCAGCTCGCCGAGGCCGGCGAGGTAGAGGTCGAACGGGTCGCGTACGCGCCCGGTGCGCGCGCGCGCAGCGGAAGAGCGGGTCTTGGCCATCGGGGTGTTTCTGGGTAGGAGCGGTGGCGCGCGGGTAGGGAGGGCTCCGGGTCGCGATTGCCTCGAGATCTGCTGACTCGAGGTGAACTCGATCCGGCCCACGCTCTCTCCCCCGGGGAAGCGTCGAACGGACCACTCTCGTCGCGCGCTCCCGAATCATGAGGCCATCCGGCCAGGGTGCAAACCCTCACTGACGGTGGGCGTGCGTGCGCTCATCCCACCACGCGGTTGCGCCCCGACTCCTTGGCCCGGTAGAGGGCCTGGTCGGCGATCCGCGAGGCCTCGTCGAACGGCTGGGGCGGGGCCCAGAGCGCCACCCCGATCGACATCGTCACCCGGAGGCTCACGTCCGCGCCGACCGGGATGGCCCGGCGCGCGAGGCGGGTCCGCAGCCGCTCCGCGGTCGCCCGCGTGCCCTGCCACTCCGCCTCGAAGAGCAGGACGAGCATCTCCTCGCCGCCCACCCGGAACGCCTCGTCGTCGCCCCGCAGCTCGGCCCGCAGCAGGTCGGCGACCACCCGCAGCACCGCGTCGCCGGCGCTGTGGCCGTGCTCGTCGTTGATGCGCTTGAACCGGTCGAGGTCGATCGCCAGCACCCCCACGGGGGTGCCCCGGGCGCTGTGCCGGGCGATCGCATCGTCCAGGCCTCGCCGGTTCAGCAGGCCGGTCAACGGATCGGTGCGCGCCTCCGACGTCGCGTCCTGCAGCGCCACCTCGAGGGCCCGCGCCCGCGCCTCGCTGTCGCGGGCCGTCTCGGCGACGGCGGCGATCGCGTCCGTGCGCTGGGCGGTCGCGTCGATGAGCGCGTTGGCGTGGTCGAGCAGCGCGGCCCGGAGCTCCTCGAGGTCCGAGATGTCGTCGGCCGCGGTCAGCCGATCGCGGAGGACCGAGAGGGTCTCCGCCGTGTCGAGCTCGCCCTGCTCGAGGCGCCCGAGCGCGTCGAGCAGCCCGGCGAGGCACTCGCGCATCAGGTCGGCGCCCTCGCGGAGCCGGCCGGCCTGCTGGCTCAGCGACTCCAGCACCCCGAGCAGCCGCGGCAGGCCCAGGTCGCCGGCGCCGCTTCCGTCGGCGCGGATGAGGCGATCGAGATCCGCGGCGGCGGCGCGGAGGCGGAGCGCCGACGCGATCGGCCGCAGCCCGAGGGCGACCTGCTCCATCCACGGCGCGCCGCGCGCCCGCGCCCCTCGCGGGCTGTCCCCGCGGGTGGTGCCCGCGGACCCGCTCAGGCTCCGGAGCTCCGCGCGCAGCGCGTCCTTCCGCCCCGGGGGCTCCTCCGGCGGTGTCGACTCTGCGCCACCCCCGAACCGTCGTCGGAACAGGCTCACCCGCTCTCCTCCTCGCTCGTGGTCGTGTCCGCTGGTGCGGTCGGCGCGTCGGCCTCGGCCGGCTCGGCGGCGGCGTGGCTGTCCGCGTCCTCGTCGCCGTCCTCGTCGCCGTCCTCGTCGGCGCCGTCGCCGGTCTCGCCCTCGCGGGCCAACCCGTCAGCCGCCTCATCGGAAACTCCGTCGGAAGCTTCATCAGAAGCTTCATCGGAAGCTTCGTCGGAAGCTTCGTCGGAAGCGTCATCGGCGGTGGCGCGCTGCGTCGGCTCCTCCGGGTCGCCCTCTTCGTGCGGCCGGGTGAAGATGAACTCGACCCGCCGGTTCAGCGCGCGCCCGTCGTCGGAGTCGTTGTCGGCCACCGGGCGGGTGTCCGCGTAGCCCGCGACGTTCATCGACTCGGGGCCCGCGCTGGTCTGCTCGAGGTGCCGCAGCACCGCGCTCGCGCGCCCCGCCGAGAGCTCCCAGTTCGAGGGGAAGCGCGCAGTGTGGATCGGCCGGTCGTCGGTGTGCCCCTCGATGGCGAGCTCGCGCGTGAACTCCTGCGAGATCTGTCCGATCCGCGTGAGCACGTCGCGCCCGTCTGGCAGGAGCGTGGCCGAGCCGCTGTCGAACAGCACCGCGTCGCGGATGCGCAGCGAGATGCCGCGCGACGTCTGGTCGGCCTGCACGACGTGTTCGAGGCCCTCCTCCCGGAGCCGGCGCTGGAGGCGCATCAGGGCCGCGGACTGCGCGAGGACGGACGGGTCCGACGGCGAGCCGCCCTCCGAGATCGTGACGGGCGTGTTGGCGCGGGCCTGGAAGTCGCCTGGCTCCTCGAACTGCACGCCGAACGCGTCCCGGACCGAGCCCATCATCACGCGGAACTGGACCACGTCCATGTTGGCGAAGGAGAGGAGGAGCACGAAGAAGGTCAGGAGCAGCGACATCATGTCGGCGAAGGTCGCCATCCACGCGGGGGCTCCTTCCTCCGCCTCCTCCTCGTCGTCGTCGTCCACCTCAGGCCGCCTTCTTCTCGCCGCCCTCGCGCTCCTTGGGCGCGAGGCGGGCCTCGAGCTTCTCCTGGATGATCGAGGCGTTCTGACCCTTGACGATCGACTGGATGCCCTCGATCACGACGACCATCTTGGCCGCCTCCTCCTTGCTGCGGAGGCCGAGCTTCTCGGCGATCGGTCCACAGACGACGAACGCCATGATCGCGCCGTACATCGTGGTCAGCAGCGCGACCGCCATCGCGGGGCCGATCGACGACGGGTCGTCGAGGCTCTGGAGCATCTGCACCAGCCCGATGAGCGTGCCGATCATCCCCATGGAGGGCGCGGTCGCGGTCATGAACTTGAACAGCTTCTGACCGCGCGAGTGCCGCTCCTTCATCGCGACGAGCTCGGCCTCGAGGGTGCGGATGATCTCCTCCTCCGCCATGCCGTCGACCGCCATGCGGACGCCCTTGGCGAGGAACTCGTCCTCGATCGTCTCGTTCTCGAGCGCGAGCACGCCCTCGCGGCGGGCGATGGCGCTCAGCTCGACGATCCGCTTGATCGCCTCGGACGCCGGCGAGCGCTTGGCCTGGATCGCGTTCATCGCGATCTTGAAGGCGCCGAGGACGTTCTCGAGCCGCTCCATCGTGAGGGTGCACGCGATGGTGCCGCCGACGACGATGAGGATGCTCGGAAAGTCGATGAACGCGGAGAGGGAGCCGCCCATCAGGATCGACCCCAGGATGAGGCCGAAACCGAGGAGGATTCCTCCGAGCGTGGCGATATCCAAAGCGCACCTCCCGGTGGCGTCCCTGCCACCGACACCCTCCCTATCGGCGAGGGCGCCGGCTTCTTGAGCCTCGCGCCGGGCCGCGCGGCCGTGGCTCGCGTGGAGAGAGGCGTCGCGGCGAGGCGCGCGCCACCCGGCGGGAGAGGCCTCGCGTCAAAGGCGCGGCGGGCTCCGCCAGCGGGTTGACTTCGGGAGGCGGGGGGCGCGGCGTTCGGGCGCGGGATCGGCATCACGGACGCGCTGGCACGTGGCCTGCTGAGGACCTCGGCATGCGCCTGTCCCTCCCCGTCGGCTTCGGGCTGACGATCGCTCTCGCCGCCCTGGCCGTCCCGCGCCCCGTCGCCGCGCAAGACGAGGTGCGGCTCCACGAGATCCTGCCCGCGCTCGAGGGGACCGAGCTCGGTGAGGTCTCGCTCGGGCCGGCCCCGCCCCCCGGCGGTCAGCGCGTGGTGACCCGCAGCGAGGTGCTCGCGGCCCTGCGCCGCGCCGACCGCCGCGCCGAGGGCCTCGCCATCCCGCGCGTCAGCCGTGTGCGCCGCGGCGCCCGGCGGCTCGACCCCGCCCAGCTCGTCGAGGAGGCTGGCCCCGTCGCCCGTGAGGCCCTCGCGCCTTGCGTGGTCGAGCGGATCGACGTGCGCACCGAGGCCACCGTCGGCGAAGGGCCCCTCTCGGTCTCGGTCGAGGGCCGCGCGCCCGAGCGGTCGGGCAGCTCGCCCTTCGTGATCGTCCTCGAGGTTGGCGGGCGCACGGTGCGCGTGCCGGCCCAGGCGACCGTGCGCTGTCCCGCTCCGGTCGTCTCGCCCGGCGGCCGGCTCCGGCTCCTCGCGCGCTTCGGGAACGTCGTCGCGAGCGCCCCCGGGGTCGCGCGCCAGCCCGGTCGCGTCGGCGACGTCATCCGGGTGACCAGCCTCTCGAGCCACGCGCCGCTGCGGGCTCGGATCCTCGACGCCGAGCGCGCGGAGGTGCTGCCGTGAACGTGAAAATCCTCGCCTTCGCCCTCGCGGCGCTCGCGCTGGCCGGGTGCTACCCGGAGAGCCACATCCGCACCTACACCCCGCGTCACCGCGAGTACGAGCCGGGCCCCTACGAGGAGGAGGGCCAGCCGCTCTCCGACGGCAGCGCCTGGCAGGACCGGAGCCGCGGCCTCTTCGCCGACTTCCGCGCGAGCCAGACCGGCGACCTCGTGACCATCCGGGTCGACGAGAACCCGCGCGCGATCGGAGACGCCGCCACCGACATGGATCGCGAGAGCGGGTTCGAGCTCGGGGTCGGCGGGCTCTTCGGCCTCGTCGCCGCCCTCCAGTCGGCGTACCCCGACCTCGACCCGTCGCGGCTCGTCTCGCTGATGAGCAGCACCCAGTTCAGCGGCCAGGGCAACACCCGCCGCTCGAGCAACATCCAGGCGGAGGTCGCGGTGCGCGTCCGGCGTGTGCTGCCCAACGGCGACCTCTTCATCGAGGGCACCAAGGTCCTGCTCGTCAACGAGGAGGAGCTCCACATCTACGTCTCGGGCGTCATCCGCCCGCAGGACATCGCCCCCGACAACTCCGTCCCGTCGAGCCGCATCGCGGACGCCGAGATCGAGTTCACCGGCCGCGGCGACCTCACCCAGAACCAGCGCATGGGCTGGCTCCAGCAGATCCTCAACCACGTGAACCCGCTGTGACCCGACTCCTCCCGATCGCCCTCGGCCTCGCGCTCGCGCTCGCGACCCTCGCCCCCGGGCGGGCCCACGCCGCGCGCATCCTCGAGGTGTGTGAGATCGCGGGCGTCCGCGACAACCAGCTCGTCGGCTACGGCCTCGTGGTCGGCCTCGCGAACACCGGCGACAGCGGCCAGGCGCGCTTCACGCTCCAGTCGACGGCCGCGATGCTGCGTCGGCTTGGCGCCACCATCGACCCGAGCATGATCCAGACGCGCAACGCGGCCGCGGTGATGATCACGGCCACGCTCCCAGCGTCGGCCAACCCGGGCACCCACGTCGACGTGACGGTGTCGTCGCTCGGCAACGCGCGCAGCCTCCAGGGCGGCACGCTCCTGCAGACCCCGCTCTACGGCGCCGACCGCCGGGTCTACGCGGTGGCCCAGGGCGCGGTGCTCCTCGGCGGCTTCGGCGCGAGCGGCGCGAGCGGCAGCTCGGTCGCGCGCAACCACCTCACCGCCGGCCGCGTGCCCGAGGGCGCGATCGTCGAGCGGCGGGTCGCGGGCAACGGCCTGGCGAGCGAGGGCCCGATCACCCTGACCCTGCGCGACCCGAGCTTCATCACCGCGCGCCGGATCGTCGAGGCGATCAACGGCGAGGTCGGCGCGGACCGCGCGCGGGCCCTCGACTCGGGCACGGTGCGGATCACGGTGCCGAGCGAGGAGGATCGCGTCGCGCTGATGGCGCGCATCCAGGTGCTCGACGTCGAGCCGGAGCGCCGGGCGCGGGTCGTGATCGACGAGCGCACCGGGACCGTGGTGGTCGGCGCGCACGTGCAGATCAGCGAGGTCGCGATCGCGCAGGGCGGCCTCACCGTCCTCGTCGCGGAGCAGGAGGCGGTCTCGCAGCCCAACGCGCTCGCCGAGGGCGAGACCGAGACGGTCGACCAGTCGGCGGTCGAGGTGCGCGCGGACGGGGGCGCGCTGCGGCGCATCGGCCCGGCCGCGAGCCTTCAGGACGTGGTCAACGCGCTCAACGCGCTCGGCGCGCAGCCGCGCGATCTGATCGCGATCTTCCAGGCGCTCCGCACCGCGGGCGCGCTCCAGGCGGAGATCGAGGTCCAGTGACGGTCACCGCCCCCGGCGCCATCCCCCTCGCGGCGCTCGGCGCGGCCGAGCGCGATCCGGCGGCCGAGCGGCGCGGCCCGAACGGCGCGGCGGGGGCCTCGGCCGAGGCGGATCCCGCGGCCGCACGCCGCGCGCAGATCGGGTCGGCGGCGAGCCAGTTCGAGGCGCTGCTCCTCTCGCAGCTCGTGCAGGTGATGCGCAGCACGGTGGGCGAGAGCGGCATCTTCGGGAGCGGGCCGGGGTCGCAGATGTACGCGCACCTCTTCGATCAGAACTTCGCCGACTCGATGGCGGCGGCCGGCGGCATGGGCCTCGCGCAGGTCATCGAGCGGTCGATGCTCGGGCCCGAGGCCTACGCGACGGCCCAGCGCCAGGGGACGGAGCTGCGGCCCCTGACCCCGTTCGCGCCCCGGGTGAGCGGCGAGATCCTCGAGGTGCGTCCGGCGTCCGGTGCGGCGATCGGCGGGATGACCGGGCGCCTGCAGGACGCGGCGCGCGCGATGCTCGGCCCGAACGGCTTCGCGCCGCAGTGGGGCCGGGCCGGTCGGCTCACCGAGGCGGACCTCGCGAGCGACTTCTCGACCGAGGGGCCGAACGGCGTCGCGACCTTCAACGTGCGCGACGCGGCCGGCTTCCAGGACCGCTACAAGTGCAACCTCTTCGCGTTCGAGCTCGCGCGGCGCGCCGGCTTCCAGGTCCCGCTGATCGGGCGCACCCGCGGCTGGGGCTACATGGGCCCGGACGGCGTGACCCAGGACGTGAGCCGCGGCCGCCTGCGCGGCGGCTGGGGTCAGGTCGCGACGGGCGAGAGCGCCGGGAGCCTCGACTCCTCGATCGTCCGCGGCGAGCGCGCCTTCCTGATCGTGGGCTCGAGCGTGGGCGACCGCGCGGGGCACATGGGGATCGTCGAGCGCGTCCACGAGGTCGAGTACGACGAGGCCGGCCGCGTCCAGCGGGTGGTCTTCGACGGCTGGGAGGGCCGCAGCCGCGGCGCCCACCACATGACCCGCCGCACCTGGAACCGCGCGGGCACCCACGGGGGCGAGGACGTCCGCGGCGGGTTCGCCCAGATCGAGCTGATCGAGCTCCGCCGTCCCGAAGACGGGGGGGCCGAGGAGCGCCCCGTTCATCCGAACGCCGCTCCTTCCGTACATGATCTCGAGGACTTGGAAGAATCTCCAGGAAGTCGATCTTTTTCCTCAAGGTCCGGGGCGGATCGTCCGATGGCCTGGTTGCAGGAGGTTCCTGAATGAAGATCACCGGCCACAACCCGTACGCGCGCGTCGACTCCACGCGCCGCCACGCCGATCGCGGCGGCTCGGAGCGCCCGGAGGCGGGCGGGGTCCGCGGGGAGGCGACCGAGGTCCGGATGAGCCCGGCCGCCGAGGCGTTCTCGCACGCGCGAGCGCCCGAGCGCCCCGACCCCGAGCGCATCGAGCGGCTCCGTCAGGCGATCGCCAACGGCGAGCTGAAGATCGATCCGCGCAAGATCGCGGCGCGCATGCTGGAAGAGGAGCTCTGAGATGGGCGACGCGGCGCAGGTCCTCGAGGCTCCCGAAGTCGAGCTCGGCTCGAGCGTGCGTACGCGTCCGCGCAGCGCCGAGGTGCTGCGCGAGCTCTCCGAGCTGCTCGGGGAGGAGCGCGCCGCGGCCCTCCGCGCCGACGTCGACGCGCTCGAGTCGATCCAGCCGCGCAAGCAGGCGCTCATCGACCGCGCCCGCGACGAGGAGTTCCTCGAGCGCCCGTCGTTCCGGTGCCTCGCCGAGATGGCGCGCAGCAACGTCGCGCTCATCCAGCGCCTCGTCGTCTACTACCGCGCCCTCGCGGGTGAGGAGCAGGGCGCGCGCTACGGCGCCGACGGCAAGAGCAGCTCGGGCCCGCCCGTCGTTCACGCGCGAGGCGTCCTGTGAGCACCCTCTTCGGCCTCCTGAACACCGGCGCGACGGGTCTGCACGCGCACGGATACGGGTTGGCCGTGACGTCGCAGAACGCGCAGAACGCGACGGTCGAGGGCTACACGCGCCGCGACGTCCGCCTCTCCCCCTTCGCCCCGCCGGCGCTCGGCGGGGTCGAGGTGCGCGGGAGCCGGCGGGTGATCGATCAGCTCCTCGAGCGCCGCATGCTCGGCGCGACCTCCGCGCAGCGCGAGGCCGAGACGCGGCACACCGCGCTCGGGGTCCTCGATCGGGTGTTCAGCGAGGAGGAGGGCGGCGTCGCCTCGAGCCTCGACGACTTCGAGGTCGCGATCGCCGAGCTGATCGGCCGCCCCTCCGAGCCGGCGGTGCGCAACCAGCTCCTCGCCACCGGCGAGCGGCTCGCGACCGCGTTCCACCGGGCGGACGCCGACCTCGCGCGCGCCCAGGAGGACCTCGACTCGCAGATCGGCGCGGAGGTCGAGGGGATCAACCAGACGATCGGCGCGATCGCCGAGCTCGGCCAGGCGATCCAGCGCAGCGAGCTGGGCGGACGCGAGGCGAGCGACCTGCGCGACCAGCGCGACCAGCTCGTGCGCGAGCTCTCCGAGAAGCTCCCCATCACGACCGTGGAGGGCGACGACGGGGGGCTGAGCGTGCTGCTCGGCGGGAGCCTCGCGCTGGTGACCGAGGACGGTCAGGCGGCCGAGCTCGCCGCCGCGACGGACGCGACGACCGGCCGGATGACGCTGACGCGCATGACCGCGGGCCAGGCCCAGGACGTCACCGCGCTCGCGGACTCCGGGGTCCTCGGCGGCCTCGTCGCGGCGCGCGACGGCGCGATCGAGGAGGCGCGCGGCGCCCTCGACCAGCTCGCCTTCGACATCGCTGGCGCGTACAACGCGGTGCACTCGGCCGGCTTCGGCGCCGACGGCGGCACCGGCCGGAACCTCTTCACCCCGCTCGCGGCCGTCGACGGCGCGGCGGCGGCCTTCTCGATCTCGGCCGACGTGGACGGCCAGCCCGACCGCATCGCGGCCGCGACCGACCCGGCGCTCGCGACGGGCGACAACCGGAACGCCTTCGCGCTCAACGCGCTGGCCGACGCCGACATCGCGCTCGGCGGCACCGGCACCGCGCAAGAGGCGCTCGGCAGCATCATCGGCCGCGCCGGCGAGGCGATCCGCGGCGCGCGCATCGACGAGTCGGTGGCGGACGACGCGGAGGCCCAGATCAGCGCGCTCCGCGAGAGCGTGTCCGGCGTCTCCGTCGACGAGGAGATGATGAACCTCGCCAAGTTCCAGCGAGGCTACCAGGCGGCGATGCGCGTCATCACCGCCGCCGACGAGATGCTCCAGCAGCTCGTCAACCTCGGGAGGTGACCGTCATGCGCGTCTCCGACTCCATGTTCACCGACCTCGCGACGACCAACCTCACGGCGCGGCGAGCGGAGACGTACGAGGCGCAGCGTGTGGCCCAGACCGGCCTCCGGGTCGGCAAGCCGAGCGACGATCCGGTGGCGGCCGCGTCGGCGCGCTCGACCCGCTCGACCGAGCGCCGGGCCGAGACGGTGATGAAGACGTCGGGCGAGGCGCTCGATCGCCTCAACGCGGTGGACGGCGCGCTCAACGACGTCGCGACGATGTGGGGCCGCGTCCAGGAGATCGCGGTCCAGGGCGCCAACGACCACCTCTCGCCCGACGACCGCAACAGCCTCGCGGTGGAGGTCTCGGTCCTGCGGAGCCAGCTCCTGTCGCTCTCGAACACGCGGTTCGAGGGCGAGTACGTGTTCGGCGGCCTCGCGGTGGACCGCCCGCCCTACGACGCGACCGGCGCGTTCAACGGTGAGTCGACCCTGCGCGAGCTGGAGATCGGCCCGGGCGTGCGCGTCTCGACCCAGATCTCCGGGGGCGACGCCTTCGGGGGCACGAGCGGCGTCAACGCGTTCGCCGCGCTCGATCAGCTCGAGGCGAGCCTGCGCGCCAACGACGGTCCGGCCGTGCACTCGATGCTCGACGACATCTCGTCGGTCGCCTCGCAGGTGGCCGACGCCCGCGCCGCCGGCGGCGCCGCGCAGCAGGGCCTCATCCAGGCCCAGGCCGCGGCGGCTCGCCTGCGCGACGAGGCGATCCGCCGCCGCGCGGACCTCACCGAGGCCGACCCGGTCGAGGCCTTCACCGAGCTCGTGCGGGCGCAAGGCGCGCTCCGCGACGCGCTCTCGATCGCCCAGCAGCTACCCCCCCCGTCGCTCCTCGGCAGCGGGGGCTGATCCATCCCTGAACGCCATGCTGGTCAAGGAGGACCGCCATGCTCACGCTCACTCGCCGCGCCGGTCAGACGATCCTGATCGGGGCCGACATCGAAGTCACCGTCGTTAGCGTCTCCGGGGGCCGCGTGCGGCTCGGGATCAAGGCGCCGCGCGCGCTCCCGGTCCACCGTCAGGAGCTCGTCGAGCGGGTGAGCGACGAGAACAAGCGCGCCCTCGCGCGCGCGGTCGAGCAGGGCGTCGCCGCGGGCGCGCAGATCTCCTTCCCGGAGGGCATCTTCGGGCTCTCGGAGCACCGCGACTGGCTGCTCTGCGACTTCGACACGGACAACCCGATCCGCGTCCTCGTCAGCTGCCGCGATCCCGAGGTCCAGCTCCTCGTGGTCGACGCGGAGACGGCCTGGGAGGGCTACCCGATCAAGGCGGCGACGGCGGCGTTCGCGCGCGACGAAGAGGTCGCGGTCGCGTTCATCGTCACCGTCCCCGCCGACGGTGGCCAGCCGACCGCCAACCTCCTCGCGCCCCTCGTCGTGGGCCTCGAGTCGCGCGTGGGCCGGCAGGTCGTGGTCGAGCGCCCAGGGCTCAGCGTCGCGGCGCCGATCGGCCAGGTCCGGGTGGGCTCCTCGGCGGCGGCGGGCTGAGCCGTGGAGGCGATGCCGGAGTCTCACGCGCGCCCGGTCGCCCAGGGCCGCGACGTGCTGCTGCGCATCCTCAAGGGCTCGGTCGCGGCCGGCGCCTCCGACGTCCACATGCGCGCCGGTCACGCCCCGGTCGTCCGCATGGAGGGCGTGCTCCGGCCGCTCGAGCACCCGCCGCTGACGGCCGAGTTCATCGAGGTGTCGAGGCAGGTGCTCGCGCACTACGCGGGCATCGACCCGTCCCGCCTCGCCGCGCGTCAGGGCAACTTCGCGTGCGAGGTCGAGGGGGTGGGGCGGATGCGCGTCCACTTCTACCACCAGGCGGGCACCCCCGCGCTGGTGCTCCGCACGATCCCGAAGGTGATCCCCGACTTCGCGCTCCTGCGCATCCCCCCGGTGGTCAAGCGGGTGGTCGGCGCCGACCGCGGCCTGGTGCTCGTGACCGGGGCGACCGGCAACGGCAAGAGCACGACCATCGCGTCGCTCCTGGAGCGGGTGAACCAGGAGCGGAGCATGCACATCGTCACGATCGAGGAGCCGATCGAGTTCATGTTCGTCGAGCACCGCTCCACATTCAGCCAGCGCGAGGTGGGGCGCGACGTCGACGACATCGAGCAGGGGCTCACCGGCGCGCTGCGCGAGGACCCCGACTGGATCTTCGTCGGGGAGATCCGGACGACGCGGGAGTTCGACGTCGCGCTCGCCGCGGCGGAGGCGGGTCACGTGGTGGTCTCGACCCTGCACGCCCAGGACAGCGCACGGGCCATCCAGCGGATGCTCCAGTTCTATCCGGAGGAGCACCAGGCGGCGATCCGGGAGCGGGTCGCGGACGTGCTCGCGTCGATCGTCTCGCAGCGCCTCATCCCGAAGCGGGGCGCGCGCGAGCGCATCCTCGCGACGGAGGTGCTCATGCGCGCCCCGACCATCCAGGACTGCATCCGCGACCCGGCCCGTTTCCGAGGCCTGACCCAGGCGCTCGAGTCGGGCGCGAGCGAGTACGGGACCCAGTCCTTCGATCAGCAGCTCGTGACGATGGTCCGCGACGGATTGATCACGCCCGAGTCCGCGCGCGCCGCGGCCACGCACCCCAACGACCTCGTCCGCACCCTGAAGATGGGGAAGCGATTTTGATGTCTCCGACTTTTTCCTAAGGGGCCGGCGCGAGCCGCCCGATGGGAAGAGTGACGGCGGGACGCCGTCGCTCAGAGGAGGCGGATAAGCATGGAGCAGTGGAACCCCAACCTCGTGTCGGTCCTCACCGAGCTCGCCGCGGCGAGCAACCCGGAGGAGGTCGAGGGGAAGCGGCGCGAGCTCGAGCACGCGCTGCGGGAGAAGTACCCGAGCGTCGCCCCTCTCGTCGACGCGGTGGCCGAGCGCGCGCTGCGTTGCAGCGAGCTCGAGCGCCTCGCGAGCGAGGATTCGGTCACCGGGCTCGCCAACCGGCGCGCCTTCTCCGCGGCGGTGCGCCGCGAGCTCGCCCGCCGTCGCCGCGGGCTGGGTCCTTGCCTCGTGCTTCTCGATCTGGACGGGCTCAAGGAGATCAACGATCGCTTCGGTCACGCCGCCGGCGACGAGGCGATCCGCCTGACCGCGCGGGCCTGCGTGGCGTCGGTCCGCGGGGGCGACCTCGTGGCGCGCCTCGGCGGCGACGAGCTCGCGGTGCTCCTGCCCGACACCGACCTCGGCGGCGCCAAGGTCGTCGCGGAGCGGATCCGGAACGCCATCGAGGCCGAGGAGGTCCGCGGCAAGCCGCTCCGCGTGAGCCTCGGCGTCGCGATCGCGGGGCCGGACGGCGACGACGCCGCGGCGATCCTCGAGCTCGCCGACGCGCGGATGTACGACGACAAGAACCGTCGTCGCCACGGCCTGCGCCTGGTCGCCTGAGGCCGCCCGAGCTCAGTCGAGCGCCGCGCGATAGAACTGCACGAGGTCGTCGCGCAGCTTCCGGCGCGAGGCCTCGTGCAGGTACATCATGTGGCCGGCGTCGTAGAACGCCTCGGTGATCTGCGCGGTGATCTGGGGCTCGCGCCCGAGGTGCCGCGCGGTGTGCATCGACGCGAAGTACGGCGTCGCGAGGTCGTAGAGGCCGCTGCCGAAGAACACGCTCAGGGCGGGGTTCTCGATCATCGCGCGGCGCAGGTCGGGGGTAGCGTTGATGAAGCCGACTGGCTTGTTCTCGTCCGACCAGCGCCAGCCCTGGTTCACCTCGAAGCTGAGGATGTTGTACGGGCGCTCCTCCGCGTAGCCGAGCTCGCGCGCGAGGTAGTCCTGCATGAGCGCGGTGTAGGGCCCGTACGGGTAGAAGAGCGACGGATCCTCCGCTCCGGGGTCGTCGGACGGGTTGGAGAGCAGCCCGGTGAAGCGCGCGTCGAGGCGGCCGACGATGCGGCCCTCGCCGCGCAGGAGCTCGCGGCAGAAGGTCGGCAGGTCGACCCGCAGGTCGCGCTCGAGCCAGAGCGCCGCGGGCAGCCCGCTGAGCTCGGAGAGCCGCCCGGCGAGGCGCGTCCGTCGGTCGGGGTCGAGCGCCGCGCCGAGCGTGAGCGCGGGCTGGTACTCCTCCACCGCGAAGCGCTCCGCCTCGGCGAGGAACGCGCGCAGGTCCGAGGGCGCGGGGTCGAGCCGGCCGTGGAACGCGGCGGTCGCCGTGTAGGCCGGCAGGTAGAGCACGTAGGGGAGGTCGATGCCGGCCTCGAACACGAAGCTCTGAAACATCAGCGCCGCGCTCACGAGCACCAGGCCGTCGACCATCGCGCCGTGCTGCGACATGTGCGCGGCGAGCGCGGCGGCGCGCGTCGTCCCGTAGCTCTCGCCCGCGATGAAGCGCGGCGACGTCCAGCGGCGGTGCCGGGTCGTGTAGCGGCGGATGAACTCGGCGATCGAGCGGACGTCCTCCTTGACGGTGTGGAACTCCTTGGCCTCGGTCTCGCCGAGGGCGCGGCTGTAGCCGGTGCCCACCGGGTCGATGAACACCAGGTCGGTCACGTCGAGGATCGAGCACTCGTTGGGCGCGAGCCGCGGGGCCCCCGACCGGTTCGGGCCCGCGTCCGTCACGAGCGCGCGCCGCGGGCCGAGGGCGCCGAGCTGCAGCCACACCGAGGACGAGCCGGGCCCGCCGTTGAACGCGAAGGTGATCGGCCGCTCCGCCGGGTCGCCGCGGTGGTCGGCGGTGTAGGCGACGTAGAAGACGCTCGCCCGCGGGGTGTCGTCCGGCCCGCGCAAGAAGAGCGTCCCGGCGGTGGCGGTGTACTCGAGGAGCGCGCCGTCGATCTCCACCGAGTGCCGGCTCGACTCGGTCCGCTCCTTGGGGCCCTTGCGCTTCTTCTTCTTCTTCTTCTTCTTCTTCTCGCCCTGGTCGGAGGACGGCTCAGACGCGTCGCGGTCGGTCATGGGGCGCGAGGGTAGCGCACGGTGCCCTCGCCGCATGGGGTTCGGGGCGGGGCCGCCGGTGTGGTAGAGCAGCCGCATGGGTCGAACCTTCACCTGGGTGAGCGCGCTGCTTGCGGTCGGCTGCGGCGGTGCGGCGTCGATGGAGGGCTGGGACGTCCCGGCCGGCGACGCGACGCTCGAGGTCGGCGAGGCGGCCCCGGCCGACGGCGTCACCCGCATGGAGCCTGTCTGCGTCGAGGGCGCCGAGGAGGTCTGCGACGGGGTCGACTCGGACTGCGACGGCCCGATCGACGAGGGCTGCGAGGGGGCGCCGCGCGGCGGCCTCGCGGTCGCCGTGTCGTGGAGCGGCGACGCGGACGTCGACGTCGTGGTCGAGGGCGCGGGCGAGGTCGAGCGAGCCGACGCGCGCGGCGCGTGCGGGGAGCCGGCCTCCCGCCTCGAGCGCGCGCACGTCGCCGCGCCCGGACCCGGCGAGGTCGTCGTCTCGCTCCGCGCGGCCGAAGCCTGCGGCTCCGAGGCGCCGATCACCGCGAGCGTCTCGATCGCGTTCGAGGGGCGGCCGGTCGGCGTGTTCAACCGCGCGCTGAGCCCCGGCGCCACCGCGGAGGTCGTGCGCCTCTCGCTCGACGCGCGCTGATCAGATCGCAGCCTCCGAGACCGGGAGCTCGGCCGCGATCGCGGCCGCCGCGCGCCACTTCTTCGGTGAGCCGCTCCGCGCGAGCCGCGACGCGAGCGCGACGAGGGCCGACCTCAGCGGCGCCGCGAGCCCCGGCGGCGTCAGCGCCTCGACCCGCCGCGGGCCCCGCACGCGCAGCAGCCCGAGCGGCGCGGCCCGCCCGAGCACGAGGTCGATCCCGTCCGGCGCGCGCTGCACCGAGAGGAGCCGCAGCCCGGCCACGGGGAGCGGCGCGGGCAGCGCGGGGGCCCGCGCGAGGAGCGCGGCCAGGCGGTGCGCGCGCGCGAGGTGCGCCGGCGTGTCCGCGCTGCCCTGCCGCAGCGCCTCCACCTCGCGCGCGAAGCGACGCATGCGGGCCACTGGCGGCAGCGCCCGCAGCGGCTCGCACGGCCGCGCGACGGTCACGATCCGCGACGAGCGGTTGCCCGCGAGCAGGCCGAGGGCGCGCTCGAGAATCTCGGGGTCGCGCGAGGCGTCGAGCGGTCGGCCGAGGTCGCTCGCCGCGAGCGCGAGGAGCGCGGGGGCGCGCCGCCGGGCCTCGGCGTAGGCGGGGCCGTCGGGCTCGAGGATCGCGAGCTGGATCCAGGCGCTCACCCGGGACGGGCGCGCGGTCGCGGCGATCGTGAGCTCCTCGATCGCCTCGGCCGTCCGTCCGGCGCGCCGGAGGCCCTCGCCGCGGTAGACGTGAGTGGTCGCTCCGGGCACCGCGCCGAACACCGCGGTGCGCGCGAACGCCGACTCCGCCGCCGCGAGGTCTCCCCTCAGGAGGTGCACGGCGCCTTGACCGACGAAGGCCCAGCGCGCCGGCTCGATCGCGGCCGCGGCGGCGAAGTCGGCGTCGGCCTCGTCGAGCGCGCCCCGCCACAGCGCGAGCTCTCCGCGGAAGCAGCGCGGGTGCGGGGAGGCCGGGTGCGCGTCGACCAGCGCGTCGAGCGCGGCCCGCGCGTCGGCCTCCGTCCCGGACTCGAGCCGCCGCAGGGCCGCGTCGCTCCGCCAGCGCACCGATCGGGGCACCTCCACCGCGGTGAGCCGGCCGCCCTCGATCCGGGTCGGCGAGAGGCTGCGGTTGCCCGCGAGGCCGCGGAGCGCGCGCTCGGTGAGCTCCGCGCGCCGCGCCGCGTGCGTCAAGTCGTCGTCCGAGGTCCACCACGGGGGGAGGCCGGCGTCGAGGGGGATCCCGTAGCGCCGCTCGAACCCGCCCGAGGCCCTCAGCGCCGCCTCGAGGCCCGCCGGAGCGAGGTGCGGCGCCTCGTCCAGGCACCGCGCCTCCGCGTGCGCGCGCAAGAGACCGACCGCGAGGCCCTCGGCGCCGTCCGCGGACGCGGCGGCCAGCGCCTCGACCGCCCCCTCGAGCGCGCCCGTCGCCAGAAGCGCCTCCGCCCGCCAGAGCCGGGCCGTGACGTCGGTGCGCGACGCGCCCTCGAGCGCGGCCATCCCCTCGACGGCCTGGCCGGCCAGCACGGCCGCCGCCCCCGCGATCCGCCGCGCGTCCGAGTCGCCTGGCGCCTCCGTCAGCGCGCGGGCCGCGAGGGTCGCGGCGCGCTCCGCGTCGCCCCGCCAGAGCG
>JAUHXR010000204.1 GCA_030426845.1 Polyangia bacterium | reverse complement strand
CCCCCGCGCCCCGCAGCGCCGGCCGCGCCGCCCGCGGCCGAGCCCGCCGCCAAGGCGGCGCCGTCCCCGGAGGCGGCGAAGCTCGACGCGCTGCTCGCCCAGGTCGAGGCGCTCGGCCAGGGGCTCCAGGAGCAGCGGCAGAAGCTCGGGCAGCGCATGGCGCAGCTCGAGAAGCACTTCGGCCTCCCGAACAGCGCGCCCGCCGGCGAGCGCGCCGGCGGCGCGAAGGGCGAGGACGACGACGCGTGGTCCTTCGATCTCAACAACCCCCTGGATCGCGCGGCCGTCGACAAGTCGGTCTCGTTCCACGACCTCTGAGGGCCCAGCACGCCATGAGCAGCAATCGCAGCATCCTCGAGAAGGCCGACCTCGCCATCGCGGACCTCACCGCGGGCGGCGGCGTCCTGAAGCCGAAGGCGGCGCAGCGCTTCTTGCGCCTCCTCATCAAGCAGTCGGTGCTCATGCAGTGGGTCACCGCCCTGCCGATGAGCGCGCCGGAGCAGAGCTTCCCGCGCATCAAGTTCACCGACCGCGTGCTCCGCCCGGACACGGGCGCGCCGCTCCCGCTCGCGGAGCGCAGCCGGCCGGACATCTCGTCGGTCACGCTCCAGAGCAAGCGCTTCAAGGCCGAGGTGTGGCTCCCGGACGACGTCCTCGAGGACAACCTCGAGGAGGGTCAGCTGCGGCAGACGATCATGAACCTCCTCACGGAGAAGATCGCCGCCGACATGGAGGACGTCGTCATCAACGGCGACACGGCCTCCGCCGACCCGACCCTCGCCCAGCTCGACGGCGTGCTGAAGCAGGCGGTCAGCCACGTGGTCGACGCCGCCGGCGCGCCGCTCAGCAAGAGCCTCCTCACCGACATGCTCAAGTCGCTCCCGAGCGAGTACGTGAAGATCCGCAAGCAGATGCGCTTCCTGACGTCGGTGGACGCGGAGATCGACTACCGCGACACGCTCGCCGACCGCGAGACCGGCCTCGGCGACGCCTACCTCGAGGGGGAGAAGCCGGTGATGGTCTCGGGCATCCGGCTCACGCCCGTGCCGCTCTTCCCCGAGAACCTCGGCGCGGCCAGCGACCAGACGAACGTCCTCCTCACGCCGCCGAAGAACATCTACGTCGGGCTCCGCAAGAAGGTGAAGCTCGAGACGCAGCGCGACGTGTCCGAGGGCGTCCTCAAGGTCGTGGCCCGCATGGGCTTCGACGTCCGGTACGCCGACGAGGACGCCGTCTCCAAGATGATCAACGTCCAGCTGTGAGGAAGAGCGTGAGCACCAAGACCCGCCTTGCCCGCCTCAAGAGGCACGACCCGAAGCGCGGCTTCGTCCTCAAGCGCTACACCTACCGCGGCGTGAAGTTCCACGTCGAGCGCGGCTGGGTCCGCGTGGACCTCGAGATGGCCGAGCACCTCGAGGGCGTCCGCGAGATCGACAGCGACGAGCACTCGCCGCTCGCCTTCGACGTCTGCACGGACGCGGAGGCGAGGCGGCTCGACGAGGAGGAGCGCCGCGAGGAGCGCCCCGCGCTCGCGACCGAGGCGGTGCGGGTGGCCAAGCCGCGCGAGCCGAGCGAGCCCAGGCCGCCGGCGGCGGACGCGGCGCCCTCACCGAAGGCCGCGACCGCCAAGAAGGGCTGAGCGGCGCGCGTGCGCCGCAAGAACCCGCTCACCGCGGTCGAGCGGCTCCGCGTCCGCGAGCTCCGCGCGGGCGACCGCGACGCGGTCCACACGCTCGACGGCGTCACCGAGCTCGGCGGCGACGTCGACGCCTTCGTGCTGAGGGTGCGCGAGAGCGCCGCGGTCGAGCGCCTCCTCCTGGTGAGCCGCCTGGAGGTCTCGGCCGCGGCGCGGGCCGGCGGCGGGCGGGGCTCTCCCTACGTGGACGCTGGCGGAGGCTACTCATCGGGCGCGTACGTCTCCGGGAGCTACCCGCCCGCCGCCCGCGGCGGCGCCTGCATCGACGAGGGCGGGACGCTCCGGACGGCGGGGTGGGTCGTCATCGGCGATGCCGAGCGCGGGCTCGTCCTCCGCTCACCCGAGGGCCGCTACTTCGCGTTCACCGTCGACGAGCGCGGCCACCTCACCACAACCGGCGTGGACCTAGGAACGAAGGAGCCCTGAGTGCGCGGAGATGGACCGGACGAGCCGACCTGGGACGCGCCAGGGGTGGCGGAGTGGCTGGACGGGGACTGGCCCAGCCTCCCCGTCGCGCCGGCGGTGTCGGCGCTCGTCGACCTGGTGGAGCGCCACCACACCGCGGGCTCGATCCTCGAGGTCGGCTGCGGGACGGGCCGCGTCTACGAGGCGCTGATCCGGCGCGTCTCCCTCCACGGCTTCCCGTACGTCGGCGTCGACACCAGCCGCGCGATGCTCGCCCGCGGCCGGGCCCGCTACTCGGGCGTGGACCTCCGCGTCGGAGACGCGCGCGGCCTCACCTTCGCGCGGCGCGGCTTCGGCTCCGCCGTGTGCGTGGACCTCCTCCACCACCTGCCGGACATCGACCGGCCGATCGCGGAGCTGCTGCGCGTCGCGACCGACCACGCCTTCCTGATGCTCTGGCTCGCGAAGGCCGGCGCGCCCCCCGCCCCGATCGAGCCGAGGCTCGTCACCGCGCCCGACCACGGAGTCCGCGCGGGCTTCTACGAGATCCCGCGCTCCGACGAGGAGGTCATCGCCGCGTGCGAGCGAGGCGGGGGGCGCGTCCTGGACCTCCACGTCCTCGAGGGCGACCGCCACAACGTCGGCCTCTTCCGCGTGGGCGCCCGATGAGGATCGTCTCGTTCTGCCCTCGGTACCTGCCCGTGCTCGCGGGCGGGGAGACGGGCGCGCACGGGATCCACCGCGCCCTCGCCGAGCGCGGCCACGAGGTCTCGGTCGTCACCGCGACGCAGTGCGCGGAGCGCCGCGCGCGGCGGCGCCTCGACGGCGTCGAGGTCTTCCACGGCCGCATCCGCCCCGCGCACCTCCGCTACATCGAGGACCTCCGCCCGCACGCCCTGTTCGCGCAGTTCGAGCAGGCGGCCCCGACCGTCCGCGTGGCGATGGCCACCGGGCTGCCCGTCGTGATCCTCTGCCACGGCCCCTACGGCTACACCGAGCTCGCGGAGGCCGGCCTGGCCCAGGCGGTCGACCTGTTCGTCTTCAACTCGACGTTCCTGCTCAACCTCGCGAACCGGAACGTCCACCACGTCGTCGTCAGCCCGCCGGTCGACGTGGACCGCGTCCGCGCGCCGGAGGGCGCCGCGCCCCGCTACGCCGCCACCCTCGTCAACCTGTTCGCCAACAAGGGCCCGCACGTCCTCTACGAGCTCGCACGCCGGATGCCGAGGCGCATGTTCCTTGGCGTCCGGGGCGGCTACGGGGGCCAGGACGAGCGCTCGCTCCCGAACGTCGACCTCATCGACCCGACGCCCAACCTCGGCGAGGTCTACGGCGCCTCGCGCGTGGTCCTCATGCCGAGCGCGGAGGAGTCGTTCGGCATGGTCGCGGTCGAGGCCCAGAGCAACGGCGTGCCGGTGATCGCCTCGGACCTGCCGAGCCTCCGCGAGTCGCTCGGGACGGGCGCGCGCTTCGTCGATCGCGAGGACCTGGACGGCTGGGAGGCGGCGCTCCGCCTCCTCGACGACGACCGCGCGTACGCCGACGCGAGCCGCCGCGCGAGAGAGAACGCCGCGCGGTTCGACGCGGCCCGCGACGCGGGGGACCTCGAGGTCGCGCTCGAGGCGACGCTGCGCCGCTGGCGATGGCGCCAGCGCCCCTCGCTGCACCGCCTCGAGCAGGAGCGCGCCGAGCGCGTCCGCCGCGTCCGCGAGATCGTGTGGCGCGCGGCCCGGCGCGAGCCGACCCAGGCGGAGCTCCTCGGCCTCGTCGACGGCACGCACAGCGTCGCCGAGCTCGAGCGCCTCGCCCCCCAGCTCGTGGCGCCGTCGGCGTGAGGCGGGCGTACGCGCGCGCCGAGCTGGTCGACCAGCTCCCCATCTTCGGCGAGGACGGCTTCACCAAGGTCGCCGGGCTCGGCCGCGACGCGCTCCGCGTCACCGTCTACCGCGACGCGGTCGTCGCTCCGTCGCGCGTAGAGGTGGCGGAGATCGAGGGGAGCCCGGGCGAGTACCGCCTCGCGTTCACGCCGGACGGCCCGGGCGTCTGGGAGATCGAGATCGCCTACGCCGCGGGCCGTCAGGTCTACGCCGCGCGCTATGAGATCGTGGAGCCCGTCGTCGTCGGCGGCAGCCGCCCGCCGGGGCAGGGGTAGGCGATGGCGCGCCTCGGACGAGGGCAGTCGAGCAGCTGCGCGCACCCCGCGCTCGACCTCTACACGAGCGTCGACGGACGCCTGGTCGACGTCGCGTCGCTCGAGTTCGAGGTCCTCGATCTCTCGAGCGCCTCGCCGGGCACCGCGCCGCGGCTCGTCACCGCGCGCCGCGCGCTCGACCCGACGCGCGGCTGCCCAGACGGCGCGCGGCTCGCGCGCGGCCACTACGCCGCCGCCTGGACCGCCCCCGGCGACGAGCCGCTCGGCACGCACGAGATCCGCTGGCACTTCCGCCTCGCCCCGGGCGCGCCGGAGCGGACGTTCGTCGAGGAGTTCGAGGTCGTCTCGAGCGCCCCCGAGCTCCCGGGCGCCGGCTACTGCACCGTCGCCGACCTGCGCGCCGAGGGCGTCACCCCGCGGCAGGCCTCCGACGATCGCCTCCGCGCGCTCATCGAGGAGGCGAGCCAGACCATCGACCGGCTCACGGGGTGGTGGTTCGAGCCGCGGTGGCGGCGCCTCCGCGTCGACGGCCGCGGGACGCCGAGCCTCGAGCCGCCCGCGCCGCCGATCCGGCTCGAGCGCGTGCGCATCTACGGCTACGAGCTCTCGCTCCGCGAGGAGGCGTTCTACGTCCGCGGCGCCCCGGTCGGGCCGGGCTTCGACGGACCGCTCATCCGCCGCACCCGCGGGCTCTTCCCGCGCGAGCGGGGGTCGGTCGAGCTCGAGGGCGTCTTCGGCTACACGGAGCAGGACGGCACCGACCTCGGCCGCACGCCGCTCGCGATCCGGCGCGCCTGCGTCCTCCTCGTGATCCGGCTCCTCCCGCTCCTCGGCGACGTCGACGCGGTGGACGACGCGCGCAACCGCTGGCGGATCCTGAGCGAGCGGACGCGGGACCAGAGCTACACCCTCGCGCCGCTCCGCCGCGAGGGCGAGCTGACCGGCGACGTGGCGATCGACGACATCCTCGCGCGCTACGCGCGCCCAGCCGGGCTCGGGGCGGCGTAGTGCGTGGGCGCCTCCTGCAGGTCTTCCTCGCCGAGCTCCACCGGCTGGACCGCGCGCTCATGATGGTCGCGCCGCCGGAGTCGGGGCTGGGGTTCGACCCCGACTTCCACGAGCCCGCGCTGGTCGACCGCGACGGCGACGGCGTCGGCGAGCGACGAAGACTCGAGCTCCCCGCGCTCCGCGTCCCGTGCCAGGTCGAGCCCAAGACGATGGACGACCTGCAGATGCACGCCGCCGGCAACAGCCCGCGTTCGAAGCTCCAGCTCGTGATGCACTTCCGCGACCTCGAGCGCCTCGACCTCGTCGACCCCGCCTCCGGCGTCGCGCGCGTCACACCGGGCGACCGGCTCGGCGCCCTCCTCACGAGAGACGGCGAGCCCGTCCAGCGCTTCGTCGACCCGCCCGGCCTCTACGTCACGGAGGCGCGCGCGATCGGGTGGGGAGTCCACCTCGCGCGCCCGCGCCGCAACCTCCTCCTCGTCACGCTCGAGGACCGCCGGCAGGCCGCGGGGAGGCCGCGGTGAGCGTCCGCCTCACCGGCGACTGGCGGCGCGCCCGGCGCCTGCTCGAGGGGAGCGCGCGCAAGCTGCGTGGTGGGCTCGTGGCCGCGGTCCGCGAGGAGGCGCGGCGCGCGAAGGACGAGGTCGTCCGCGGCGTCCGCGCGCAGGCGCCGGGCGGCAAGCCGCTCGATCGGCCCTCGCCCCTCACCCTCGCGTCCCGCTGGCTCGAGGGCGTCCGCGGGCGAGGCGCGCTGCAGGCCAGCGGCGAGCTGCTGCGCGCCATCACCTACGTGGCCCGCGGCCTCGACGCGTTCGTCGGCGTCAAGCGCTCGGCGCGCGCCTCGGACGGCCGCAGCCTCGCGAAGATCGCTGAAGCTCAGGAGCGCGGCGCCGGCCCCATCGCGATCCCCATGACGCCGGCGATGCGCCGCTACCTCGGCGTGCTCCGCGCGCGCGGCGGGGGCGAGCCGAGCGGGGGCGCCGGCGGGGGCGTCGTCGTGGTCACCGTCCCGGCGCGGCCCTTCCTCAAGCCCTCCTTCGAGGCCGCCGTCCGCGGCGCGCGTCGCCGCCTCGCGGCCCGCGTGGGCCGCCGCCTCGGCCTCGGGCCGCGCTGATGCCGGTCCCCACCCTCGAGGCCGTGGAGCCCAACGTCGGCCCAGCCGGGGGCGGCGACCTGGTGCGCCTGCGAGGTCGCGGCTTCGGCGCGGGCGTCGCGGTCTGGTTCGGCGACGCCAGGGCCGAGGTCCTCGGTGTGCACGAGTCCGGCCCGCGCTCGCTCGCCGACGTGCGGACGCCCGCCCACGCCGACGGCCAGGTCGACGTGCGGCTCGAGAACCTCGACACCGACGGCTCCCCGGTCGCAGGAGAGCAAGCGGTCCTCCGAGCTGGGTACCGCTTCCAGCGCCCGCGCCTCGTGGCCGAGTCCGACCTCACGCGCCTCGTCCGGACCCTCCTCCGGATGCTGAAGCGCGACCTGGCCGCGAACACCACGATGCGCGTCTCGGTCGACTACGCCGACGAGCGCCACGTCGACGGCGTGCGCGTCGTCCCGCTCGCGTCGCTGCCGGCGCTGGTGCTGTCGCCGCTCCGGCTCCCGCAGAACCGCATGTACGGCACACGCGAGCTGCGCGAGCGGGTCGTCGTCGGACCCGATGGCCCGGAGATCGTCCGCCACCGCCCACCGCTCACCGTCGACGCGGTGTTTCGGCTCACCGGCAGCTCGGATCGAGTCGTCGAGCTGCTCAACCTGCTCGCCGCGGTCGGGGAGTTCCTGAACCGGACGAAGTGGGTGGAGATGGACCGCGATCCTGAGCGCCCAGAGGCTGGGCGGGTCCGCTGGGAGATGGACCTGGCTGGTGATTTTCGGACTTCGATCGACGGGCCCGACGAGGTAGCCGCATTCACCGTTGACCTGCTCGTCCGGGGGCTTGATCTGTACTCCGGGGGTCCGGCTGACGCGACCTCGTTGGTCAGCACACCGCTCCTCGTACAACCGACAACCAGACTTCCAGACACCCTAGGCAGGGGCCACCAGCGTGGAGTTCAGGGTTGAGCGCAGAACGAGCCGTCCGGGCGCAGAATGAAGGTGAGCTCTCCACGATCCAGTGCCGCCTGGTCTTCGGCTGCTAGGCCGGAGACGAGGGAGCCCAGAGAGTGACGCATGATCCTCCCGAGGACCGACGAATCGAGAGGGCGCAGGCGATACTCATCCGAGGCTACGCACTCGATGGACAGCTTGTCCCCGTCCGCCGCGGTCACGAAGGCGGGTCGCTGCTCGACTCGGAGGTTGCAGTACGCGAGCCGGGCGAAGAGCTCCCGCGCTTGCCAGACCGTGAGCGGCCCGAGCTTGCGGATATACGGCGCCATGTGATGCAGCACGATCCCCGCGTCGTTGATCACCGCGTAGAGCAGCAAGTCATCGATGCGCAACAGGATGGTCTCGGCGAAATGCAGGTCAGCGAGGTCGAAGCGGGATTGCCCGACCGCAGCCGCGGGATGAATGAAGACAGTCCCGACCGCGGCGCCGTCTAGGGCGACCCCTGCGACAACGTGCCGTGCTACCGAGTGGGCATGGTGAACTGAGGCCCAATTGTAGGGCCAGCTCAGTGGCTCAGCGCCCAGTCGCGGGTCTGGGTGCCAGCGCAGGCGGCGATCGACGAGGTGCAACTTCACGAAGAGGAGGGCGAGCCATGCGAACAGCAGCTTCGTCTTCTCCTCAGTCCAGCCGGCTTGGATCCTGTCCCAGTCACCGCTCAGCATCTGAGATATGGGCTCTTCAACCAGCCGTCCCAGAGCGGAATTGCAGGCCCGGCAACAGGGCAGCCTGTGTTTCGCGTACGTACGAAGGACTCCGTTCGGAAGCGTCACCCGCTGGTGATGGACACGCGCTCGGCGCAACACCCAATCCGGAATCACATGCTCGTCGTTGAACTGGTCATCGGACCGCGCCCTCCCACAGACGAAGCACGCGTCGCCCTCGACAATCTTGCTGACGAAACGGTCGACGCTGAAGTGCAGGACGCGTCCGCTCCGGTCGACCAAGGAACCGTCCGACGTACGCGTGATCACGGTTCGTAGAATTGACATCAGTTCTCGTGATGTCACCCCCGGACTCCGTCCCACCCAAGCGCGACCTGCCTTTGCCCACACGTGGACGGTGCATCCAGGGTCGACATCGAGGAGGAGGAGCCGCGGGTCCGCGGCATCCCCTCAGCCCCCACCTCGGTGTTCGGCGCGGTGGGCGTCGCCGAGCGCGGCCCCATCGGGAGGGCGGTCCTGTGCACCTCGCCGGACCGCTACCGCGAGGTGTTCGGCGGCTTCACGCCGGAGTCGGACCTCGCGCTCGCCGCGATGGGGTTCTTCGAGAACGGCGGCGGCCAGCTCTGGTGCGTGCGCACGGTCCACTACGCGGACCCGGCCGATCCGACGACCGCCGCGGCGGTCCGCGCGAGCGGGATCCTCACGGGGCCAGGCGCGGCGGGGCCGGCCGAGGTCCTCGGCGCGACGACGCCGCTGCACCTGGAGGACGGCGACGAGCTGGTGCTCGCGCTCTCCGGCGGGCCCGACCTCGTCGTCGCGTTCCGCGGCTCGCCCGCGTTCGTGCCGAGCGGCGGGGCGGGGCCGTTCGCGCTGGCCGACGGACAGACGCTGACCCTCACGGTGGACGGCGGCCGCGAGCAGACGGTCACGTTCGAGGCCGCCGACTTCGTGGACATCACCGCCGCGACGCTCGCCGAGGTGGCCGCGGTACTCAACGCGCAGACCTACGCGTGCAAGGCGATCGCCGACGGGGCCGGCCTCGAGCTCGTCACCGACGCCGAGGGGAGGCTCGCGTCGATCCAGGTCACGGGCGGCGACGCGAACGCGGCGCTCGGCTTCCCGACCGACCGGCGAGAGGGGCTCGGCAACGTCGACGACCGCCGCGCGGTCACCCTCGGCGAGCTCCGCGCGGCGGTGGGCGCCGTCGTCGCGGACCTCGAGGTGACCGCGGACGACGCGGGGCGCCTCGCGCTCCGCACGGCCGCGACGGGCCGGGCCGCGAGCTTGCAGGTGCGCGCCGCGACCGCGCCGGGCTTCGGCCTGGACAACGATCTCCACGAGGGGAGCGACACCGCCGCTGCGCCCGCGGTGCGGATCGAGGGCCGCGACCCGGGCGCCTACGCGGACCGGCTCACGGTCGCGGTCAGCCCCTCGAGCGAGGCGGGGGCCTTCCGGCTCTCGGTGCTCGAGGAGGGGACCGTGCGCGAGTCGCACCCGGTCGTCTCGCTCGACCCAAGCTCGGCGAGCTACATCGAGCGCGTCCTCGCCGAGGGCTCGCGGCTGATCCGCGCGACGGACCTCGCGCTGCCCGGCGCCGCCACGCTGGAGCCGCAGGTAGTCGCGCTGCGCGGCGGCGACGACGGGCTGGCCGGGCTCGTCGATCAGGACTTCATCGGCGCGAAGCCGGGCAAGACCGGCCTCCACGCGCTCGACGTCGTGCGCGACCTCGCGGTGCTGATGGTCCCCGGGCGGGCGAGCGCGGCGACGCACAACGCGATGATCCGATACTGCGAGGTGGACCGCCGCGGCGCGGTCTTCGCTGTCCTCGATCCGCCCGCGGGCCTCGGCGCGGTCGAGATGGCCAGCTACGTCGAGCGCGACGCGGGCCTCTACCAGCTGAGCGAGCACGCCGCGATCTACTGGCCGCGCCTCGTCGTCCTCAACCCGAGCCGGGGACGGCTCGGCCTGGACCGCGAGCTCGTGGCCCCCCCCTCGGGCGTGGTCTGCGGGGTCTACGCGCGCACGGACGGCTCGAGGGACGGGGGTGTGTACGAGCCGCCGGCCGGCGAGGAGGTCGGCCGCATGTTCGGCGTCCTCGGCGTCGAGACGGACGAGGTCCTCGACGAGGAGCTGCGCGGCCTCGTGTTCGACAAGCGCGTCAACCCGCTGATGGCGGAGGGCGTCCGCTACATCGACGGCGCGCGCACGCTGAAGTCCAACGGCAACTTCCCGAGCGTCTCCGAGCGGCGCGGGGTCATCTTCATCGAGCGCTCGGTGAAGGCGGGCCTCGGCTTCGCGCGGCACCGCAACAACGACGAGCGGCTGCGGGCGCAGGTCGGACGCACGGTCTCCGCGTTCCTGCTGACCCAGATGGACAACGGCGCGTTCCGGAGCCGCGTGCCGAGCAAGGCGTTCTACGTCGACGTCTCGGACGAGCTCAACAACGCGCGGGTGATCTTCGCGGGGAAGCTCCTCGTGCGCATGGGGCTCGCCACCCAGAAGCCCGCGGAGTTCATCGGGCTCCTGGTCAGCCAGGACACACGCGCGATCGAGCAGGAGCTCGCCGAGGCGGGGCTCTGAGGAGGCCATGACGATCATCGGACAGCCCCGCTCCTTCCACCACAAGTCCGCCTTCGTGGTGGAGATCGACGACCTCGGCAGCTCGAGCTTCTCGAAGTGCGGCGAGCTGTCGGTGGAGGTCGCGAACGTGCAGCACTGGGAGGGCGGCCGCCGCATCCCGTACAAGGCCCCCGGGCGCCTCACGTTCAGCGACGTCACGCTCGAGCGCGGCGCCACCCGCGATCTCGACCTCTACCTCTGGCTGAAGGAGGTCGCCGACGTCGCCGCGGGGCTCGGGCTCGTCGACGACCGCTACAAGCGCACCGCCGACGTCGTCCAGCAGGACCGCGACGGGACCACCCGCCGGCGCTGGACGCTCTACCGCGCGTGGCCCGTGAAGTTCGTGGCCGGCGAGTGGGACAACGACTCGGACGAGGTGGTGATCGAGTCGGTGACGCTGACCTACGACTGGTTCGACACCCCGACCCCGCGCTGAGCGCATAGAGAAAGGACCGCGACCTTGACCGAGATCGTCTGCCCGTCGGGCCTCGCGCTGCGCGTCCGTCACCTGCGGGTGCGGCTCCAGCGCCTCCTCACCGACAAGCAGCTCCAGCGCCGGGGCGAGCAGTTCACGCGGCTGCTGACCGAGTGCACCGAGGAGGTGCTCGACGCGGGCCCCTACGAGCTCTCCAGCGCCGGCGCGCTCGACTGGGCCGAGGTCCTGGAGGGCGACCGGCTGTACGCGCTCCTCCAGATCCGCGTCGCGACGCACGGGCCGAGCTACGCGTTCGACGTCCCGTGCCCGACGCCGAGCTGCGACCCGATCGCGTGGGAGCTCGACCTCAACGACCTGCCGGTGCAGCCTCTCTCCGACGACTCGCGCGCGCGGTTCGTCGCGGGCAACCGCTTCGAGACGCGCCTGCCGCACGCGCAGCGCGCGGCCTGGTTCAAGCTGCTGACCGGCAAGGACGAGCGGGCGCGCGCGCGGCTCGTCCGTCAGCTGGGCGACCTCGGCGCGGCGATCCGCGCGCGCGTCGTCGAGGTCGAGGGGGTGGAGCCGAACCGCCTCAGCGACTTCGTCGACGACCTGTCGTTCGCCGACGCCGATCACCTGCTCGACGTGTTCGACCAGGTCGACTGCGGCGTGGAGACGACGATCGACGTGCGGTGCCCCGACTGCGCCGCGACGGTGGAGGTCGAGCTCCCTTTCGACCGCGGCTTCTTTCTGCCGGGGGAGCGGCGGAAGGCGCGCCGGCGGTCGCGATCTTCGAGCCCGTCTCGCTCGAGCAGTGGCGCGAGGGCGTCTTCGAGCTCCTCTGGCGTCAGCACGGCGGCTCCGGGCTGAGCGTCACCTACGACGAGGTGCTCGACATGAGCGTCGCCGACCACGCCTGGCTCGTGCGCCGCGTGCGCGCGCAGCGCCAGCGAGAGGCCGACGCGATCGAGCGGGCGTCGAAGGGGGCATAGCGGATGGCACTGAACTCGCTCGGGCTCGGCATCGTGTTCAGCGCGCGCGACCTCGCGTCGGGCACCATGGGCCGGCTCGAGCGCCGCTTCGGCTCCCTCGACGCCCGCGTCACCGGGGGCGCGGCGCGCATCGACTCCGCCTTCCGCCGCATGGCGGCGGGCGTCGCGGTGTTCACCGCCGGCGCGGCCACGATCGGGGGCGGGGTCGCGCTCGCGGCGGCCGCCGGGAGGTTCGAGCAGGGCGTGGCCGCGGTCGGCGCGGTGAGCCGCGCCTCCGCCGCCGAGCTCGCGCGCCTGGAGGAGGCCGCGATCCAGGCCGGCGTGCGGACGCAGTTCTCGCCCGAGGAGGCCGTCGCCGGGCTGACCGCGCTGGCGACCGCGGGGCAGCGCGCGTCGGCGGCGACGCTGACGCTGCTCCCGGTGCTCGACCTCGCGGCTGGGTCGATGGGCCAGCTGGGCGTGGAGGGCGCCACGGGCGCGGTGGTCGGCACGCTCAACGCGTACTCGCTCGGGGCCGACCAGGCCGCGTCGGTGACCGACCGCCTGCTGCGGATCACCCAGCTGACGAACTTCCAGGCGCGGGACTTCGAGGTCGGCCTGAGCCGCGCGGCGGCGACCGGCGCGCAGTTCGGGCAGTCGATGGACGACGTCCTGCTCACGCTCGGCCTGCTCCGCAACCGGAACATCGACGCGTCGAGCTCCGGGACGGCCGTCCGCGAGTCCATCCGGCGCATCGCGTCCGTGCCGGGCGCGCAGCGAGCCCTCGCGGGGATCGTCGACGTCTTCGACCAGGACACCGGCCGCATGCGCTCGATCATCGACATCATGCAGGACCTCGGCGCCGCCACCGCGGACATGTCCGAGCAGGAGCGGAACCGCCGGCTCAACGCGGCGTTCGGCGCGCGCGGCCAGGCGGCGTTCACCGCCGTGATGACGGCGACCTTCGAGACGATGCGGGACGGCGTGCCCACGACGCTGCGCGGAGCGGAGGCGATCGCGGCGATGCGCGCCGAGCTGTCGCAGGCGGGCGGCGCCGCCGAGGCGTTCCGCGCCCGCCTGCAGGACACCTTCCAGGGCCAGGTCACGCTGCTGCGCGGGACGCTGCAGACGCTGGCCGTGGTCCTCGGCCAGCCGTTCGCCGAGGTGTTCCGGCCGATCGTCGCCGCCACCGTCGAGGTCCTCAACGGCCTACTCCAGGCGGTGCGCCGGCTCCCCGCCCCGATGCGCCGCGCGTTCGCGGCGCTCACCGCCGCGGCCGGCGCCGTCCTCGCGGTGATCGGGGCCGTCGCCTCGGCGGAGGCCGCGGTCGCGCTCTTCGTAGTGGGCGTCGAGGCCCTGGGCGCGACCGCGGGCGCCGTGGTCGCGCCGCTGGTCGCGGCGGGCGCGGCGGCGACCGCGCTGGGCGGCCTCGCCGCCGGCCTGAGCGTGGCGCTCCGCCGCAACCTCGGCGGGCTCGGGGACCTCCTCACGCGCAGCGGCGAGCAGGTGCGCCTCTTCTTCGACGGCCTCGGCCAGCTCTTCGCGCAGGGAGGCTTCAGCGGGGCCGTCCGCGAGGACCTCAACCGCGCGCAGAACGCGGGCCTCCGGCGGTTCCTCGTGTCGCTGTTCCAGCTCGCGTTCCGCGCCCGGCGGCTCTGGGACGGCTTCCGCGAGGGCTTCGTCGCCGCGCTCGACGAGGCGGCGCCGGTCTTCCGGGAGCTGCGGGTCGCGCTCGACGCGCTCGGCGCGGAGCTGGGGGACGCGCTCGGCGGGCTCACCCAGGCCGCCGGAGACGTTCCGTCGGAGCGGGTCGCCTCGTTCGGGGCCCGCGTCGCGCGCGCGCTGGCGACCGTGATCGTGTGGTTCGCGCGCGGGCTCCGCGTCGCGGCGCGGTTCACGACGGGCCTCGTCCGCGGGGCCCGCCGCGTCTGGACCGTCGCGCGCCCCACCCTGCTGGCGCTTGGGCAGGCGCTGCGCGGCCTCGGCGGCGCGCTGAGCGGGCTCGTCGCGGCGTCCCGCGGATCCGAGGGGGCGGGGCGCCGCGCGGGCGTGTCGTGGGAGGGGCTCGGTCGGGCGCTGTCCTACCTGGCCGGCGGGCTCGTCGTGGCGCTCAACGCGCTCCGAGTGATGACGGAGCGCGCGGCCACCGTGGTGCGGGCGGTGACGCCGATCGTGCGCGCGTTCGTCGCGGTCCACCGCGTCATCACGTCGGTGGGCGTGGCCGTCGCGGGCCTCCTGCTCCGCACGATCCCGGACGCGGCCGCGCGCGCCGCCGGCTCGATCCGCGGCGCCCTCGGCTCGATCCGCGGCGCCGTCGCGCCGGTCGCGGGGCTCCTCGGCGTCGAGCTCCCCGTCGGCGCGGCCGAGGGCGGCGACCTGGTCCGCGCGGTCGCGACGACGCCGGCGGGACCCGACCCGACCGCCGCCCCACCGACGGGCGGCGCCCCGGCGGTCGCCGAGGCGAGGCGGCGGACCGGCGACGGCGATCGGCTCGGCGCGGCGCTGGCGGCGCTCGCCGAGGTCGCCCGTCGGGCGGCGCCCGCGCCCATCCAGATCGCGCTCCAGGTCGACGGGGACACGCTCGCCCAGGTCACCCACCACGCGACCCGCGACGCCGCGGCGCGGTCCTTCTCGCCGGTGCCGTCGTACTGATGTCGCTCTCCTCCGCCGTCGCTCGGCCGCCCCGGTGCGCGCTCGTCAACGTGACGACCGGCGAGCACGTCGAGGCGCTCTTCAACCCGTCGCAGCTCACCGAGCGGGTCCAGGTCAGCTACAGCCGCCTCCAGGTCCTCGGGCTCTCCCACCAGCCGCTCCAGTTCCAGTCGACGGGCAACCGCACCTTCGGCGGCGTGGACTTCTACCTCGACCGACGGTTCGCGCAGGCCCAACCCGGCAGCCCTGAGATCCTGGCGTTCCGCGCGTTCCTCCTCGCGCTCACCGTCCCGCCGGCGGGGACTGAGGGCGTCGCGCAGACCGCGCCGCCCCGGGCGCTCGTCATCTGGCCCGGCCTGCTCACCGTCGAGGCTGTGCTGACCGAGGTGGAGTTCAGCTACCAGGAGCTCGCGGTCGACGGCGGCGTCCTCGTGTACACCGCGACAGTCTCCTTCGAGGAGATCCTCGACGTCCGCGTGACGTCGGAGGAGCGCCGCGGTCAGCTCGCGCCGAGGCCGCGCTGATGCCGCCGCGCGTGGGATCCCGGTACGCCGCCTCGCTCGGCGTGCTGGACGCCGAGGGGCGCCGCTTCCTCACCGAGCGCGAGCCGTACCGCTTCCGCGAGCTCGACGACACCCGGGAGCACGTCGTCGTCCAGGGCGACTCGCTGTTCACGCTCGCGGGCCGCTACTTCGCGCCGCTCCCGCGCGCGTGCGGCTTCTGGTGGGCGATCGCCGACTTCCAGCCGGACCCGGTGTTCGACCCGACGCTCGAGCTCGAGCGTGGCCGCCGCGTGTACATCCCGTCGGTCCGCGTCTTGACCGACGTCATCCTCAGGGCGCGATCGTGAGCGCCGTCCGCGACCGCTCCGCCCCGGGCGTCCGCGTCAGCGTGGTCCACGACGAGCGGGCGACGTCCGCGGCGCGCCTGGACCTGACGGGCCGCATCGTCGGCTTCACGTTCGAGGACGCGGAGCGCCGCGCGGACAAGGCGACCCTGACGCTCGACAACCACGACCTCGCGCTGTTCGACCGCGCAGAGCTCACCGGCGGCCAGCTCCTCGAGGTCTCCTGGGGCTACCCCGGCCACATGTCGCGCCCGCGCCGGGTCGTGGTCCGCAAGCTCAAGGGCTTCTCCACGCTCACCGTCGAGGGCCGCGCGCTCTCCACGCTCATGGATCGCGAGGCGCGCACGCGGACGTGGATCGGCGTCACGCGATCGGCCGTCGCGCGGGCCGTCGCGCAGGCGCACGGGTACGAAGGCGCCTTCGTTGACGTCGAGGACACCGAGGAGGTCTTCGACACCATCGCGCAGACCGCGGAGACCGACGCGCGCCTGCTGCGTCGGCTCGCGGCGCGCGAGGACTTCGAGTTCTACGTCGACGACGGCGGCCTGCACTTCCACGAGCGGCGCCAGAGCGCGGCGCCGACTCACGTCCTCACGTGGTACTCGGACCCCGGGCGGGGCGACCTCCTCGACGTCAGCGTCGAGTCGGACCTCACGCGTCGCGTCGCACGCGTCACAGTGCGAGGCCGCGACCCGATCGAACGGACCACGATCGAGGAGTCCGCCAACAACGAGACCACGGACCGCGCCACGCTTGGAGAGGTCCCGCTCGTCATCGACCGGATCGACGGAGAGACCGGCGCGACGCGCACCGAGACCACGCCGGTGCTCGAGCGAAACGCCACCGAGACCGTGCGCCCCACGCCGGCCGCGACCGAAGCGCAGGCGCGACGCGAGGCGCGCGCGAGGTTCCGGCGTGCGGAGCGCGCGAGCGTTCGGCTTTCGATGAAGGTCGTCGGCGATCCGACGCTGCGCGCCAAGAGCATCGTGGAGGTGCGCGGGATCTCCGCCGCGCTCTCCGGCCTCTACTACGTCACCTCCGTGAAGCACTCGATCTCGTCCACGGGCTACACATGCGACCTGAAGGCGACCCGCGACGGCACGGGCCGGCGCGCCCGCGCCCTCGCCGAGGAGCGGCGCGGCGGGCCC
>JAUHXR010000523.1 GCA_030426845.1 Polyangia bacterium | reverse complement strand
CCCTACAAGGTCGCCGACATGTCGGACCGTATGGTCGACTGGGGCCGCAAAGAGATCCGCATGGCGGAGAACGAGATGCCCGGCCTCATGGCGCTCCGCGCGGAGTACAAGGACGCGCAGCCGCTCAAGGGCGCGCGCATCGCGGGCTGCCTCCACATGACGATCCAGACCGCGGTCCTGATCGAGACCCTCAAGGAGCTCGGCGCCGAGGTCACCTGGACGAGCTGCAACATCTTCTCGACCCAGGACCACGCGGCCTCGGCCATCGCGGCGACCGGCGTGCCGGTCTTCGCGTGGAAGGGCGAGACCGAGGAGGAGTACTGGTGGTGCATCGAGCAGCAGCTCAACGCGTTCGAGGGCGGCAAGGGCCCGAACATGCTGCTCGACGACGGCGGTGACCTCACGGTCGTCGTCCACGAGAAGCACCCCGAGCTCCTCGCGGAGATCAAGGGCCTGTCGGAGGAGACCACCACCGGCGTGCACCGCCTCTACGAGATGTCCAAGGAGGGCACGCTCAAGGTCCCGGCGATCAACGTCAACGACTCGGTCACCAAGAGCAAGTTCGACAACCTCTACGGCTGCCGCGAGTCGCTGATCGACGGCATCAAGCGCGCGACCGACGTCATGGTCGCGGGCAAGGTCGCGGTCGTCTGCGGCTACGGCGACGTGGGCAAGGGCTCCGCGCAGAGCCTCCGCGCCCAGGGCGCGCGCGTGCTCGTCACCGAGATCGACCCCATCTGCGCGCTCCAGGCCGCGATGGAGGGCTACGAGGTCGTCACGATGGACGACGTCGCGGGCATGGCCGACATCGTCGTCACCGCGACCGGCTGCGACGACGTCGTCACCTTCGAGCACATGAAGGCGATGAAGAACGAGGCGATCCTCTGCAACATCGGCCACTTCGACAGCGAGATCCAGATGTTCGCGCTCAACGATTCCAAGCACGGGATCACGCGCGAGAACGTCAAGCCGCAGGTCGATCAGTTCATCTTCCCGGACGGCAAGCGCCTCACCGTTCTCGCCGAGGGGCGGCTCGTGAACCTCGGCTGCGCGACGGGTCACCCGAGCTTCGTGATGAGCGCGAGCTTCACCAACCAGGTGCTCGCCCAGATCGAGCTCTTCGGCGACAGCGCGGGCAAGTACGAGACGGGCAAGGTCTACGTGCTGCCGAAGCACCTCGACGAGAAGGTCGCGCGGCTCCACCTCGCCAAGCTCGGCGTCAAGCTCACCGAGCTCACCGAGAAGCAGGCGAAGGGCCTCGGCGTGCCGAAGTCCGGGCCCTACAAGCCCGACTTCTACCGGTACTGAGACTCTCGGCGGGCCGGTCCGAGGGGCCGGTCCGCTGGGTCCGTCCACCGGAGCGAACGCCGAGCCGACCGCCGGGCCGCGGCTTTCGTGAGGATCGGGGCTGCGATAGAGTCGCGCCGTGCCTCGCCCTCGCCTCGCCGCGCGCCTGGTGGTCGTCCTCCTCGCGTCCTCGCCGCTGGGCGCGGGCTGCACGCTCCCGCTCCAGGGCATCTCGGACGACGCCGGCCCGGGACGTGACGCTGGGCCGGCGCCCCGGCTCGACGCGGGGCGCCCCGACGCCGGGCTCGACGCGGGGCCCGGCCTCGACGCGGGCCCGGCCGCCCCGGACGCGGGCCCGCCCCCCGTCGACGCGGGGCCCGGCTGCCCGATCGCGGCGGACCCGGGCGCCGTCGCGCTCTACCGCTTCGACGGCGTCGGCGGAAGCGACCGCATCCCCGACGTGGTCGGCGCCCACGACGGCGCGATGATGAACGGCGTGGCGCGGACCGTCGCCGGGCCGGAGGGGTGTGGCGACGCGCTCGACTTTCCGGGGGGCAACGATCGTTACGTGCTCGTTGAAGACTCGCCGGACTTCGACCTCACGACCGGATCGCTCGACTTCTACCTCCGGCTCCCTGCCGCCCCGGCCCAGAACGTGGCGCTCGTGAGCCGGGACGCGTCCGGTACGGGCCAGCCCGGGCACCTGCGCGTACGCGTCGCGAGCGACGGCGACCTCTCGGTGCGGATCCAGGACGGGGGAGACCGCAGCGTCCGAGCCCGGCTCGCCCCGAGCGAACGCTGGCAGCACGTCGGGGTGAACTGGGGGAGCGGCGAGATCGAGCTCTGGGTCGACGGCATGCAGCTCGACAGCCGGAGCGACGTCGTGGGCATCGACGGCAACGACAACACGTTGCTCCTCGGCGCGAACAACGACAACGCGACGGAAGGTGTGTCGCCACCCGACGACGTCCACGACCTGGCCGAGGGGCTCAGCCTGGACGAGGTGCGCCTCTCGTCCGTGCGGCGCGACTTCTCAGTCTTCGCCCCCTGAGCGCGCTCGCCTCGCGGTTCGACGCTCAGCGAGCGCGCAGCGCGCGGAGGCTCTGCGGTCGCTCGTCGGTCCAGGCCGTCGCGTGCGGGAGGCCCTCGTCGAGCGCGAGCCAGCCCTCCCCGAGCAGCGGGCGCAGGCGCGCGGGATCGCGGCTGAGCGCGACGTACTCGGAGGGGTCCTCGTCGCGCGCGAGCCCGTCCCGTCGCGCCACGTGGACGCCCCACACCCCGAGCGCCTCGGCGGCGGCGCGGAGCACCGGGCGCAGCGCGTAGTAGCGGTTCGAGACGTGGAAGAGCGCGACTCCGTCGGGGCGCAGGCGCGACAGATCGAGCGCGACCGCCTCCACCGTGAGCAGGTGCGCGGGCACAGCGTCGCCGGCGAAGGCGTCGACCAGGAGCAGATCGTAGCCCGGCGCGCCGGCCGCGCGTTCCGCCTCGAGCGAGCGCCGCGCGTCGCCGAGCACCACCTCGACCCGGTCGCCGCCGCGGGCGAGGAAGCTGAAGTGGGCGCGCGCCAGGCGCTCGACCGCCGGGTCGATCTCGAAGAAGCGCATGCGCTGGTCGTCGCGCTCGAGGTAGCCGGCGGCCGCGCCGACCCCGAGGCCCACCACGCCGATCGCGCGCGGTCGTACGAGCCGCCAGACGTCACCGAGCGGACCGGCCGGGTGGTAGTAGCTCAGCGGTGTCCCGTCGCCCTCGCGCTGTCGGCCGTGCCGCGTGTCGCCGCTCACCAGGTCGCGCACCGCGCCCTCCGGCGTGGCCGTGCGCGTGACGCGGTAGAGGCCGTGGAAGCTGCGCTCCGCCGCGAGCGTCTCGGACGCGCCCTCCTGGC
>JAUHXR010000203.1 GCA_030426845.1 Polyangia bacterium | reverse complement strand
CGATCAGGTGGACGGCGCGGACCTGATCGGGGATCGGCCGCTGATCGATCTGCGAGCCGTGGCTTCCGGTGAGCATCGCGCCGCCGACCGTCTGCCCGCCGCGGCCGCCCATCGTGCGGAGCGAGCGGCCCTTGGCCATGAGCCGATCGTTCACCGCGCCGACCCGCATCCCCGCCTGCACGAGCGCGACCCGGCCGAGGTCCGCCGGGTCCTCGAGATCGCCCGCGCCCCACACCGCGAGCTCGGCCGCGAGCGACAGCGTGTTCACGAGGTAGCCCGCGACGAGCGCACACGGCGAGAAGGACCACGCCGTGCCCACCGCGCGCACCGGCTGCGCGTCGGCCTCGGCGTCCTGCACGACCCGCTGCAGGTTCTTCACCCCCTGCCGCCAGTCGTTCAGCGCGGCCCCGTTGCGGACGTCGTAGACCCGCGGCACCTGCACCTTCGGCACGTTCTGGCTGAAGTTCGTCATCTCGACGTCGTCGGTGCGCAGGAGCCCGGGCTGGACGATCGTGGGCATCAGCGCGCCTCCCCGCCGGCGTCCTCGAGCGTCGCGTCCTCGAGCGTCGCGGCCTCGAGCGTCGCGGCCTCGAGGTTGGAGAGCGTCCCGCTCGGGACGGCGCAGGTGTACCAGACGTCGATCGGCTGCCAGAACCCGAGCGTCACCACGTTGAGCAGCGTGTACCCGAAGTTGTCCTGCACGCGCACGGTGGCCACCCCGGCGTTGGCGCACTCGAGCTGGCCGGTCGCGTCGATCGTGTCGCCGGCCGCGCCCCACGCGATGCTGTGGAGCGTGTGGTGCTGGGCCCGGTCGGGGGTCACCGCGGGGTCACCGGCCGTGAGGCCGTAGGTCATGCAGCCGCTGCTCAGCAGCGCGATCGCGATCAGGGGGGCGTAGCGCATGCACGCGAGGTTACCGCGGCCGGCCACGCCGGGCGGACCCCCGAAGAGGTCAGGCTTCGACGCGCTCCACCCGCCCCGCCCCCGCCGGCTCCTCGTCCGGCAGCTCCTCGTCCGGCAGCTCCTCGTCCGCCGGCTCCTCGTCCGGCAGCTCCGCGTCCGGCAGCTCCTCGTCCCAGCGCCCGTGGTCCGAAGGCGCCTCGTCGCCCTCGCCCCACGCCTCCTCCTCGGGCTCGGGGGGCAGCAGCTCGCCCTCGCCGTCGGGGTAGAGGCGCGCCTCGATCTCGCGGAGCAGCGGGGTGAGGCTGTCGCGGTCGAGCGCGCTCACCGCCACGCCGTCCCGGGAGGCGGCGACGCGCGCGCCCTCCCCGGCCGGCAGCAGGTCCGCCTTGTTGAAGACGACCAGCCGCGGCACCTGCGCGAGCTCGAGCTTGCCGAGGATCTCGTCGGTGGTGCGCATGTGGTCGGACAGGCACGGGTCGCTGACGTCCACCACGTGGAGCAGCAGGTCGGCGTCCTGCGCCTCCTCGAACGTAGCCCGGAAGGCCGCGAAGAGCTCCTTGGGCAGATCGCGGATGAAGCCGACCGTGTCGGTGATCACCACCTCGCGCTCCCGCGGGAAGCGGATGCGCCGCGAGCGCGTGTCGAGGGTCGCGAAGAGCTTGTCCTCGGCGAGCACGTCCGACTGGGTCAGCGTATTGAGGAGCGTGCTCTTGCCCGCGTTGGTGTAGCCGACGATCGACACGATCGGCACGCCGCGTCGGGCCCGACGGCTGCGTCGCTGCTTGCGCTGCTTGCCGAGCTTCTTGAGCTCCGCCGACAGGCGCTGGATGCGCTCGCGGGCGCGGCGGCGGCCGATCTCGAGCTTCGTCTCGCCAGGGCCCCGGCCGCCGATCCCGCCCGTGAGGCGCGACAACGAGTCGTCCTTCGCGCCGAGCCGCGGCAGGAGGTACTTCATCTGCGCGAGCTCGACCTGGAGCTTGCCGTCCCGGCTCTCGGCGCGCTGCGCGAAGATGTCGAGGATCAGCTGCGTGCGGTCGAGGATCTTGAGGTCGGTCACCCGCGCGAGGGCCGCGGACTGGGCCGGGGTGAGGTCGCGATCGAAGATCAACACCTCGACGTCGAGCTGCATCGCCCGCAGCACGATCTCGTCGAGCTTGCCGCGGCCCGCCACGAACTTCGGGTCCACCCGCTCGCGGAGCTGGAGCACGGTGTCGGCCACCTCCACGCCCGCGGTGCGCGCCAGCTCCTCGAGCTCGCGCAGCGAGTCCTCGACCCCGAGCGCGTCGCGCTTGCTCGCCACGTGCACCAGGATCGCGCGGCCGTCCTTGGCCTCGACCGCGCGCACCTTTCGCTGCCGCGCGAACTCCTCCTCGAGCGCGGTGACGATCTGGGCGGGGTTGACGTCCAGCTTGCCGTAGGGGATCGGCCCGACCGTCTCGTACGGCGCCTCGTTGGAGCCGTCCGGCACTGGCACGTTGTGCGCGTAGTGCACGGTCATCGGCCGGCCGTCGCGGGCGAGGCAGATCGCGGCCACCAGATCGAGCCGCAGCCGCGTGAGGTCGACGAGGTCGTCGCGGGTGAGGCCCTCGGGCGTCAGGTGCGTGTGGATGAGCCGCAGGCCCCGGAAGCGGCCGTGGGCCGCGCGGAGGCGGCCGAAGTCCGGCAGCCAGAGCGTCGTCGCGTCGCCGACGATCACGAAGTCGACGACCCCCTTGCGGTCGACCAGGACGCCGACCTGACGGCCGGTCTGGTGCGAGACCTCGGCGAGCGAGCGGGTCAGCTCCGGCGTGAGGAGCTGCTCGAAGGGGACCTTGCGACGGTAGATGCGCTCGAGGGCCTGGAGATCGGAGGGCGCGAGCCCGCGGGTGTTCCCGTAGATCGTCTGCAAGGGGGCGAGTCTAACAGGCGCCCACGGTTAGCAGCCCGTTGAAGAACCGACCGTGATGGATCGCGGTTGCGAGGGCGCGCCTGCGTGGCGCAGCGGGACGAGGGAATCCCGGAGGATTCTCGAGGAGCGATGCGCCGTGCAGGCGCGGGCTCCCGGCCGTGAGGCGCGCGGGGAGGTTCTTCAACGGGCTGTTAGGCGAGGGCGGCCCGGATCGCCGCCGCCTCGTCGGAGGCCCAGCGGCGCTCGAGCTCGGCGGGGTCGAGCACCGGCGCGCAGCGGAGCCGGCCGCGGACCTCGCGCGTCCGGGTCGCGGCCTCGTCGAGGCGCCGGGCGAAGGCCGGGTCACGCGCCGCCTCGGCGGCGAGGGCGGCGCGGGCCTCCTCGACGAGGGGGACGGTCGCGCAGATCAGCACGACGTCGCAGCCCGCCCGGATCGCCTCGACCGCGGCCAGCCCGGTGCCCCAGTGGTCGGCCACCGCGCGCATCTCGAGGTCGTCGCTCACGATCAGGCCGTCGTAGCCGAGCTCCTCGCGGAGCAGCCCCGTGATCACGCGGCGCGAGAGGGTGGCCGGCCGCTCGGGGTCGAGGGCGGAGAACACGATGTGCGCGGTCATCACGGAGCCGACCTTGCCGGCGGCGGCGCGGAACGGGACGAGCTCGACCCGCTCGAGGCGATCGAGGGCGTGGGGGAGCGAGGGGAGCGCGAGGTGGCTGTCGAGCTCGGTGTCGCCGTGCCCGGGGAAGTGCTTGCCGCACGCGAGGAGGCCGGCGTCGGCGAGGCCCTCTGCGAAGGCGATCCCGTGGCGCGCGACCAGCGCCGGGTCGGCCCCGAAGCTGCGGTCGCCGATCACCGGGTTGGCCGGGTTCGTGTCCACGTCGAGGACCGGGGCGAAGTCGACGTTGAAGCCGAGGGTCCCGAGCTGGCCGCCGATCTCCCGGGCCGCGCGGCGGGTCAGGTCCACGTCGTCGCGCTCGCCGAGCCGGCGCATCGGGGGCAGCTCGAGGAGCGGCGCGCGCAGGCGCTGGACCCTCCCCCCCTCCTGGTCAACCGCCACGAGGGGCGCCGGGCCGGCGGTGGCCTGCGCGACCTCCGCGATCTGGGCCGCGACCTCGATCGGCGCGCCGAGGTTGCGCTTGAACAGGATGACCCCGCCCAGGCGCTCGGCCGCGAGCGCGTCCAGGAGCGCTGGCGGCGGCCCGCCCGCGGGGTAGCCCGCCACGATCACCTGCCCGGCCGCCCGGTCCCCGCTCGGAGAGCTCATGCGAGCGATGGTACATTGCCCGCGATCGGCTTGGTTGCTAGTCACCCGGGGCCCCGGTCGTCTCGCGCGCCCGCCTCGAAGCTCCATGGACACCCCCTCCTCCGCCCCCGACGCTCCCCTCGACGAGGCCCTGCCTGACGGGGATCTGCTCGACGGGGATCTGCTCGACGGCGAGGGCGACGCCCCCGAGCCGGAGATCTACGACGCCGACGTCCGGCGCGACGACGTCGACCAGGACGCGCTCAAGGTCATCCGGCGCCTGCGCCGCCACGGCCACCGCGCCTACCTGGTCGGCGGCGGGGTCCGCGACCTCCTCCTCGGCGTGCGGCCGAAGGACTTCGACATCGCGACCGACGCCCGCCCGGCCGAGGTGAAGTCGCTGTTTCGCAACTGCCGCGTGATCGGCCGCCGCTTCCGGCTCGCCCACATCCTGTTCGGGGGCGGCAAGATCATCGAGGTCGCGACCTTCCGGCGCGACCCGTCCGACGACCCCTCCGAGGACGCCGCCGACGACGTCCGGCGCAACGAGGACGTCGACATCCTCATCCGGCGCGACAACGTCTTCGGGGAGCCCCACGAGGACGCGTACCGCCGCGACTTCACGATCAACGGGCTGTTCTACGACTCCGAGGACCAGACGGTCATCGACTACGTCGGCGGCATGCCGGACGTCCAGGGCCGCGTCGTGCGGACGATCGGGCCGCCCGACGTCCGCTTCCGCGAGGACCCGGTGCGGATCCTGCGCGCGATCAAGTTCAGCGCGCGCCTCGACCTCGGCATCCACCCGGACGTCTACGACGCGATGGTCGCCCAGCGCGAGGAGCTCGCCCGGGCCGCCAAACCGCGGCTCCTCGAGGAGATCCTGCGGCTGCTGCGCGGCGGCGCGGCGCACCGGAGCTTCTGGCTGATGTGGGAGACGGGCGCGCTGGGCGTGCTCATCCCGCACCTCGCGGTGCACCTCGACGACCACTCGGACGACGCGCGCCGCCTGTGGGGACGGCTCGACGCGATCGACGCCCTCAAGCGCGCCGGGACCCTGCCGACCGACGCGGCGCTCTTCGCGGCGCTGATGCTCGGGCCGATCCAGGACGCCACCCGCGGCGCGCGCGACGCGGTCGACGCCTACGAGTCGCTGATGGGCGAGGTGGTGGAGACCCTGAGCGTCCCGCGCCGGATGAAGGAGCGCATCCGCACCCTGGTGCAGGCCCAGGGGCGCCTCGCGTCCGGTCGCATCGGCGCGCTCACGCGGCGCGAGTACTTCGACGAAGCGGCGACGCTCTACGGGATCGAGTGCCACGCGCGCGGCGTCCCGCGCCCCGACTGGCTCGAGGACCGCCCCGCGGCCGACAAGCCCGCGCCGCGCCGCCGCCGCCGTCGACGCCGGCGCTGAGCTCCCGGCGCGGCCGCGCCTCGCGGGATCTCGTGCCTCGCGGATGTCGCGGGACCGCCACCTCGGCGCCCTGTCGCGGGGACATCGTCGCCCTCGACATGACCGCTCGACCGTCCGCGCCCTACCGGCGCCAGCACCAGGCCCTGCGTCAGCTGGGAGCCCGGCTCCTCCGCGTGGGGCTCCGCCCGGGCGCCCGCGCGGCCGAGATCCACGGCGCGCTGACCCTCCTCCTCGCCGCCCTCCGCTTCCACGCCGCGGCCGAGGCCGAGGGGCTGACCGTGACGCTGGCGTCCGACCCGCGCCCGCTCGCCCGCGCCCGCGGCGAGCGGTTCACGGGCGAGCTCGACGAGCTGGAGGCGCAGCTCGACGGCTTCGCGCGGCGCTGGGCCTCGGCCGAGGACATCGCGCGCCACGGCGTCCGCTTCCGGGTCGAGCTCCTCGCGTTCCTCGCCGCGCTCGGCGATCGCCTGCGGCGCGAGGAGCGCGAGCTGTTCCCGCTCGCTGACAGCACAGCCGACTGTGCAGCCGACTGCGCAGCCGGCAGCGCGCCCCCTCCGCGCGCGCGCCCGATCCACGACGAGGCGCCCGCGGCGGCGCCGTCCGCCGTCGCGCCACCGAGCGGCTGAGACGCCAGACCTCGCGGCCACGATCGATCGCGGTCGGCGCTCCCGCGCCCTACAGCCCGTTGAAGAACCTCCCCGCGCGCCTCACGGCCGGGAGGGCGCGCCCGCGATCCATCACGGTCGGTTCTTCAACGGGCTGTTAACATGGCGTGACCGTGCCCCGCGCTCTCCGATGGCTCGCGCTCGCGCTGCTGCTCCTGCCCGGCGTCGCGCGCGCCCAGCCGCTGCCGCTTCGGTCGCCGCGCGAGCCGCTGATCGAGGTGGCGGTCGCCGGGGTCGGGGCCGACGTGGTCGTGAACCGCGACGGGCTCCGGGGCCGCGGCGCCGCGCTCTGCCTCGTCGACACCGGGGCGGACGGCTCGCTCGAGACGCTGCGCGACGCGGACGGCGCGAGCCGGATCCGCGCGGTCTGGGACGCCGCCCTCCCCCCGCGCGGCGCGCCGACCGGGGCCGCGATCGAGGCGGAGCTCGGCGGCGCGTTCTTCGGGCGCGCGGAGGTCGACGACGCGCCCAACGACGCGCACGGCCACGGGACCGCGATGGCCGCGATCGCGCTGGGCGACGGCGCGGGGATCGACGCGGCGATCGGCCCGACCGCGGGGGTCGCGCCCGCGGCCTCGCTCCTCGTCGCGCGCGCCTACGACGCCGAGGCGGGGGGCTTCGAGGACGAGGCGGTGGTCCGCGCGGTGCGCTTCTGTCGCCTCGCCGCGGAGGCCGACCCGGAGCTCGACCCCGGCCGCCTCGTGGTCCTGTTGAGCCTCGGCAGCCACGACGGCGCGCACGACGGGCGCGGCGCGTTCGAGCGGGCGATCCTCCGCGCGGCCGGCGCCGCGCCGGTGGTCGTCGCGGCGGGCAACGACGGCGGCCGCGTCGTCCACGCGAGCGGGCGAGCGCTCGGCCCGACGCCCGAGGAGGTGGTCGTCCAGATCCCAAGGCCGGCGATCGACGACGCGCGCTTCGTCGTGACGGTGCGCCTCACGCGGCGCGACCCCGACGCGCGCTTCACGATCGTCGACCCGAGCGGCGCCCGCTCGCCCGCCCTCGACGAGCGCAGCCGCTGGGCGGCAGAGCTCCCCGGCGCGCGCGTGACGATCGCCCCTCAGGAGGGCGAGGCCCAGACCCTGCGCCTCACCTTCACGCCCGGACCGGACGGCCTGTCGGGCGGCGCCTACGGGCTCGTGTTCGAGGGCGCCTCGACCTTCGACGTCTGGCTCGCGGAGACGCGTCTCGGGCCGACCTTCTTGCGACCGGAGCTCGGGGGTCGACACGCGCAGGAGCGCGAGGCGATCCGCATCCCCGCCACCGCGCCCGAGGTGATCACGGTGGGGGCAAGCGTCGCCCGCGCCGCCGTCACGACCGGCGGGGGCGAGCGGACACAGGACGCGACGGGCGCGGGGGCGGCGACCTTCTCCAGCGTGGGCCCGACCCCGGCCGGGGTGCCCAAGCCCGACCTGGTCGCGCCGGGCGGCTGGGTCCTCGTGCCGCTCTCCACCGGGGCGCGCGAGGGCGACGCGAGCAACCTGGTCGGCGGGCGCGCCGACGCCCTGCGCGCCGAGGACGGGCGCGTCGCGATCCGCGGCACCTCGGTCTCGGCCGCGCTGGTGGCCGGCGCGCTGCTCCTCGCGACCGAGCGCGACCCGACCCGCCTCTCACGCGCCCGCGAGCTGCTCGTCGCGAGCGCGGACGGCGACGGCTGGACCCCCGAGACCGGCTGGGGCCAGCTCGACGTGCCGACGCTGCTCGAGCGGTGGGGCGGCGCGGGCGGGCCGAGCCGCGCGGCGGCCGCGAGCCGCGCCTACGCGCCGAGCGACGGGACGCTCTGGATCACCGCGCGCGCGCCGGGGGCGACCCTGAGCGTGGAGCACGGGCGCGAGCGCTGGACCGCGCCGATCCTCGCGGGCGCGGGGCAGCTCGCGATCCCCCTCGGGCCGCGTACGGTCGGCGACACCCTCGCGCTCGAGGTGCTGGCGGACGGCGCGCCGGTGGCCACGGTCGAGGTGCCGGTGGTCCTCGAGCGCGGCGCCGACGTGTCGGTCGGCCGCGGCGGGTGCGCGGTGGGCGCGGCGCGGGCCGAGTGCCCGCTCGGTCCGGTCGGGCTGCTGCTCCTCGCGGGGCTGGCTACTCGTCGTCCTCGCCGTCGTCGAGGATGAGCCGGAACGCGCGCACGTGGTCGTCGGGGTCGTCCGCGTCGGCGAGCCGGCCGCCCATGTTGGTGACCACCACGACGACCTTGGCCGTCTGGTCGTCGGTCAGCTCGAGCGGGATGTAGCTGCGCGGGTTGAGCGGCCGGACCGGCGCGCGGACCCGCCCCCGCTCCTCGCCGTTCGCCCCGAGGCGCACCGCGATGAGCGACCAGCCGACCCCCATCTCGCCGCGGAGCCAGATGCGGAGCCGGCTCCCCGCGGCGGCCTGACGCGTGTCGACCTCGAGGTAGGCGCTGCCCCACGGCTCGAGCTCGAGCTCGTCCGGCTCGAAGCGGCGCGGCAGCTCCTCGAACCGCGTGCGGCCCACCACGGGCACCACCGCCTCGTCCGGGAGGCCGCGGGTCAGGCTCAGCGGCGCGCCGGCGCTGCGCTCCCCGCCCACGAAGTAGCGCGCCACCGCGAACTCCTCGAGGAGCCGCTCGAGCGGATCGTCGCCGAGCTCCATGACGACGTTGATCACCTGCCAGAGGTCGGGCGCGCTGCGGAGCTGGTCACCCTCCCACGTGAGCTGCGGCGCCCCGGACCAGAGATCGCGGATGAAGCGGCCGGTCAGCCCGTCGGTGCGCGCGGAGAGCATCGCGAGGAACAAGGCGCCGCCAGGCCCGCTGTCCGGCGCGTCGCCGACCCAGGTGCGGTAGCTCTCGCGCTGATGCCGGACGACGCCGCGGTCGCTGCAGCCGAAGCGCCCGGTCAGCAACCAGGCCACGTAGTCGCCCGTCGCGCGGCGCCACGCCCGGGCCTCGGCCGGGTCGGCCGCGAGCAGGGTGGCGCGGACGTAGGCGCTGATGACGCACGGCCGGACGATCGTCCGCTCGGTCGCGTCCGGGTCGACCACCACGAACGAGGTCGCCGCGTCGAGGCCGCCCCAGCCGAGCGGCGCGTCGTAGCCGACCTGTACGGGGTCGCGATCCTCGGCCGAGTCCGCCTCCGAGTCCTCCGGCGCGACCGGCGCGAGGTAGAGGTCGAAGCCGGCCGTGCCCCCCGCGCCGCCGTCCGGCGGCGGCAGCGGCCAGCCCTCGCGCTCCAGGAACGCGTGCGCCTCCTCGAGGGCTCGGAGCGCGTCCTCCGCGCCCGCGACGGTCGCGCGCTCGCCGACGTGGACGTTCACGGGGCGGAGCGTCGAGCGCAGCCGCCCGTGGCTCGCGGGGCGCGCGTGAGGCGCCGGCCACTCCACCCGGGGCCCGGCCCACCGCGGCGCGAAGGCGCTGGCGAGCGAGTCGGCGAACTCGTCGACGAACGTCGTCTCGGGGGGCGGCGGCTCGTCCTGCGCGCGCGCGGGGTCCGCCGCGGCGGCTCCCGCGAGACAGGCGAGCGCGAGGACCCAGGCCGTCGGTCGAAGCCGCATGCGCGGGTCAGCCTTAGCACCCCTCGTGCGACCGTCGACAGCGGCCGCGGGTGCGGCGCCACAAACCCGCCCCGGCGGCCGAAAACGCAAAGGATTTGACACGCCGTGAGGCCAACGAATACACAAGCGATCACGCCACGATGGCGCTGATCTATCGGCCCTGGCACGCGAGCGCGTCATGTCGCAACTCCAATTCGATCCTGGCGGGTACTTCGAGTTCGACCTCGCCAACGGCGCCGTTCGCACCCGCGGCGGCGAGCGCCTGCTCATGTTGTCCGACAGCGTGGTGGCCCCTTTGGTTTCCGCCGCGGTGGGGAACGGCGATCTGACCTCGGTGCGCAAGCTGGGCCGTCAGCTCGGCGCGAGCGCGCGCGAGGAGCTCGGGGGCGACGTGGCGGGCCGCGCGGCCGAGGACGTTCTCGGCTGCGCCGCGGGCCTGCTCTCGCTCTTCGGCTGGGGCCGGCTCCAGGTCGACCGCTGGGGCGACGCGCTCGTGGCGATCCTCGATCAGCTCCCCGAGCTCGACTCGGAGCACCTCGGGGTGGCCGCGCTCCTCGGCGGGCTCTTCTCCGCGATGGCGGACCGCGAGGTCGCCTGCGTGCCGGTGAGCAAGGACGGCATCTTCCTGGTCGTCGACCCGAGCGTCGCGCAGCAGGTGTGGAAGTGGTCGCGCGCGGGCGACGACGTGGCCGCCATCGTGGGGCGGCTCGCCGCGCCGGAGGAGGCGTCGTGAGCGAGGCCCAGATCGCGAAGCTCGAGTCCCTCCTCGGGCGCATCGCCCGCAACCGCCGGCCCGAGCCGCCGCCGTCGTCGCTCGGCCTCGCCGCGCCCCTCCAGGAGCCGGTCGAGGCGGCGCGCGTCGAGATCGAGGAGGAGCCGGTCGCGCCGGAGACGCCGGCCCGGGCGAGCAGCCCGACGCCGATGGAGCAGGCGCTCAGCGCCGAGACCGAGACGACGCCGGCCGAGCCCGAGCTCGAGATCCTCGTCGACGCCGACGAGGACGACGACGACGGCCCGGTCATCACGATCGAGGCCGATCCCCCGGAGCCGCCCCCGGAGCCGCCGCTGGCGCTGACCGAGGACGCGCCCACCGCGCCGATCGGCACCCGCGCCCCGCCGACGGCCCCCGACCCGAGCGTCCCGGCCCGCATCGCGGCGTCGCCCGTCCGCGCGTCGAGCCCGGTGGTCCGCGTGGTGTCGCAGCCGGCCGCGCGCACCTTCGGCGAGCTCCTCGAGCGCACCCTGGCCCTGCGCCCCCGCTGATGCTGCTCGCGATCGACGTCGGGAACACCCAGACCCTCCTCGGGGTGTACGACGGCGAGGATCTGATCCACGACTTCCGGATCGGCTCGGTCCGCGACCGGACGCTCGACGAGCTGCACGTCCTGTTGCGCTCGCTCGTCGACGTCGCGGAGGTAGATCGCGAGGAGATCGAGGGCGCGATCATCGCGTCGGTCGTCCCCGAGATCACCGACACGATCGAGCGCGCGGTCGAGCTCGCCTTCGGCGCCCGCCCGATCGTCGTCGGGCCCGGGGTCAAGACGGGCGTGCCGATCCTCTACGAGAACCCGAAGGAGGTCGGCGCCGACCGGATCGTGAACGCGGTCGCGGCCTACCACCGGGTGGGCAGCGCGGTGATCGTGGTCGACTTCGGCACCGCGACGACCTTCGACGTCGTCAGCCCCAAGGGCGAGTACCTCGGCGGCGTGATCGCGCCGGGCATCCGGATCGCGGCCGACGCGCTGTTCCACCGCGCGGCCAAGCTGCCGCGGATCGAGATCGCCAAGCCCCCGCGCGTGGTCGGCCGCAATACGATTCACTCCATGCAGTCGGGCATCGTCTACGGCTACGTCGGCCTCGTCGACGGCATGGTCGCGCGCATCCGCGCGGAGCTCGGCTACGAGCTCGCCGTCCTCGCGACGGGCGGCCTCGCCTCCCTCGTCGAGCCCTTGAGCGAGACGATCGAGAGGGTCGAGCCCTACCTCACGCTCGACGGGCTGCGCCTCATCTACGAGCGCAACGCCTGAGCGCGCGGCGCGCCACGGCGCACCCCGACGGGACAAGCGCCCGCCCTCGCTGGTATGTTGAGGGCGAGTGTCAGGGAGCAGCAGTACGGGCGGCGCGGAGCCGCTGGCTCCGGCGGGCGCGAGCGACGAGGAGGTCGCCGGGCTGGTCATCGCGGACCGCTACCGCCTCGACCGCAAGATCGGCACGGGCGGGATGGCCACGGTGTGGGAGGCGACCCACCTGACGCTCAACCGCGCGGTCGCGATCAAGCTGATCGACGTCGCGGGCCCGCGCTCGGCTCGCCTGACCGAGCGCTTCCTCCGCGAAGCGAGGGTCGCGGGCGCGATCCGGCACCGCAACGTCGTCGACATCACCGACTTCGGCACCACCGAGACCGGTCGGCCCTTCATGGCGATGGAGCTGCTCGTCGGGCGGCCGCTCTCGCAGCTCCTCGACGGGCAGACGCACCTCACGGTGGGCGAGGTGGTGCAGATCATGGCGCGCGTGCTCTCCGGCCTCGGCGCGGTCCACGACGCGGGCATCGTCCACCGCGACCTCAAGCCCGAGAACATCTTCCTCGTCGAGGACGCGGACGGCGTCTACCCGAAGCTCCTCGACTTCGGCGTGTCGCGCGCCGACCCGCGCACCGACCTCGAGTCGGTGATGCCGACGACGGAGAACGCGATCGTCGGGACGCCGCAGTACATGTCGCCCGAGCAGGCGCGGGTGCTGAAGGACCTCGACCACCGCTCCGACCTCTGGAGCGCGGGCGTCATCCTGTTCGAGATGCTGAGCGGCCGGCTCCCCTACGACGCCGACGCGGTGGGCGACGTGATCATCCAGATCGCCACCGAGGAGCCGCCCGACCTCGCGACGCTCCGGCCCGACCTCGCGGGGCCGCTGACCGCGGTGGTGATGAAGGCGCTCAGCCGGCGCCCCGAGGACCGCTTCGCCACTGCGCGGGACATGCGCGCCGCCTTGCTCGCCGCGACAGCCCACGTGGCCCAGGCGAGCACGGCTGGCTCGGGCGAGCACCCGATCCTCCTCACGCACCAGGGAGGGCTCGGCGACCTGCGCGACGCGCTGACCGCCGCCTACGAGCCCGGCGACTCCTCGGTGATCGACGTCAGCCAGCACCTCGCCGCGCTCGACCTGCTGCGCGCGGAGGGCTCGGAGCCGGCCCCGGCGCGCGCGTCGACGCCGCGGCGCTGGCAGGGCGTGGCGCTCGGCGTGCTCGCCGGCGCCGCGCTGCTCGGAGGCGCGGGCGTGGTGATGAGCCTCGGCGCCGACCCTCCCGAAGCGCGCCCCCGACCGGTCGCCTCGCCGCCAGCCGTCGGCCAGGAGGAGCCCGCGACCGCGGCGACCGTCGAAGAGCTCGCGCCGGCGCCCGCCGCGCCGGTCCACGTGCAGCTCCGCCTCGAGGACCTCCCGGGCGACGCCGAGGTGACGGTGGACGGCGCCCCGGTCCGCGTCGAGGGCCCCCTCGAGCTCACCCGCGGCGAGACTCACGAGGTGGAGGTCCGCGCGCCCGACGGCCGCCGGTGGACCCACACCCACGGGGGCGAGGCCGACGAGACCGCCCGGGTCACCCTCCCCCCCGCGTCCACCCGACGCCGACGGCGAGGTCGGCGGACCGCCCGGGGCTCGGCCGGCGAGTCGAACGGCCTCATCCGCACCCCCGACTTCTGACGAGATCGGGGGACGACGCGCGTTCGCCAGTGATTCCGGGGGACTTCGCCCGCGGACGATTCTGCGGAGACACCGCTCGTCGGCGGGCTTCCGCGTGGTAAATTCCAGTCATGGCGCGACCCCCGCTGCAGCTCGCGGACCCGGCCACGCCCGGCCGCCCCGCGCGCGACGCAGGGAGACGGACCTGGGTCGCCGCCCGCGCGCCATGGCTCCTGGCCGCGGCGGCGCTCGCCACCCTCGCCGCGCTCCCCGGGACGCTCCAGGCTCAGGCGGCCGACGACCCGAGCACCGAGCGCGCCCGCGCGCTGTTCAACGAGGCGATCGAGCACAGCGACGCGGGGGACTGGGAGCGCGCGGCCCACCGGCTGACCCAGGCCCTCGAGCTGCGCGACGCGCCGAGCATCCGCTTCAACCTCGGGGTGGCGCTCTCGCACCTCGGCCGGCTGCGCGAGTCGAGCGGTCACCTCGAGGCGGCGGCGCGCGCGGAGGACGCGGACGCCGCGCTGCGCGCCCAGGCCGAGGAACGCCTCACGCAGGTCCGCGCCCAGCTCGGCCACCTGCGCGTGCAGGTGCAGGACGCGCCGGAGGCCGCGGTGGTCACGGTGGACGGCGAGCCGTGGACTCGCCTCGGCGCCTTCGCGCCCGCCGACCCGGGGATCCGACAGGTCCGCTTGATGCTCGGGCCCGAGGTGCTCGTCGCGGAGGACGCGGACGTGCCCGAGGGCGGCGAGACGAGCGTGACGCTGCGGGTCGAGGCCGCGATCGAGGCGGCGGTGCAGGAGGCGGCCGCCCCCGAGGCGTCTGACGACGACGGAGGTTCCGACGATTCGGCGGTGATCGCGGGGGTCCTCCTCGGGGTCGGCGCGGCGGTGATCGCCGGCGGTGTGATCACCGGCGTGGTGCTCGCCGACCAGCTCGGGCCGCGGCCCAGCGACGGCGACTTCGATCCTCCCGTGCTGAGGTCGGGCACGTGAGCCGCTGGATCGTCGTCGGGGCGCTGCTCGCGACCGGGTGCGGCGAGGTCACGGAGATCGTGGTGGAGGTCGACACCGACCTGGCGGGCGCTGAGCGCTTCCGCGTCGACGCCACGCTGCCCGACGGGACCACCCAGACGTCGACCGCCGAGCTCGCCGATCGCCCGCCTCCCCGGCGCCTCGTGCTGCTCCACGAGACAGGTCCTCTCGCCCCGGTGCGGCTCGACGTGCGCGCGCTCGGAGCACGAGACGCGACGCTCGGGGTCACCTCCCGGGAGCTCGCCTTCGAGGCGAACGCGTCCCGGGTCCTCCGGGTTCACCTCGGCGCGGGCTGCGCCGCGGCGAGCTGCCCGGCCGGCCAGACCTGCGGCAACGACGGGGCCTGCCGCGACACCGCCGTCCGGCCCTGCGAGCTGTGGCCGGAGGGCTGCGCCGACGCGGGGCCGGCGCGCGACGCAGGGATGGACGCGGGCCCGCGCGACGCGGGTTTGGACGCGGGCCGCGCGGACGCGGGGCCGCGCGACGCGGGCGTCCGCGACGCGAGCGCGCCGGTCTGCCCCGGGGCGCCCTGCGGCGCCACCCTCACCTGCGATCCGCGCTGCGACTGCAACTCGAGCTGCGCGCTCCAGTGCATGCCCGACCTGGACTGCCAGGCCAACTGCATCGACAACGGCGCCTGCGCGGTCGACGCGCGGCGATCGGACACCGTCAACCTCGTGTGCTCAACTGGAGCGGTGTGCAACGTGTGGGCGCAGGGCGCGAACAGCGTCACGGCGACCGTCGACGACGGGGGTGACCTCGACCTGGACTGCACGGGAGCCCAGCAGTGCGTCGTCAACTGCAACAACGGCTCCTGCCGGGTCGACTGTACGGGCGTCCCCACCGGCCAGTGCCAGCTCCTCGGGTGCAGCCCGAGCATGTGCCCGGGCGACGTCCTCGTCTGCAGCGGAGGGTGCTGAGGCCGTGAGCGATCGTACGCGAGGCGGATCGGTGGTCGACCGGCGCGGCGACATGATCGCGGGGCGCTACCGCATCGGGGAGTTGCTCGGCGTCGGGGCGATGGGGAGCGTGTGGCTGGCCCAGCAGATGGCGCTGCGGCAGGACGTGGTCATCAAGTTCCACGAGGAGGCGTTCGTCGGCCGCGACGCGGAGGTGGCCCTCAAGCGGTTCCTGCGCGAGGCGCGGATGATCGCGTCGGTGCACCACCGCAACGTCACCCAGCTCTACGAGGTCGGGCAGACGGACCTCGGCGAGCCATACCTCATCATGGAGCGGCTCCGTGGCGTGAACCTCGCGGCCAGGGCCCGGAGCGGGGAGCGCCCGAGCGCGGCCGAAGCGCTCTCGATCACGGCGGCGATCGCGGACGGGCTCGACGCGGTCCACCGCGCGGGCGTCCTCCACCGCGACGTGAAGCCCGAGAACATCTTCTTGCATGAGGACGGAGACACGATCGTCCCGAAGCTCCTCGACTTCGGCCTCGCCCGCTCCCTGGCGGAGGGCGCGAGCCTCACCCGGAGCGGGCGCGCGGTCGGGACGCCGGGCTTCATGGCGCCCGAGCAGGCGCGGGGCCTCGACGACCTCGACGGCCGGGTCGACGTCTACGCGCTGAGCGTGACCCTCTACGAGACCCTCACCGGCGAGCTGCCGAGCCGCGGCGAGACCCCCGCGGACCGGCTCATCTCGACGGTGACCGAGGAGCCGACCCCGCTCACCGATCACCGGCCGGACCTCGCCGGCCCCGTCGCCGATGTGGTCATGCGGGGCCTCGCCCGGGACCGGGACGACCGGTTCCCCGACGCGCGCGCGCTCCGCGCCGCCCACGAGTGGGCCCGCGGCCACGCGCCGTCGACGCCGCCGCCGCGGGGCGCCCAGGTCCTCGCGCGGATCTCCACCCGCCCTCCCCCGCGCGCGGGCTCGGAGCCGTGAGCCCGCGTTCTGCGGTATCCTGGGCGCCGTGACCCGCAAGGTCTGGACGCAGTCGCTCAACGTCCCCGACGCGATCAAGAGCGCGCCGCCACCGCCGCGCGTGCGCTCGATCGCGCCGGCCGAGATGGGCGTCGCGTTCCAGCCGATCGTCGACCTCAGGAGCCGCAGCCTCTTCGCGGCCGAGATGCTCGCGCGCTGCCAGCGCGACACCTTCGCCAACCCGGCGGTGCTCTTCGAACAAGCCGAGCTCCAGGGGGCGACCGGTCGGCTGGGCCGGCTCGTGCGCGAGGCGGGCATCGAGCGCGCGCCCCGCGTCCCGCTCTTCATCAACCTGCACCCTCACGAGCTGAGCGAGCGGTGGATCGTCCGCCCCGACGATCCGATGAACTTCTTCGAGCACGGCCTCTACCTCGAGATCACCGAGTCGGCGGCGCTCGACTATTTCGACCTCTGCCGGAGCGCGCTCCGCGAGCTCTGCGGCCGGCTCGGCGCGAAGCTCGTGGTCGACGACTTCGGCGCCGGTCAGTCGAACCTGCTGCGGATCGCGCAGCTCCAGCCCGCCGTCGTGA
>JAUHXR010000202.1 GCA_030426845.1 Polyangia bacterium | reverse complement strand
TCGGTCTGGGCGTGCGCGGCCGGGGCGACGAGGGCCACGGCCAGGAGAGTGAAGATCCCACGACAGGCTGGACTCACGCGCCCAGCGTACCAGAGACCCGGACCGGTCATCCCGCGCAGGCCGCGCCCACGAGCACGCCGCGCGAGTTCCCCTCGTGGCACTCTTCGACCGCGTCCTCGGGGTCCGGCACGACGTAGAGGTCGACGGGCCCGTCGGGCGCCGGCGCCTCGCAGCGGACCTCGACGCAGACGCCGGGCGCGATCGCGGCGTCGACCGTCGCGCGGCACAGCTCCGGGCCGTCAGGCGCCCCGGCCCGGGTCGCCACCGCGTAGCCGCCGGCGAGGGGGAGCTGGCCGCGGTTGCACACCCGCGCGGTGATCGTGGCCACGCCACCGTCGCAGGCGAGCGCGTCGACGCCGCGGAAGCTCGCGGTCAGGTCGGCGACCCCGCGGGCCTCGAGGCCTCCCTGCACGTTCTGGCGGAAGCTGTTGAGCGTCGCCACGCGGTGGTTGACCGCGGGGCGGGCGGGGATCTCGCCGTGGTCGCCCACGTGGGTGACGGCGTAGGCGTGCTGGTTCCAGACGGGGCGCGACGCGGCCCAGCGATCGCGCGCGTCGCGGAGCACGTAGATCCCGTGGCTCGGCGCGAAGGCGACCGACGGCGCGTACGGATCGAACGCGGGGCAGGTCCCGGCCCGCTCGTGGGCGCCGAGGACGATCTCGCTGTGGAAGTCGCCGTCGGCGTCGACCACGATCGGCGTCTCGAACCACGTCAGCGACGACCGCGGGAAGCTGAAGAGCACCTCGCCGTCCAGCCCGCGGAAGATCCGGACGAAGCACTCGTCGTGGTAGACGACCTCCGCCTGGCCGTCGGCGTCGAAGTCGAAGACGCTCGAGCCGGTCAGCCCCGAGCTCTGCTCCTCGACCGCGACCGACCAGAGGCGCCCATCGGTGCGGCGCTGGCCGTTGCAGCCGGCGGGATCGCCGCCCGCGAGGCAGTCGAGATCGAAGACCACGTACTCCTGGCGCGCGGCGAGCGCGATCTCGGGGCGGCCGTCTCCGTCGAGGTCCGCGATCGTCGGCGGCCCGCCGCGCCCGCTCGGCAGCGCGCCGGTCAGCAGGCGCTCGCCGGTGAGGGTCTCGACCCGCACCTCGCCCTCGGCGACGACCACGACCTCTGCGCGATCGCCGCCGAGCGAGGGGAGCGGGCGGTCGGCGAGGTCCGCGACCGCCGCGAAGGCGTAGCGCGTGGTCAACGGCGTCCCCGAGAAGTAGCTCTCCGCGTCGACGAGCCCGCCGCCGAGGTCGAGGCGGAACACCCCGCGCGAGGACACGATCTCGAGCGCGCCGTCCTCGTCGACGTCGGCGACCACCGGCATCAGATCGAAGCCGTTCGGGCCGAGGCTGGCGCGGAGGCAGCCGTCGGCGCCGTAGATCGACCCGCCGAGGATCACCTCCGGCGAGCCGTCGCCGTCGAGGTCGTGGAGCGACGGTGAGCTGCCCTCCCCGTCGCCGCCCACGTGCGGGATCCGGCCGCCGCCCCCGTCGCAGCTCGCCGCGCTCCACAGCTCGACGAACGCCGCCGCGACCGGGTCGTAGCGGTAGGCGCGGGCCACGTCGGCGGCGGTGTTGACCACGATCTCGGCCCGCCCGTCTCCGTCGAGATCGCCGAGCGCGGGGGTGGCCGCGTCGCGCAGCCCGTCGCCCACCGTGTGCTGCAGCGCGCAGGTCGCGCCGTCGATCACGCGGAGCACCTCGGTGCCGGTCGGCGCGAAGGTCTGGAACACGATCGACGGGCGCAGCGTCGAGGGGTCCTCGTCGAGATCGAAGTCGACCACCACCGGGGTGCCGCGGACGTCGACGCTGAGGGGGAACGGGTCGCCCGGCGGCGGGGCGGTGAACGCGCACTGCACCGCGGGGACGATCGCGTCGACGTCGAGCTCCTGCACGCAGGCCTCGTCGCGATCGACCCCCGGCGGGACGTCGAAGGGCGCGCAGCGGCCGTCCGCGTGGCAGTAGGCGTCCGAGTCGCAGTCGTCCGGGCTCGCGCACGGCCCGAGGTCGAGGGCGCAGACCGCGCCGAGGCAGCGCTCGCCCGGCCCGCAGCACGTCGCGCCGCAGGTCACGCAGCCCGCGTCGATCGCCGAGGCGTCGCTCGGGGCCGCGTCCGGCCACGCCGCGTCAGGGCCCGGGGGCCCGCCCTCGCCCCCTCCGTCGGTCGCCATCGCGTCGCGCGGCGGCTCGCAGGCGCCGTCGACGCAGACGAGCCCCGGGTCGCAGGCCACGTCGTCGCAGGGGCGCCGCTCGCACGTGCACCCGGCCACGAGCAGCGCGAGCAGGACGCGGGCGAAAGCCATCGCACCGATCGTAACCGAGGACGCCCCGCGCGGCTCGGATCGCGGCCTTTGGCGACGGCGCGCGGTGAGGCAGGATGCGCGAGCCCGTGACCCCGTCGAGCGCCCAGCCGAGCCGCGCGGACGCGCGCCGCGACCTGCCGTCGCTCGCGTTCACCGCCCTCGCGTTTGGCCTCCCCCTCGCGCTGCTGCTCGCGCACCACGACCTCGGCCACGAGGGCGACATCGCGTTCTTCCACGACTGGTACCTCGCGTTCCGCGAAGGGCCGGCCTTCTACCGCGACGGCCCCGGCCTGAACTACCCGATCCTCGGGGTGCTCGCGGTCACCGGGCCGGCGTGGCTCGTCGAGTCGATCACGGGGCCGCTCGACGCGAGCGCGTTCCGTCTCGTCCTCAAGCTCACCCTCGTCCTCGGCGAGGGCCTCCTCGTGCTCGCGCTCGCCTCGCTCGCGCGGGCGCTCCGCGTCGGCCGACCGCGCCTCGCGGCCCTCGCGATCTACGCGCTCCCGAGCACCTGGGCCGGCGGCGCCTGGTTCGGTCAGATCGACGTGCTGGGCAGCGCGCTCCTCGTCCTCGCGGCCTCCGCGCTCGTGCGCTACCGGGCCGCGCCGCGCGCGCGGTGGCTCGGGCTCGGCGTGCTCGCGCTCCACGCCGCGGTGCTCCTCAAGCAGCTCACGCTCTTCTCGCTGCCCGGCCTGGGCCTGCTCCTGATCGCGGGCCTCGCCGCATGCCCGCCATCGGCGCGTCGTACGCACGTCGCGTGGACGGTGGCCTCGGCCGCGCTGCTCTTCGTCGCGGACCCGTGGCTGGTGCTGCCGACGGGCTACGCGAGCCACCTTTCGTGGGTCCTCCTCGGAGGCGGCTCGGCCCACGGCGACCTCATCGTGGGGGGCGGCGCGAGCCTCTGGTCGCTCCTCATCGGGCCCGACGGCGGCTCCTCACGGACGCGCCTGCTCGCGGGCGTCTCGGTGTTCCACTGGTCGCTCGCGCTCTTCCTGGTGAGCCAGCTCCCCGCGCTGCGGTGGCTCGCCCGGCGCCGCGACGACGCCCGCGCGTTCGTGCTCTACGTCGGCTTCGCCAACCTCGCGATGGCGACCCTCCTGACCGGGGTCCACGAGCGCTACCTCGCCCACGGCGCGCCGTTCCTCCTCCTCGGCCTCGACGCGATCGCGCCCCCGCGGTGGGCGCGCGCGGCCACCGTCGCGATCGTCGCCGGCTGGGGCCTCTTCGTCCTCGCGAGCATCCACTTCGACGCGCCGGCGCTGTGGCTCTTCCGGCGTCACGAGCCGATCGCGGCCCTGCTCCTCGCGCTCCTCGCCGGGCTGCTCGTCGCGTTCGTCCGGCAGTCGAGCGCCCCACCCGACCGGGATACCCGCAAGACACAGTGACGCAGCACGTCGCTCGCCAGGGTCCCGTCGGAGGGACACCGGCCGGGGGCCGCGGTCAGCAGATCGAGGGTGACCCGGCCGCCCCACCCCGCGACCTCGACCTCGACATCGGGCGCCTCGTCCACGCGCCCCTCGGCGCCGAGGGTCGCGACCCGGCGCCCGGGCCGGCGCCGGTCGCGGAAGCGATCCGCGAAGCGCCCCTCGAGGAGCACCCCGCTGCGGTCGCTCCCGGTGTCGATCACGAAGAAGCCGGGCACGCCGTCCACCGTCGCGTCGGCGACGAAGAGCGGCACGCCGTCCTCGGCCGCGCAGGTCGGCTGCAGCGCGGCCCCGCCGTCGGGCGGCCCGGCGCGCAGCCGCGCGCGCCCGGCCGGGAGGTCCAGCTCCACGTGGCCGCCGTCGGGGGCGAGCCGCTGCGGCGAGATCAGCCCCGCCGCGCCGGTGGCGAGGAGCGCCTCGTCGGCGAAGCCGAGCAGCCGCAGCCGATCGGGCGCGCCGCGCATCCCGAGCCCGACCGCCACCGGCCCGTGGTCGAGGACGCGGACGCCGATCCCCACCGCGTCGGTGACGCCGGCGGCGCCGCGCACGGGCAGGCCCAGCCAGAACGACGCGCCCCGCTCGAGCGCGTGTTGGTTGGCGCCGGTATCCGCGATGAGGAGGACACCTTGCCCCGCGACGCGCGCGTCGAACGCGGGGTAAGCGCCCCCTCCGATCCAGGCGAGACGCGCCGCCTCGCCGGTCACCAGCGGGGGCGGCTCCGGGCGGAGCACCGCGCACCCCGCCGGAGGTGAACCGCAGCCGGCGAGCGCGACGAGCGCGACGCCGAGGATCCAGGCGCGGCGCCCCGCCGAGGGGGGTGTAGGCTCCGGGCGATGCGGTGGCTGGCGCTGGCGGCCGGGCTCGGGCTCGCGGGGTGCGCGCATGGGTGCCCCACTATAGACGCGAGGCTCGAGGTGCGGGGCCCGCCGCTCTCCGGCGACGCCTTCGCACCGGCGCGCGCGCGGCTCGCGAGGGTGCCGCGGGGAGCGCGCGCCTGGCACCGCGTGATGGGCGCCCGGCGGGGGCTCGTCGAGGACGTGCGCGCCGCCTACCGGGCCGCCGGCTATCCGGACGCCGGCGCGGTCGCGCGCCCGCCGGTCCTCGAGGGCGACCGAGTGCGCGTGGTGGTCGACGTCGAGGCGGGCGCTCGGCTCCGCGTCGCGTCGGTCCGCGCGCTCGAGGGCGACGATCCGATCGCGGTCCCCTCGGTCGAAGGCCTGCGCGCGGGCGCGTGGTTCGACGAGTCCGCGCTCCACGCCGCGCTGACCGCGCTCGAGGTCCGCTACCAGGGCCAGGGCTACGCGTCGGCGCTCGTCGACTACACCGCGGAGCGCACGCCGGCCGGGGTCGAGGTCACGCTTCGGGTCGAGCCCGGGGTGCGCTACCGCATCGCGCGGGTCGAGCTCACCGTCGCGCCGGAGCGCCGGCCGCGCGCGCTCGACCCCGCCGAGCTCGACCTCGAGACCGGCGCCCCGTTCGCCCGCGAGCCGGTCGAGCGCGCGCTCGAGCGCCTGCGAAGCCGCTACCCGGGCCGCGCGGTCCACTGGCGGATCATGCCGGGCGATCCGCAGCCCGAGCGCGCGACGATCCGCTTCGTCGTCGATCGGCCCTGAGGGCGACGGCGCGGAGGCGCGCCTCCGGAGCCGCGCGGGCGAGCGCGGGGCCGCCCCGCGGGCCTCACCGCCGAGCTGCTACGATCCACACGTGCCCGCCCCGCCCCGGACCGTCGACGTCCCCGACGCCCTGCGCGACGTCTTCGCCGACGCAGAGGCGCTGGTCGGGCGCTACTTCTCGGCCAAGCGCGAAGCGCCGGCCGAGGGGACGATCGAGATCGCGGGCGAGCGCTACGTCCTGGTCCGGGCCGCCTCGCTCTCGGTGCGGTTCTTCTCGATCGTGCGCGGCCTCTACGGCCCCGAGCGCCGAGGCGAGGCCGACGAGCTGGCCCGCAGCGTCCTGTTCGACCTCGCCCACGGGGTCGGCCGCAGCGACGCGGCCGACTTCGCCGCGCGCACCGGGACGACCGACCCGGTGGTCCGCCTCTCCGCGGGGCCGCTGCTCTTCGCCCACAGCGGCTGGGCCAAGGTCGCGATCGCCCCCGAGTCGAGGCCCACGCCCGGCGAAGACTACGTGCTCTTCTACGACCACCCGTACAGCTTCGAGAGCGACGCCTGGTTGCGCGCGGGCGAGCGCGCGGAGCGCCCGGTCTGCGTGATGAACGCGGGCTACTCCTCGGGGTGGTGCGAGGAGAGCTTCGGCCAGCACCTCGTCGCGGCCGAGATCACCTGCCGCGCGCGCGGCGACGCGCAGTGCCGCTTCGTGATGGCGCCGCCCGATCGCATCCGCGCGCACGCCGAGCGCCGGCTCGCCGAGACGCCGGGCGCGGGCCCGGGCGGCTACCAGATCCCCGGCCTCTTCGCGCGGCGCTCGGTCGAGGAGAAGCTGCGCCGCGCCAAGCGCGAGCTGGAGGACCGGGTGCGCGATCGGACCCGCGCGCTCGAGGGCGAGATGGAGCGACGCGAACGCGCCGAGCGCAAGCTGCGCCGCGCCCAGAAGATGGAGGCGGTGGGGCGGCTGTCGGGCGGCGTGGCGCACGACTTCAACAACGTGCTCGGCGTCATCCTCGGCTGCGCGAGCGTGCTCGAGCGCCGCTACCCGGGCGACGAGGCGGTCGAGATGATCCGCCAGTCGGCGACCCGCGCCGCGCGCCTCACGTCGCAGCTCCTCGCGTTCAGCCGATCGCAGCTCGTGAAGGCCGAGCCGGTGGAGCTCGGCGCGGCGGTGGATGAGATCCGCGCGATGATCACGCCGGCCCTCGGGGCGCGGGTCGAGCTCGAGATCGACGTAGCGGACCCGGTGACGGTGCTCGCGAGCGAGGACGCCGTGCAACAGATCTTGCTGAACCTCTGCCTCAACGCCCGCGACGCGATGCCCGGCGGGGGGCGCCTGCGGCTACGCGCGCGACGCGTCGAGCTGCAGGCCGGCGACGTCGAGGGGCTCGCCGCGGGCGCGTGGGGGCAGCTCACGGTCGAGGACGACGGCGTCGGAATGAGCGAGGACGTGCGCGAGCGGGTCTTCGATCCGTTCTTCTCCACCAAGGGAGAGGACGGCACCGGCCTTGGGCTGAGCAGCGCGCACGGCATCGTGCACCAGTTCGGCGGCACCCTCGAGGTGCGCAGCGCGCCGGGCGACGGCGCGCGCTTCGACGTCTACCTCCCCGCGCACGACGGCCCCCCTCCCCCGGCCGCGACGCTGGGGCGCGCCGCCCCGACGCCGGCCGGCCGGCCCGCCCGGATCCTGCTCGTCGAGGACGACCCGCTGCTTCGCCACGTCGTGCGCGACATCCTCAGCCAGGGCGGCCACCAGGTCCGCGAGGCGGGCCGCCCGAGCGACGCGCTGCGCCTGCTCGACGAGGGGCCGCCGCCCGAGCTTCTCCTCACCGACGTCGTCCTGCCCGAGATGAGCGGGCGCGACCTCGCCGCGCGCGTCCGCGACCTCGCCCCGGGGATGCCGGTGCTCTACATGAGCGGCTACGCCGACGACGATCCGCTGCGCCGGGGCCGGCTCCGCGAGGGAGAGAGCTGCCTCCACAAGCCCTTCACCGCCAGCGCGCTCTTGGGCGCGGTCGACGCCGCGATCCCCGATCCCGCGGCCTGCTGACAGCCCGTTGAAGAATCGACCGTGATGGATCGCGGTTGCGAGGGCGCGCCTGGGTGGCGCAGCGGGACGAGGGAATCCCGGAGGATTCTCGAGGAGCGATGCGCCACCCAGGCGCGGGCTCCCGCCCATGAGGCGCGCGGGGAGGTTCGTCAACGGGCTGCTAAGCTGACCCTACGTGGGCGAAGCGACGAGCGAGCCGACCCTCCGCGTCGGCGTCATGGGCGCCGGCTCCATCGGCTGCTACGTCGGCGGCCAGCTGCAGCGCGCGGGCGTCGACGTCACGCTCGTGGGTCGACCGCGGCTCGGCGAGGAGCTGGCGAGCTACGGGCTCAAGATCCGCGGCGTCGCGGGCGAAGGCGACGTCCCGGCGGAGCAGCTCCGCTTCCGAACCACACCCGACGATCTCGCCGACCGGGAGGTGGTGCTCGTCGCCGTGAAGAGCGCCCAGACCGACGACGTGGGCGCCGCGCTCCGACGCGCCCTGCGCCCCGACGCCCTCGTCGTGAGCCTGCAGAACGGGTTGCGGAACGCGACCGCGCTCGCGTCGCACCTCGGCGAGGCCCGGGTGGTCCCCGCGATCGTGGGGTTCAACGTGGTCTCGCTCGGGGCGGGGGTCTTCCACTCGGGGATGAGCGGGCCGCTGGTCCTCGAGCGGCGCGACGCGCCGGCGTTCCACCGCCTGGTGGCGGCGGCGCGGGCGACCGGCCTGCCGCTCGAGACCCCGGCCGACATCGCGCCCGAGCAGTACACGAAGCTGCTCGTGAACCTGAACAACGCGGTGAGCGCGCTCTCGGGCGCGCCCACGCGCGACCTCCTCCTCGTCGAAGGCTACCGCCGGGTGGTCGCCGATCTGGTCGCCGAGGGCCACCGGGTCATACGCGCCGCGGGCGGACGACCGGCGCGGCTCCGCGGCGTCCCGGTCGGCTGGATGCCGAGCATCTTGCGCATGCCCACCCCGCTGGTGCGGCTGGTCACCCGCGCCCAGATGAAGGTCGACCCCAAGGCGCGCTCCTCGATGTGGGAGGACCTCACCAAGGGCCGCCCCACCGAGGTGGACTTCCTCAACGGCGAGATCGTGCGCCTCGCGACCGAGGCCCACGTCGAGGCGCCGCTCAACCGGCGCGTGGTCGAGCTGATCCGCCAGGCCGAGGCCGCGGGCGCCGGCTCCCCCCGGCTCTCCCCCGAGGATCTACGCCGCGCGCTGGAGTGACCGCGGCCCTGCTATCCTCACGGCGTCCGCCGCCGTGCCGCACGCCAAGCGAGAGCCCCGCGATCTGCTGACCGTCCTCCTCGTCTCGGACGGGGAGCCGGAGGCCGACGCGCTCAAGCGTCGGCTGCGGCTCCTCGGCCTGGGCGTCGACGAGAGCGCGGCCGCCGACACCGCCCGCACCGCGTTCATCACCGCGCCCGACCTCGTGGTGATCGCCGGGCACGCGGCCGCCGACGGCGGGCTCGCGATCCTGGAGGCGATGGGCGCGCACCACGCGACCCAGGTGACGCCGGTCGTGGTCATCGGGCGAGGAGACGGCTCGCCGCACGCGGGCCGGGCCGCGCTGCGCCACGGGGTGGTCGCGATCGTGGACCGGGCCGAGGGCGTGGAGGTGGTCGCCCGCCGGGTCCTCGGCGTCGCCCGCGATCTCGCGCGGCGGCCCGGCCAGGTCTCGGGGGCGCTCGACGAGGTCCGCGTCGACGAGCTCGTGGCGCTGCTGCGCGAGTCGCGGCGCGCGGGGATGCTGGCGGTCCGGGACGCGCAGAACGCGGTGCTCGCCCACCTCGTGGTGCGCGGCGACCGCCCGGTCGAGGAGATGATCGCGGAGCTCCTCGCGCGCATCCGCGGCGTCGGCGCCGAAGGGCGCGGCCCCCTGCGCTACGACTTCGTGGAGAGCAGCTCGGCGAGCTTGCGCCAGGTGGTGGCGCGCCCCGACGCCGACGTCAGGCGCGTGCTCGACGGGCGACGGCTGGCTCTGGTCGAGCGCGACGCGGGCCGGGCGATCCGCTTCGCGACGGCCCTGAGGAGCGGCGGCGCGCACGTGAGCGTGATCGAGGCCGGCGGCGCGGGGCTCGACGAGGCGCGGCGCGCCCTGCCGAGCGTGATCCTCGTCGACGCGGAGAGCCTCGAGGGGTGGGCCGCGGACGTGATCCAGGAGGTGACCGTCGACCCGCTCCTCGGGTGGGCCTCGATCCTGATCGTCGAGCACGCCCGGCTCGTCGACGGCGACGCGGTCCGGGTCGATCGGCTCGCGGCCGGCGTGCTCGAGCTCCTCGAGCCCGATCGGGAGCTCGGCGACCGGGTGCGCGCGGAGGCCCGCTTCGACGCGCGGCTCGAGGTGGTGGGCCCCGCGCGCTCGCTCCGAGCCGTCGCGCGCAGCGGCGAGGCGGCCCGGGTCTCCGCCCACCATCCGCGGGTGCGGGTCGAGCTCACGCTCGCCGACGGTCGAGTGCACTCCGCCCGCGCCACCGCGCGCGGCCGACGCGAGCGGCTCGACGGAGCCGCGGCCCTCGGCAGCCTCCTCCACCTGCCGACGGCCCGGCTGCACATCGAGCGGCTGGGCGCGCCCCCGACCGGCGCGGGGGAGCCCCTCGACGAGGCGCTCGCCGCCGCGGCGGCCCTGCCGGCGTTCGTCCAGCACGAGCGCGCCGCGCCCCGTCCACCCACCGAGCCGCCGTCGCCCCCGGACGGGAGCCAGGTCGCCCGCCTGGTGCAGCGGCTCGAGTCCCTGCTCGGGGTCGACGACGGGATCGACGAGCGGACGGAGCGCGTCGAGGGCCTCGCCGACGTGGTCGCCGACGCGCCGCTCCCGGAGGCGTCGGGGGAGCGTGAGACCCGCCGACTCGCGCCCCCGCAGATCGACATGGAGGAGCCGACCGGGCGGCTCGTCGCGCGGGGCGCCGCCCTGCCACTCGACACGAACGTGGATGGCTCCGACGACCTCGACCTGGCCGACTCCACCGAGCTCGACGTCGAGGACTCGACCGAGGTGCTCCTCGGGGGGATCGACCTGGACGCGGAGGACTCGACGGAGGTGGTGGCCCCGGCGAGCGCGGCTAGCCTGGGCTCGGAGGACTCGACGGAGGTGGTGGCCCCGGCGAGCCTGGCCAGCCTCGACGCGGAGGACGCGACGGAGGTGGTCGCCGGGCCAGCCGCCCCGCGCGTTCGAGGCGGGGACCCGCTCGTCGAGGAGCCCGAGGACGAGCCGACAGCGCAGTACACGGGTGACCGGATGCACGCTCTGTTGCCCCCGTTCATGCCCGCGCTGCACGAGGTCGACGAGCCCGAGACGATGCGCGACCTGCCGGACCCGCTCGAGGACGACGGCGACGAGGCGACCACCGCTCACCGCGCGCCCGCGCCGTCCGAGCGGCCGGCCCCGACCACGCTCCCGCGGATCGAGCCCGAGGGCGAGGGCGAGCCGACCCTGCTCGAGGACTGGCCGCGCGAGCCCGGCGCGCCCGGCGGGCCACCGGAGCCCCCGCTCTGGGTCGATCCGCCCGTGGTGTCGCCGCCCGCCGCGCCCCGTGGCGCGACGGCGGCCACCGCCGCGGAGACCGCGCGCTACCCGAGGAGCGCCGAGGCCCCACGGTCACGTCGCCGCCTGACCCTCGCCGCGGTGGCGATCGGCGGGCTCGCCTTCGTCGCTGGCGTCGGCGGGGCCGTGCTGTTTCTGTGGCCCTCGTCCCCCCCGCCGCCCAGCGGCGGCGACTCGATCGCGGCCCGGCCCGGCGCGGACGAGCCCGGCGCGGACGAGCCCGGCGCGGACGAGCCCGGCGCGGACGGCCGGGAGCCCGCTGGCGAGCCGCGGGCCGCGGAGGCCGAAGACGCGGGGGCGCCCACCGCGACCGACGCCGGCCCCGGACCGGACCCGGACGCCGGCCCCGCCGACGCGGGCCCAGGCCCCGACGCCGGCCCGGGCGCGGACGCGGGCTCCGGCGAGGCCACCGCCGAAGCCACCTCGGAGCCGCCCGCCAGCCCGGTGGACGGCGCCCTCGTCACCGATCCGCTCGAGGGCCACGCGCGCGACGACGAGCTGACCGCCCTGGGGATCACCCCCGAGGAGGGCGGCCGCGCGCGCGCCGCCCGGGTCCGCACGCTCATCCGCCGAGGCGCCGCCGCCCGCCGCGGGCGCCGCTGGGAGCGCGCCGAGCGGGCCTACCGAGGCGCGCTCAGCATCGATCCGCGCAACGGCCCCGCGATGGTCGGGCTGGTCCACGTCTACCGCGGCCTCGAGGACGGCCGCCGCGCGGTGCTCTTCGCCCAGCTCCTCACGCGCCTGCGCCCTCGGGAGGCGAGCAGCTACCTGCTGCTCAGCGACGCCTTCGTCACCGCCGGCGAGACCGACGCCGCCCGTCGCGCGGCCGAGCGCGCGCTCACCCTCGATCGCTCCAGCCGGGCCGCGCGCCGCCGCCTCCAGGCTCTCGACGGCGAGTGAGCCCCGCTTGACGTCGCCCGCCCCGGGCAGGACGCTCAGAGGCGTTGGCCCAGCAGCCCGAGCCCGAGCGCGCGATCGACGCGCGGATCGACGAACGAGAGGAGCGCCTCCACATCTCGATCGGCGCGATCTGCAACAACAATTGCGTCTTCTGCATGGAGGAGGATCGCGAGGGCCGCTACGTCAACAACTCCGCCATGACCCAGCAGCGGGTGCGGTGGATGCTCGAGGCCCACCGCGGGGCCGAAGAGGTCTGCTTCACCTCGGGGGAGCCGACGACCCGACAGGACCTGCCCGAGATGGTCCGGTGGGCGAAGGAGCTCGGCTACCCGCGCATCAGCGTGATGACCAACGGCCGTCGCCTGAGCCACTTCCCCTACGCGGCCGGGCTCGCCAAGCGCGGGATGAACCGCTTCTACGTCTCGATCCACGGCCACGACAAGAAGCTCCACGAGGGCCTCACCCGGACGCCCGACTCCTTCGCGCAGACCGTGGCCGGCCTCGCCTCGGTGGCGCGGCTCAAGCGCTACGGGGTGGAGCTGCACACCTCGACCGTGATCACCAAGCGCAACCTCCCGCACATGGCCGCGATCTATCGCTTCCTGCGCGCGCAGGGCGTCGACCAGGTCGTCTTCAACGTGATGCAGGCGAACGGCCGGGCGGACACGCACTTCGAGAAGATCTTCCCTCGGTACACCGAGATCGCCGCGACGTTCCGCCGCTTCCTCGACGACTGCGACGAGCCGCCGATGGCGTTCCTCGTCGACATCCCGCTCTGCGTCACCGAGGGGATCGACGACTTCAACCGCGGCTACGTCGAGCGCTACCGCCACTTCGACCTCGAGTCGCAGGTGGACCTGCCGCTCGGCGATCGCGCGGTCCGCCGCGCCGAGGGCGGCGGCGTGGGCCTGGTGCTCGTCACCCGCGAGGATCTCGATCGCGCCGAGCGCGCGCACCGCGACGAGTGCCGGCGCTGCCGCTACTTCACCCGCTGCGAGGGCGTCTGGAAGAACTACCTCGCGCGCTACGGATGGGATGAGCTCCAGCCGGTCGAGCGCTGAGGCGGCGCGCGGCGAGCCCGACGAGGTCGACGTCCTGGTCATCGGGGCCGGCCCCGCGGGCCTCACCCTCGCCGGGCTCCTCAAGAAGCACCGCCCGGCCACCCGGGTGCGCGTCCTCGAGCGCGCGCGCCTGCCGCAGCACAAGATCGGCGAGTCGCTGCTGCTCGACGTGAACCGGATCCTCGCGGACCTCGGCGCGCTCGACGCGGTGGAGGCGGCCGGCTTCAGCCAGAAGCACGGGGTCACGTTCCTCTGGGGCCCGCGCCGCGCGATTCACACGTTCCTATGGCGCGAGGGCAAGGCCGCGGTCGCGCCGCCGTCCGGCTACCAGCTCGACTACACCTGGCACGTCGACCGGCACCGCTACGATCAGATCCTCGCCGAGGCGGCGCGCGCGCACGGCGCGGAGGTCCTCGAGGGCCACGCGGTGACCGAGGTGCTGCGCGAAGGCGAGCGCGTGGTGGGCGTCCGCGCGGAGGCCGACGGCGAGGTCTCGGAGGTGCGCGCGCGCTGGGTGATCGACTGCGGCAGCCGCGCCGGGCCGCTCGCGCGCCGCGACAGCGAGCGCGCCCTCGACGAGCAGCTCCGCAACGTGGCGGTCTATGGATACCTCGAGGGGCTCGGCTTCGACGACGCGCTCAACGGCTCGGAGGACGCGCGGCGCACCCTCGTCGTCACGCATCCGCGCGGCTGGCTCTGGGTGATCCCCCTCGCGGGCGGGCGCGCGAGCGTGGGCTTCGTGACGAGCGTCGAGCAGCTCCGCGCCGACGCCCCCGAGGACCTCGAGCGCTACTACCGCGAGGCGCTCGCCGAGATCCCCGAGCACGACGCGCTGTTCGGGCGCGCCCGCCTCGTCGACTACCGCGGCGACGGTCGCCTGGTCCGCTCGGTGCAGGAGTACAGCTACCAGTGCGCGCGCCTGTACGGCCCGGGCTGGGCGCTCTGCGGCGACGCGTCGGGGTTCGTCGACGCGATCCTCTCCATCGGCTGCTTCGTCGCCCACTCCCACGCCCAGTTCCTGGCCTGCGCGCTCGCGTCGGTCCTCGACGGCGCCGACGAGGCGCTCGCCCTCGAGAGCTACGCGACGAGCGTGCGGGAGAACCTGGCCGCGTTCCGCGCGGTCGCCCACATGTTCTACGCGTTCAACGACACGGCGACCGACTTCTGGCGCGCGTGCAGCGCTCAGCTCCGCGCGAGCACGCTGGTCCCCGACGCGCGCGACCGCGAGGCCGCGCTCGCCTTCTTCAGCGGCTTCGGCGCGCGCAGCGGGGTCTACGAGGAGGCGGTGGGCTCGCTCGGCGGCAGCTTCCTGTCGGACGTCGGGCAGCAGCTCTTCGGCGACGAGGCGCTGTTCCGCGACGACGTGGTCGGCGCCGAGGCCGCCCGCGCCCGCGCGCTCGTCCGCGGCGACGCGCGCCTCGTCCTCGCGCCCGGCGTGAGGACGCGCGACTTCCTGCTGCCGCGTGTGAGCGCCGGCCGCCTCGCGCAGGCGACGCGCGTGGAGCTCGAAGCCGACGCGGGCACGCGCCATCTCCACGTGCCGGTGGCCCTCGCCGGCGCCCTGCCCCTCTTCGACGGCTCGCGCACCGTGACGGAGGTCGGCGACGCGCTCGCGCCGGCCGACGCGGGGCGCGGCGACGCGGGCCGGAGGGGGCCGCTGCACGCCGAGGCGATGAAGCTCGCCTACCGGCTCCTCTGCATGGGGGCGCTGCGCGAGGCGGGGGCGCGGTGACCGACTCGCCGACGGGCATCGCGGAGGCGCTGCGCCGCGCGCTGCCGGGGGCGTGGCGGCCGCCGGGGGCGCGGGGGCCCCACCCGGAGGAGGACATCTGCCAGCACCCGCTCGGCGCGCCGCTCGCGTGGATCGCGCCCCGCGACACCGACGAGGTGCAGCGGATCGTCACGCTGGCGCGTCAGCTCGGGGCGCGCGTCGCGGTGACCGGCGCGCGCACCGCCTACTGGCGGCCGGTCTCCCTCGAGGGCGCGGTCGCGCTCGACACCCGCGAGCTCTGCGGGATCGGGCCGCTCGAGGACGGCGTGATCGAGGTCGAGGCGGGCGCCACGGTCGGGGCGGTCCAGGCCGCGCTCGCCGCCGAGGGCGCCACGCTCCCCGCGCACCCCGACGCCTACGGCGACAGCACGATCGGGGCGATGGCCGCCACCGCCTTCGCCTCCGGCGTCGGCTCGGGCCGCGCGACCGTCGATCGGCTGGTCGCCGGCCTCGACGTCGTGCTGGGCACCGGCGAGCGCGTGGTCACCGGCACGTCGCGCGCGCTCGGCCTCGCCGCCTTCGCGCGCCTCGGCCTCCCCGATCCGACCGGCCTGTTCCTCGGCGCGCAGGGCAGCCTCGGCGTGATCACGCGGCTCGCGTTGCGGGCCGAGCCCGCCCGGCCACGGGCCGCCCTCTCATGGCGCGCGCGCGGCGCCTCGGCGAACCTCGCCGCCGCGGTCGCCCTCGCCTCCGGCCTGCGCGCGCCCGGGACCTACGAGACCCTGCGGGTCGAGGCCCGGGCCGAGGCGCACGCGCGCAGCGCGGGCGAGCCCCGCTTCCAGGGGACAATGATCGTGGACAGCCCCTTCGGCGAGGAGGAGCTCGCCGCGCGCCTCGCGCTGCTCCGAGCCCGCGTCACGGAGACCTACGGAGACGCGCTCGTGTCGCTCTCCGTCGAGCCCGAGCCGGCGCGCTGGTGGGGGCCTCCCGACGCGCACTGGCGGGATCTGCGCGACGGCGTCTTCCGCGGCGTCGACGCGATCGTCGGCTACCCCTCGGCGCCGGCCGCGATCGAGGTGGCCGGAGCGATCTACGACGCGGCGCGGGCGCGCGAGGGGCTGCGGAGCCTCCGCGTCGCGCTCTACTTCTCGCCCGAGTCGGTCAACCTGGGCCTCCACGCGCAGCTCGACGACGTGGCGCGGGGCGACGCGTTCGAGACCGACGGGATCGCGCGCCTCGCGACCCTGGACGCGGTCCCCTACCGGTGGAGCGACGCGTGGGCCCGCGCGGTCGGCGACCGCCTCCACGGGCCGACCTCCGCGTGGCTCGCCCGGCTGGCCGAGCGCTGCGACCCCGACGGGGTCCTCTCGCCGCGCGAGCCCGGGTGACCCCGCTCGGCCGCGCCCTCGCCGCGCTCGGCGAGCTGCCGGACGACTTCGCCGCGGTCGACGAGGCCGCGGCGAAGCTCGCGCCCGACCTGGCGGAGCACTCGGTCGCGCTGCGAGCCGGCGCCCTCGCCTCATGGCGCGCCACCTACTACCTCGACCGCGCCGGGGGCCGGCCCCCGCGCCGGCTGGGCGACACCCTCGGCGCGCTCGGCCACGCGCTCGGCGTCCCGGTCCCCGCGCCGCTGACCGGCCCGCTGGACGGGGACGGCGCCCTGGACAACGACAGCGTGCTCCAGGACGTCCTCGGCGTCGACGCAGGCCCGCCGCTCCGGCTCAAGCGCTACCTCGTCTACCGCCGCCCCGACCGCGCCTCGGTCGAGCGCCTCCTCGCCGCGCTCGGCGCGCCCGACGATCCGGCGCTCGACGCAGGCCGCGTGTACATCCTCGGCTTCGACCTCGACGCGAACGGCCTCGCCGCGACCAAGCTCTACTTCAAGCTCGCGCGCAGCAAGGTGGGCGGGTTCCTCCGCGGCCGCGCGGAGCTCGGCCCGGTGCTGCGCGGCTCACGGGAGGTGGTCTTCGGGCATCGGCTCGGCGGCGGGCGGCGCACGATGTACTTCCACGCCTCCGGGCCCCGGGTCCTCCGCGACGACCTCACGCGGCGCGCGGTCGCCGATCCCCGCGCGCGGGCGCTCCGCGATCACCTCGCGCGCCTCGACGCCCTCCACCCGATGGATCCGTGGATCGCGGGGATCCCCTACGCGGACGGCGCGCTCTCCGCCGACGAGGTGAC
>JAUHXR010000201.1 GCA_030426845.1 Polyangia bacterium | reverse complement strand
CTGCTCGACGCGGCCGGGGCGAGCCTCGGTCCCGACGCGCGCCTGCGCCTGCGCGCCGTGTCGGCCTACCAGCGGGCGCTCACCGTGGCCCCGGTCGAGGCGCCACGCACCGGCGCGCTCGCGCCGCGCTACCGCGCGCTCGCGCGGCACGCCAAGGCGCTCGTCCGCGAGCCGCGCCGCAGCCGGCTGCACGAGGCGATCGTCGACGCGGCGGTCGAGCTCGCGGACGCCGAGCGCGGCTTCCTCGTCCGGCGCGGCGCCGAGGGCACGCTGGAGGTCCTCGCCGCGCGCGCGTTCGGCGCCGACCTGGACGGCGAGCGCCCGTCCCGCTCGATCACCGCCCGCGTGCTGGACTCGGGCAAGTCGCTCGTCACCGTCGACGCCCTCGAGGACGAACGCCTCGACGCCGCGGCGAGCGTGCACGCGATGGCGCTCCGCTCGGTCCTCGCGGTGCCGGTGGCGGTGCGGGGGGAGGCGGCGGTCGCGCTCGTGCTCGACGATCGTCTGCGCCCCGCCGCGTTCGACCCGGCGATCGTGGAGCTCGTCGGGGACCTCGCCGATCTCGCGGCTGGCGCGCTCGAGCGCGCGCGGGCGCTCACCGACCAGCGGCGCGAGGCCCGCCGCCTCGCGCGCGAGAAGCGCCGCCTCTCGGCGCGGGTGGAGTCGGCCGAGCAAGAGCTGAGCGCGCTCCGTGGCCAGGGCCCCTCGCCGCTCGGGGGGATCGTCGCGCACAGCGCTCCGATGCGGGCCGCGCTCCACCTCGTGGAGCGGGTCGCGGCGTCGGACGCGCCGGTGCTCGTGCTCGGCGAGAGCGGGACGGGCAAGGAGCTCGTCGCCCGGGCGATCCACGACGCGTCCACCCGGAGCGACGGACCCTATGTCAGCGAGAATTGCAGCGCGATACCGGAGTCGCTCCTCGAGAGCACGCTCTTCGGGCACGTCCGTGGCGCGTTCACCGGGGCCGAGCGAGCACGGCGCGGGCTCTTCGAGGTGGCGGACGGGGGGACGCTGTTCCTCGACGAGATCGGCGAGATGAGCCCGGCGATGCAGGCGAAGCTGCTGCGCGTCCTGCAGGACGGCGAGCTGCGGCCGATCGGGAGCGAGCGGACCCGGCGGGTCGACGTGCGGCTCGTCTCCGCGACCCATCGCGATCTGCCGGCGATGGTCGACTCGGGGGCATTCCGCGGCGACCTGTTCTACCGGATCGCGGTGGTGCAGGTCCCCTTGCCACCTCTACGCGAGCGGGCTGGGGACGTCGCGCCCCTGGTGGCCGCGCTGCTGGAGCGCCACGCGCCGCGGCCGGTGAAGGTCTCGGCCGCCGCTCTCGCGGCGCTGCGCGCCCACGCCTGGCCCGGGAACGTGCGTGAGCTCGAGAACGAGCTGCGCCGCGCGCTCGTGCTCTGTGACGACGTGATCGAGCGGGAGCACCTCTCGCCCGTGATCCGCGGCGACGAGGCGGCGGAGGACCTCGCCGAGCTCGATCTCAAGGGGCAGGTCGACGCGCTCGAGCGGCGCCTGATCCGCGCCGCGCTCGATCGTCACCACGGCAACCAGACGCGCGCGGCGAAGGCCCTCGGCGTCTCGCGCTACGGCTTGCAGAAGATGATCAAGCGCCTCGGCGTCCAGGTCAGGGCAGGGCGGTGATCCAGCGCGAGACGAGGTCGACGCCCCGCGCGTCGACCTGCTCGGTGAAGCGCGGCGGCATGCCGACGGGCGAGCGCTGGCCCATCCGCGCGACGATCTGCGACATCGCCGGGTCACCCGGCACGACCCAGAGCCGCGTTCCGTCGACCCGGTCGGTCGCGATCCCGTCGACCGCGGTGAGGTAGGCGTTCGACTCCGCCACGTCGCGGAGCCCGACGCGCAGGTCCAGGCGCAGGTCGCGGCGCTCGCTCACCGGGTGGCCGTCGCGGTGGCAGTGGCCGCAGTTCGCGTGCAGGTAGCCCAGCGCGTCGCGCTCCACCGGAGTCCCCGGCACCTCGCCGAAGGTGGTGCCGCTCGGCAGCGCGCCGGCCGCGAGGAGCCGGTCGAACGACGCGCGGGTGATCTGGATCGCGCTGAGCCCCAGGGCGAAGTCCGCCGCGCCCTGGTGGCACTCGAAGCAGCCCGCCTGGTCGGGCACCTCGTGATCGGTCCCGAGCACGTCGCTCGCGCCCTCGGGCGCCGCGTCGGCCTCCTCGCGATCGGCGCGGTACACGTAGGACACGTAGATCCAGTCTCCGTCGCCGGGCCCGTCCTTCTGGATGAGGCGGGTCTCCACCGTGCGACCGTTGACGAAGAACTGCTTCCAGATCCGCGTGCCGACGGGGAAGCGCCAGGCGTCGGGGTCGGTCGTGTCGATCGCGGTGCCCGGGGGGAGCCAGAGGTGCCGGCTCTTGGCCGAGTCGTCGACCCAGGAGGTGTGCCGCACCTCGAAGGTCAGGATGCCGTCCGCGAGGTCTCCGCTCGCGCCCTGCGCGAACAGGCCGGTCTGCGAGAGCAGCGCCGGCAGCACGCCCGGCGGCGGCCTCGGCCCCGCGTCGCGCGCGCTCGTCGGGCCCCCCGCGTCGGTCGCCGCGCCGGCGTCGGGCTCGCCCGTCCCGCCGGCCGCGCAGGCGGTGAGCAGCGAGGTGAGCAAGACGAGCGAGCGCAGGGGCAAGGCGCGCGCCGGCGATCTGCGCCGCGCGCGGGGATCCGGGCCGATGGGGAGTGCCGCGCCCATCCTGTGAAGATGCTTGATCACCGGCGAGGTCGGCTCAAGCGCGAAGCGCTCAGCGATGGCGGAACCCTCGCTCGCCGGACCAGCGCGCGCCGTCGGCGCGGACGATCTCCACGTCGCCGTCGGTGATCTCGCCCACCCGTGTCGCGAGCCTGGGATCGACGGGCGCGATCGAGGTGAACAGGAGCTCGTAGTCCTCGCCGCCGGCCACGACGAGCGCCTCGGGATCGTGGCCGAGGGCGCGCGCTCGCTCGGCCTGGCCGGGCGCGGTGGGGACTCGCGCGAGCTCGACGCGCGCGCCGACGCCGCTCGCGCGCGCGAGGTGGGTGAGCTCGGAGCCGAGTCCGTCCGAGATGTCGACGCAGGCGCTCGCCTGGGCCGCAATGAGGCGTGCGAGGTCGAGGCGTGCGGTGGGCCGGCGCCACCGCTGCGCGAAGGCGTCGTTCTCCCCGGCCATCAGCGCGCGGAGGCCGACCGCGGCCGTCCCGAGGGGGCCGCTCACGAACACCCCGTCGCCGGGCTTCGCGCCGCTCCGCAGCGTCGCCGCGCGTCGGACCTCCCCGATCACGGTGGTGTGCTGGCTGAGCGCGGGCCCGCGGGCGACGTTGCCGCCGACGATCGGCACGCGGTAGTCGCGCGACGCCTCCGCGAGGCCGTCGACGAGGCCTCTGAGGCCGGCCTCGGGCTCGCCGGCGGGGAGCTCCCAGCTCACGAGCACCGCGGTGGCCTCGGCGCCCATCGCGGCGAGGTCGCTCAGCGCGGCGCTGATCCCGCGGTGCGCGACATCGGCCGTCTCGAGCCAGCGCCGGTCGAAGTGCACGCCCTCCACCTGCGCGTCGACCGAGACCACGGCCTGACCCGCGAGGGTCGCGAGCACCGCCGCGTCGTCCCCGATCCCGACGACCACGCGCGGATCGTCGCCGGCGAGGCGCGCGCGCAGCGCCTCGATGAGCCCGTCCTCGTTCACGCGCGCCCGCTCAAGCGTCGTCCGCTTCGGGGATCGTGAAGCGGAACGTCGCCCCCTCGCCGACCACGCTCTCGACCCACACCGATCCGCCGTGGGCCTCCACGAGGCGCTTCACGATCGAGAGCCCGAGCCCCGTGCCGCCGTGCTCGCGCGTGGAGCTGCCGTCGACCTGGTAGAAGGCGTCGAACACCCGCTCCTGCTCGTCGGTCGGGATGCCGGGGCCGCGATCGGACACGCTCAGCTCGACCGCGGAGCGCGTCCCCGCCATGAGCACGAAGCCCATGTCGTCGTCGTCGTCCGCCTCGAGCTCGACGAGGCGCGCGCCGAGCGTCACCGCGTCGCCGTCGGGGGAGAACTTCACCGCGTTCTCGGTGAGGTTGTAGAGGACCTGCCGGATCCGCACCGCGTCGGCGCTGATGTCGGGCAGGCCGCCGTCGACCTCGACGCGGATCGAGACGTCGCGCTTCTGCGCGAGCGGGGCGAGCGTCTTGGCGACCTCCGCCACCAGGAGCTCGACGTTCATCGGCTCGCGCTTGACCCGCAGCTTCCCTTGCTCGAGCTTGCCGAGGTCGAGGAGGCTCGAGATGAGCGCCAGGAGGTGATCGCCCTTGCCGCGGATCGTCTCGACGAACTCCGCCTGTTCCTCGTTCAGCTCCCCGGCGATGCCCGTGGCGAGCATGTCGGAGTAGCCGATGATCGAGGTCAGCGGGGTGCGCAGCTCGTGCGAGACGGTGGCCAGGAAGTTCGACTTGAGGCGGTCGAGCTCCTGCAGCTTGTCGAACGCCTCCTGGAGCTGCTCGTTCTTCTCGGTGAGCTCGCGGAAGCTCTCGCGGACGCTCGCGACGTGCATCTCGCTCGTGAGGAACGCGCGGTGGCCGCTGAAGATGATGAGGTCGAGGATGCGGGTGAGGTGATCGGCGATGCGCTCCGCGGTCTCCTCGCGGACGCGCGGCATCTCGGCGAGGGCGCTGCGCGCGGCCTCGCGGTCGAGCGCGGGGTCGAGCACCAGGAGGGAGCGTGGGACCTCGCGCGTCTCGGCCGGGAAGTACGGGCCGACGACGAAGCGTCCGAGCATTCGCCCCTGATAGGCGATCGGCACCACGCGGTAGACCGCGCCGGTGAAGCACGGGTGCTCGACCGCGCCGCCGCGGGGCGCGAGCGCCTTGACCTCCGTGACGCGGGTCGAGCACGCGCGGCGCCCCTCGGAGAGGGTGTTGACGTAGCGGCAGATCTCGCGCGTCTCGTGGACGTCGGCGAGGAGCGCGCCGTCGTTCGAGAACACCCGGATCGGCAGCGAGAAGAGATCGAAGAACGAGCGGCACACCTCGGTGAGGGCGCCCTTGTCGACGATGTCCTCCAGGCGGGTCACGTCCGCCAGGGTCAGGTCGGCGAGCCCCCCGCTCATCGGACGGCCCCCGGCGCGCCCTCCATGCCGAGGTGACGTCGCAGCTCCGCGAGGAGGGGCTCGCCCTCGACGCCGAATTTGTCCGCGAGCTGGTGGCTCGCCTCGAGCCGCGCCCACGTGATCCGCATCAGGCCCACCAGGGTCTCCAGGACCCCGACGCCGCGGATCGCGATCGCCTTGTAGACCGGCTCCTTGCCGCGCGTGGCGAGCGCGTCGATCTCCTCGTCGCTCCGGATGTCCGGGAGGTCGCGCTTGTTGAACTGGATCACGAGCGGCATCGCCGCCGCGTCGAGGCCGTTGTCCTTCAGGTTCTTGCGCAGGTCGGTGAACGACTGGGCGTTGGCCTTCGTCTCCGAGCGCTGGCTGTCCGCGATGAACGCGACGCCGTCGGCGCCCTGCAGGACGAGCCGCCGGGTGGACTTGTGGATGACCTGGCCGGGCACGGTGAACAGCTTGACCCGCACCTGCAGGCCCGAGCCCGCGGTGAGGGTGAGCGGCAGCAGATCGAAGAACAGCGTCCGGTCGTCCTTCGTCTCCAGCGTCATCAGCCGCCCGGCCACGCCCGGGCTGACGAGCTGGTGGATCGCCTGGAGGTTCGTCGTCTTCCCGCTCAGCGCGGGGCCGTAGTAGACGAGCTTGATCGTCAGCTCGCGCGCCTTGAAGTCCAGCTGCAAACCGCCGCTCCTCCGGTGCCTTCGAGGGTAACGGATCGGCGGCGTCCACGGGGCGCGAATCCGCGCGGCACGAACCGCGGGCGGCTCAGAACGACTGCAGCATCGCCCAGAGCGCGCCCCCGACCAGGCTCGCGCTCACCGCGAAGGCGATCAGGAACATCACGGACTTGGTCCCGCTCTTGGGCGGCTCCGTCTTGAGCTGGGCCAGGTCGCGCATCGCCAGGGCGAGGACCGCGTCGATCTGGGCTTCGGCGCGCGCGGCGCGGTCCGGGTCGCTCTCCTTGATCGCGCGGTAGCGACGGCCCGCCTCGCCGAGCCGGCTCGCGGTCGAGCAGAGCATCAGGAACCGCTTGTGGGCCTCGTCGTCGTCCCACGCGTCCTCGACGAGCCGCCACGCGGTGTCGATCGGGTCGGCCTCGGTCGGCTCCGCCATCGCGACAAGCCTACCAGGCGCGCCCGGCACGAACGATCGTTCGGCACAACCCCGGTGGTGCCTGTGGCCCCCACCGAGCTGAATGTTTGTTGTGGGGTCAGATGTCCCCGGTGTGTCCAGCGCGATCCACCGCCTGCCACCTTGATCCACCTTCGCCGAAAACCCCGAGGTCCTGGTGGGTTAGCGCCGAACTGAACGATCTTGACACCCCCGGGGGCCGCCCGTACGGTCGCGCGAGTGGTAAGAAGTGGTAAGGAGTGCCATAGCGGCGCTCGGCCGCTTCGGCACGTGGGTGACGCGGGTGTTTCGAGGCCAGTACGAGCACGCGATCGACGGTAAGGGACGCACCAGCGTTCCGTCGCGTTTTCGGGAAGCGCTGACCTCCGGCGACGACCGCAAGCTCGTGGTCACGACCGGGCTCGACCCCTGCCTCGTCGCCTACCCGATGCGCGAGTGGGTCGCGTTCGAGGATCGCCTCGCGCAGCTCCCGCGCTTCGACCCGAGCGTGGCGATGATCCGCCGCATCTACGTCTCCGGCGCGGTCGAGGTCGACATCGACAAGCTCGGCCGCGTCCTCATCCCGGCGAGCCTCCGGGCCTACGCGGGGCTCGAGCGCGAGGCGCTCTGGGCCGGGATGGGCCGCCACCTCGAGCTCTGGTCCAAGCCGCGCTTCGACGAGCTGCGCGCGGCCGCCCTCGACGATCCGGCGCGCCGGGTGGAGATGGCGCAGCGGCTCGCGGAGCTCGGGTTGTGACAAACGAGTTTACGCACCTCACCGTGCTGCGGGAGGAGACGCTCGACGCGCTCGCGCCGCGCGCAGGCGGCGTCTACGCGGACGCCACCCTCGGCGGCGGCGGCCACGCGAGCGCGATCCTCGAGCGCTCGGCCCCGGACGGTCGGCTCATCGGGATCGATCGCGACCCGGCGGCCCTCGCGGCGGCGCGGGAACGGCTCGCGTCCTACGGCGACCGCGCGACGTTCGTGCACGGCGCGTTCGCCGACGTGACGCGGATCCTCGCCGACGTCGGGTGCCCGCAGGTCGACGGGCTCGTCGCGGACCTCGGCGTCAGCTCGCCTCAGCTCGACCGCGCCGAGCGCGGCTTCTCGTTCCGCGCCGACGGCCCGCTCGACATGCGCATGGATCCGACCCGCGGCGAGACCGCGCGCGGGCTCATCGAGGGCCTCTCGGAGCGCGAGCTCGCCGACGTCATCTACCAGCTCGGCGAGGAGCGGAAGTCGCGCCCGATCGCCCGCGCGATCAAGCGCGCCGAGGCGGACGATCAGCTCCACACCACCGAGGACCTGCGCCGAGCGGTCGTCCGCGCGATCGGCCCGCGGCGCCGCGGCGGCGTCGACCCGGCGACGCGGACGTTCCAGGCGCTGCGCATCGCGGTCAACGACGAGCTCGGGCAGCTCGACGCGCTCCTCGCGCAGCTCCCTGGGGTGCTCGCGGACGACGGCGTCGCGGTCGTCATCTCGTTCCACTCGCTCGAGGACCGCAAGGTGAAGCGGTTCTTCCGCGGCGAGGAGTCGCTCTCGCCGCTCACCAAGAAGCCGGTGATCGCGGGCGACGAGGAGCGCGCGGCGAACCCGCGGTCCCGGAGCGCGAAGCTCCGCGCGGCGCGTCGGGATCGGAGGGCGGCGTGAAGGCGCGCTTCCTCGTCCTCTGGAGCGTGGCCGTGATCGCGGCCGCGGCCGCGTTCGTCTCGCACCTGATGCTGCGTCAACACACCGTGCAGCTCGGCTACGAGGTCGGGCAGGCACGCCGGGTGCAGCGCCGCCTGATCGAGCAGCGTCGCCTCCTCGCGATCGAGGCCGCGACCCTGCGGCAGACCGAGCGGGTGGAGACGATCGCGCGCGGGCGCCTGCACATGGACGTGCCGGAGCCGGCGCGGGTGGTCCCGGTCGGGCAGGAGCGGCGTCAACGTCGCATGTCCGGGAGGGTCCGGTGAGCGACGCCGAGCCGAAGCCCGATCCGGACGCGCGGCGCCGCCGGTGGATCCGCGTGCGCATGGTGGTGCTCGCCCTCGCGGTCGCGGCCGGCGCGGTGCTCGTCTCGCGCCGCTCCGTCGAGCTCACCCTCGAGCACGGCCCGGCGCTCCGCGCGATGGCGGACGCGCAGCAGCTCCGGGACATCCGGCTCGCGCCCAAGCGCGGGACCATCTACGACCGCCACGGCGCCGAGCTCGCGGTCAGCGTCGAGGTCGAGAGCGTCTTCGCCAACCCGCGCCTGATGCGCGCGGAGCACGTGGACGTCGAGCGGGCCGCGTCGCGCCTCAGCCTCGTGCTCGGGGTCGACCGCGCCCGGATCCTCACGCGCCTCCGGCAGGACCGCTACTTCGTCTGGATCGAGCGTCAGGTCTCGCCGGCCGAGGCGGAGGCGGTGCGCCGCCTCGACATCCCGGGCGTGCAGTTCACCGACGAGGCGCGGCGCTTCTACCCCAACCGCGAGCTCGCCGCGCACCTGCTCGGCTTCGCCAACATCGACGGGGTCGGCATCGAGGGGCTCGAGCTGTCGATGGAGGGTCGGCTGCGCGGCTCCGTCGAGCCGGTGCCCGCGATCCGCGATCGCCGCGGCCGGGTGGTGTTCAGCGACCAGCTCCTCGACGACCGCGCGGCCCAGGGCGACGACCTCTACCTCACGATCGACAAGACCATCCAGCACGTCGCGGAGCGGGAGCTCGCGCTCGGCGTGCAGACCTCCGAGGCGCGCGCGGGCAGCGTCGTCGTGATGGATCCGCGGACCGGCGAGATCCTCGCGATGGCGAACTACCCGACGTTCAACCCGAACGAGCCGTCGCGCTCGCCGGCCGGGCACCGGCGCAACCGCGCGGTCACCGACCGCCTCGAGCCGGGCTCGACCATCAAGCCGTTCACCGTCGCGGGCGCGCTCGCGGCGAACGTCATCCGGCCGGGGCAGCGCTTCGACGTGCGCGGCAACGCGCCCGACAACCTCGGCCGCCCGCGGCTCGGCGTGATGGCGATCGGCGACGACATCATCCGGGACACGCACCCGATCGAGCAGCCGCTCTCGAGCGCTGAGATCCTGACCTACTCGTCCAACATCGGCGCCGCGCTCGTCGGGATGGAGCTCGGGCGGCGCGGGCTCTACCGGAGCCTGCGGCGCTTCGGCTTCGGCGAGGCGACCGGCCTCCCGCTGCCGGGCGAGACGGGCGGGATCCTCCGTCACCACAGCCGCTGGTACGAGCTCGACCTGGCCACGATCGCGTTCGGCCAGGGCATGAGCGCGACCACGCTGCAGATGGCGACCGCGATGAGCGCGATCGCGAACGGCGGCCGCCTGATGGAGCCGCACATCATCGCGCGGATCGTCGACAGCCACGGGAGGATGACCGAGGAGAGCCTCCCGCGCGTGCGCCGACAGGTGATCCCTCGTCGCACCGCGCACCTCGTCGCCGACATGCTCACCGCGGTCACCGGCGAGGGCGGCACGGGGACCGAGGCCGCGATCGACGGCTACCTCGTCGCGGGCAAGACGGGCACCGCGCAGAAGGCCGACTACGTCCACGGCGGCTACGCGGAGAACCTCTTCGTCGCCTCGTTCGTCGGGTTCGTGCCGGCGCAGGATCCGCGCCTCGTGATCGCGGTCGTCATCGACGAGCCGGTCGTGAACCACTACGGCGGGCCGGTCGCGGGCCCGGTGTTCCGGCGCATCGGCGAGTCCGCGCTGCGTCACCTCGGGGTGCCAGCGGACACGGGTGGTGAAGCGCTCGCCGAGCTCGAGCGGCGCCACCGGGAGCGGGAGCGCGAGGCGCGGCGCCGCGCCCGCGGCGAGCTGCCCGCGGAGGCGGAGGCGACGACCGAGCGGACCGCGCCGGTGACCCTCGTGGCGGAGCGCGAGCCAGGGGAGGGCGAGGTCCTCGTCCCGGACCTGACCGGCCAGACGGTGCGCCAGGCGCTGCTCGCGCTGCGCTCGGTGGGGCTGACGTTCCTGGTCGAGGGAACCGGCCAGGTGGTGGCCCAGTCGCCGGAGCCCGGCGCGGTGGTGCCGACCGGCGCGCGCGTGCGCCTCATCCTCGAGCGCGACGGCGCCCCCGACGAAGCGGACCTGCCGACCGGGCCGCCGACGCCGGCGGCGGGCACCCTCGCGCAGGCGGCGGTGCCCGCGGGAGGCTCGCGATGAGCGGCGGCGTCACCCTCGCGCAGCTGGTCGAGCGTGGCCTCGGCGTCGAGGCGCGCGGCGACGCGACGACCCGCGTCCGCGGCGTGCGCCACGACTCGCGCGAGGTCGAGGCGGGCGATCTCTTCGTGGCGATCCCCGGGCTGACGACCGACGGCGCGCGCTTCGCGGAGGCGGCCCTCGCGAAGGGCGCGGCCGCGATCGCGAGCGAGGCGCCGCTCGGCCTCGACGTGCCGACGCTGATCGTGCCGGACGCCCGCCGCGCGCTCGCCGCGCTCGCGGCCGCGGTCTACGGCGACCCGACGAGCGAGCTCGAGGTCGTCGGGCTCACCGGCACCAACGGCAAGACGACCACCTGCTGGATGATCGACGCGGCGCTGACCGAGCTCGGCGAGCGCCCCGCGCTGCTCGGGACCATCGAGAGCCGCGGGCCGGGGGTGCGCGAGGCCGCGCCCTACACGACGCCCGAGGGCGACGCGATCGCGCGGTTCGCGCGCCGCATCGCGGACGCCGGCGCGACCCACCTCGTGATGGAGGTCTCGAGCCACGCGCTCGCGATGCACCGCGCCGACGCGGTCCGCTTCGCGGTGGCCGGCTTCACGAACCTCACCCAGGACCACCTCGACTTCCACGGGTCGATGGACGCCTACCTCGCGGCGAAGGCGCGCCTCTTCACGGAGCTGTCGCCGCGCGCGGCCGTCATCAACGTGGACGATCCCGCAGGGGCGAGCCTCGCGGCCCAGGCGCGCGCGCCGCTCACGCTGAGGGTCTCGCGCGCCGGCGAGCGCGGCGCGGAGATCCGGGTCGTCGCGTCGTCGATGAGCCGCGCTGGCCTCGACGCGCGGGTGGAGGTGCTCGGCGAGGAGGTCGCGCTGCGCTCGCCCATGCTCGGGCTGCACAACCTCGACAACCTCGCGCTCGCGCTCGGCTGCCTGGTCGCGCTCGGGCGGACTCCCGCCGAGGCGGCGGAGGCCCTCTCCCGGGTCTCGGCCGCCCCGGGCCGGCTCGAGCGCGTCGACGGCCTCCCCGACGTCGCGATCCTGGTCGACTACGCCCACACCCCCGACGCGCTCGCGCGTGCGCTCGACGCCCTGCGGCCGGTGACGCCCGGGCGGCTGATCGCGGTGTTCGGCTGCGGCGGGGACCGGGACGCCACCAAGCGCCCGCTCATGGGCGAGGCGGCGGCGTCGCGCGCCGACCGCGTGTACGTCACGAGCGACAACCCGCGGACCGAGGACCCGCACGCGATCTTGCGGGCCATCGAGCCCGGGGTCGCGCGCCACCTCGCGGCCGGCGAAGGCTACGTCGTCGAGGAGGACCGGCGCGCCGCCATCGGGATGGCGATCGCCGAGGCGCGCCCCGGCGACACCGTGCTCATCGCCGGCAAGGGGCACGAGGACTACCAGATCCGAGGCGCCGAGCGGCTCCACTTCGACGACCGCGAGGAGGCGCGCGCCGCGATCGCCTCCGCCGGGGGGAGCGCCTGACCATGGCCACCCCGATCCCCGACAACGAGGCGCGCTTCACGCGGGACGAGATCGTCGCGCTCACCGGCGCGGTCCACCGCGGCCCCGGGGTGGACGTCGCGGGCGTGCTCCTCGACAGCCGGCGGGCGCGGAGCGGCAGCCTGTTCGTCGCGCTCCGCGGCGAGACCCACGACGCCCACGCCTTCGTCGATCAGGCGGTCGCGTCCGGCGCGCAGGCCGTGGTCGTGGATCGCGAGGTCGCGGTCGACGCGCGCGTTGACGTCTACCGCGTGGACGACACCCTCGCGGCGCTCGGCGCGCTCGCGTCGCACCACCGCGCCCGCAGCGGCGTCCAGGTCGTCGGGATCACGGGCTCGGTCGGCAAGACGACGACCAAGGAGCTCGCGTCCGCCGCGCTCCGAGGGGCGGGGCGTCGCGTCCACGCGACCGAGGGCAACCTCAACAACCGCATCGGCGTCCCCATGACGCTCCTGCAGCTCACGGAGTCGCACGACACCGCGGTGATCGAGATGGGCATGAGCGTGCCCGGCGAGATCGCGGCCCTCGCGGAGATGGCGCGGCCCGACGTGGGAGTGGTCACCGCGGTGGCGGAGGTGCACACCGAGGGCGTCGGTGGCCTCGAGGGCGTCGCGCGCGAGAAGGGCGCGCTGCTCCTCGCGCTCGAGGCGTCCGGCGCGGCGGTCTACTGCGCGGACGAGGCGCCGCTCCACGCCTACGCGGAGCGCTCGCCGGCCATGACGAAGATCGGCTACGGGCGCGCGGACGGCGCGGCGGTGCGGCTCGCGTCGTGCGCGCTCGCGTCGGACGGGACGCGCTACGCGCTCCAGATCGACGGCGCGACCCACGCGGGGCGGCTCCAGCTCCTCGGCGACGCGGCGGCCCTGAACACGGCCGGCGCGGCCGCGGTGACCTTGGCGCTCGCCCCCGACCGGCTCTCGGACGCGCTCGCGGCGATGGCGGAGGTCGCGCCGCGCCCCCAGCGGATGTCACCCCGCGAGGTGGGCGAGCTGCTGATCCTGGACGACAGCTACAACGCGAGCCCGCGCTCGACCGAGGCCGCGATCCGGGCCGGGGTCGAGCTCGCGCGCGCGCGCGGCGGCCGGCTGATCGCGGTCCTCGCCGACATGCTCGAGCTCGGCGCGGCCGAGGAGGCGCTCCACGAGCGGCTCGGTCACGACGCGGCGAGGCTCGGCGTCGGCGCGCTCGTCCTCCACGGGGAGCGGATGGCCGCGGCCGCGCGCGGCGCGCTCCGGGCGGGCGGCGGCGTGCCGGTGCGGGTGCTCGCGAAGATCGAGGCGGTCGCGCCCGCGGTCCGGGAGCTCGCCGGTCCAGGCGACGTCGTGCTGGTGAAGGGCTCGCGCGGAATGCGGATGGAGCGGGTGGTGGTCGCCCTGGCGGAGGTGCCGGCGTGATCTACTACTTCCTCTACCCGCTCCACGACGAGCCGGCGCTCGGCTTCCTCAACGTCCTGCGCTACGTCCCGTTTCGCGCGATCGCGGCCGCGCTGACCGCGCTCGGGGTGACCTTCGGCCTCTACCCGTGGTTCATCCGGCGCCTGCAGAAGCGACAGATCGGCCAGGTCGTGCGCAAGGAGGGCCCCGAGGCGCACCTCTCGAAGGCCGGCACGCCCACGATGGGCGGCGCGCTGATCCTCCTCGCGCTCATCATCTCGACCGTCCTCTGGGCCGACCCGGGCAACTTCATGGTCTGGGTCGTGACCGCGGTGACGAGCGCCTACGGCGTGGTCGGCTACATCGACGACGCGGCGAAGGTCCGCAAGAAGGACACCGGTGGCCTCGCCGGGCGGTGGAAGCTCGTCTTGCAGTTCGCGGTCGCGCTCGCGCTCGGCGGCTACCTCTGGTACGGCACCGACGGCCTGCCCGCGGACTGGCTCGCGATCCGCTACGAGCTGAACGTCCCCTTCGTCGCGTTCGACAACCCGTCGCTCACCAAGTCGCTCGAGGCGGTCGAGGCGGTGCGCGACAACTTCGCGCTGCCCGGCTGGGCGTACGTGATCTTCGCGTCGATCTGCATCGTCGGCTACTCGAACGCCGTCAACCTCACTGACGGGCTCGATGGCCTCGCGATCGGCCCGGTGATGGTGAGCTCGGGCACCTTCATGCTGCTCGCCTACCTCGCGGGCGTGACCTTCTTCGCGCAGGACCTCGCGAACTACCTGCGCATCCCGTCGCTGCCGAGCGCGATCGAGCTGTCGATCTACTGCGGCGCGCTGCTCGGCGCCGGGTTCGGGTTCCTCTGGTACAACACCTACCCCGCGCAGGTCTTCATGGGCGACGTCGGCTCGCTCGCGCTCGGCGGCGGCATCGGCTCGCTGGCGGTGATGACCAAGAACGAGCTGCTCTCGCTGCTGCTCTGCGGCATCTTCGTTGTCGAGGCGGTCAGCGTCGTCGCGCAGGTGACCTCCTACAAGCTCTTCAAGAAGCGCATCTTCTTGATGGCGCCGATCCACCACCACTTCGAGAAGCTGGGGTGGCCCGAGCCTCGGGTCATCGTCCGCTTCTGGATCATCAGCATCATGCTCGCGCTCGCGAGCCTGGCGACGTTGAAGCTGCGATGAGCGTGGACGTCCAGGGTGATCGGATCGTGGTGGTCGGCGCGGGCGCGAGCGGCCTCGCGGCGGCGCGTCTGCTCTTGGCGCGCGGCGCGACCGTCGTGATCAACGACAAGCGGTCGCGCGCGGAGCTGAGCGACGAGGCGCGGCAGCTCGAGGGGGAGGGCGCGCTGCTCTCGCTCGGAGCGCACGGGCCGGAGGTGTTCGAGGGGGCGCGCGCGATCGTGCTCTCCCCCGGCGTCCCGCCGCTCCCCGCGGTCGAGGCGGCGCGCGCGGGCGGTGTCGAGGTGATGGGCGAGATCGAGCTGGCCGCGCGGTTCTTGCGCGCGCGGCTCATCGGGATCACCGGGACCAACGGCAAGAGCACTGTCACGAGCCTCGTGGGTGAGATGCTGCGCCGGAGCGGCCGGCCGACCTTCGTCGGCGGCAACCTCGGCGTCGCGCTCTCGGAGGCGGTGGGCGGCGACGCGGACGTCGAGGGCGGCTGGGCGGTGGTGGAGCTGTCGAGCTTCCAGCTCGAGGCCGTCTCGCGCCTGCGGCCCGCGGTCGCCGCGCTGCTCAACTTCAGCCCCGACCACCTCGACCGCTACCCCGACCTCGAGGCCTACGGCCGGGCCAAGGCGAACGTCTTTCTCGCCCAGGGCCCCGGCGACCACGCGGTGCTGCCCGCGGACGACGAGGCGGTGCGGGGGCTCGGACCGGCGCGCGCGGCGGCCGACGGCGGGCCCGCGGTCCACACCTTCGGCGGGCGTTCGGGCGAGGTGCGTGTCGAGGGTCGGAGGCTCGTCGACACGGTGACGGGCTGGGAGCACCCGCTCGCCGAGCTGGCCCTGAGCGGAGGGCACAACGCGACCAACGCGTGCGCGGCCGCGCTGATCGCCCGGCTCGCCGGCGCCGACGCGGCCGCGATCAGCGCGACCCTGCGCGAGCTGACCGGCCTGCCGCACCGCGCGGCCTTCGTGCGCTCGCTCGGCGGGGTGGACTACGTCGACGACTCCAAGGCGACGAATGTCGGCGCGGCGGTGGCGGCGCTCGACGGCCTCGCGTCGCCCGGCCGACGCGCGGTGCTGATCGCCGGTGGCGTCGACAAGGGCGGGAGCTACGCGCCGCTCCGCGAGCGGCTCGCGCTCGTCGGTCGCGCGGTCGTCCTGATCGGCGAGGCGACCCCGATCCTGGAGGAGGCGCTCGAGGGCCTCCCGATCCCGGTCGTCCGCGCGGCCACCCTCGAGGACGCCGTGCTCCGCGCGCGGGATCTGGCCGAGCCGTCGGACGTCGTCCTCCTGGCGCCCGCGTGCTCGAGCTTCGACATGTTCCGCAGCTACGCCCACCGCGGCGACGCGTTCGTGGCCGCCGTCCAGGCGCTCGCACCCGGAGGTGAGCCGTGAGCCTGCTGCGCGCCCTGCTCAGCCGCGGCGAGGAGGCCCCCGAGGGGGGCCGCCGCGCGAAGAAGAAGAAGAAGACCGCGGCCCCGGTCGAGGCGCTCGCGCCGAGCGCGACGGCGTGGCCCAAGGTGGTCGGTCCGGCCGACGCGGTGCTCTACGGCACGGTGATCGCGCTGATCGCGTTCGGCGTGGTCATGGTCTACAGCGCGAGCGCGGTCTTCGCCTCGCAGCGCTACGACGACGGAACCTTCTTCCTCGTCCGTCAGGGCGTCTTCGCGCTGGTCGCGCTGCCGATGATGGTCGCGCTCGCGCGCATCGACTACCACCGCTACCGACCGCTGACCTACCCGATCCTCGGCGTGGTCATGGTGTTGATGCTCGTCGTCGCGTTCGGCTTCGGTCACCGCGCGGGCGGCGCCGACCGCTGGATCGCGATCGGCCCGATCCACATCCAGCCGGCCGAGATGGCGAAGATCGCGATGATCTTCTACCTGGCCTACTCGCTCAGCAAGAAGCGGGAGAAGGTCAAGAGCTTCAGCGTCGGCTTCCTGCCGCACGTCGTCGTCGCCGCCGTGTTCATGGTGCTGTGCCTCAAGCAGCCCGACCTCGGCAGCGCGGTGATGATCGGCCTGCTGACGTTCGTGCTGCTGTTCACCGCGGGCGCGAAGCTCGGCTACATCCTCGGCGCGTGCATGGCGGCGCTGCCCGTCATCTACTTCGCCATCAAGACCTCGCCGTGGCGGATGAGCCGCATCGAGGGGTGGCTCGCGCCGTTCGAGCACCGTCAGGACTCCGGCTACCAGGTCGCCGAGTCGCTCATCAGCTTCGGCTCGGGCGGGCTCTCTGGGGTCGGGCTCGGCGACTCGCGCCAGAAGCTCTGGTTCCTCCCCGAGGCCCACACCGACTTCATCAGCGCGATCGTGACCGAGGAGCTCGGGCTCGTCGGGCTGAGCCTCCTGATGATCGCGTTCCTGATCGTCTTCGCGCGCGGGATGCGCGCGGCGTGGCGCGCGACCGACGAGTACGGGATGTACCTCGCGGTCGGGATCACGCTGTTCTTCGGCATCCAGGCCTTCGCGAACCT
>JAUHXR010000200.1 GCA_030426845.1 Polyangia bacterium | reverse complement strand
GGTGACCCAGTCGCGGGGCTCGATTCCGTTGCGGAGGGTCTCGGCGCATGCGGGCACGTTCGCGGCGTCTCAGAACGCCGTGAAGAGCTTGCTGCGCCGCACCCCGCCGCAGAGGTGGACGGCTCGCTCGTAGCCGCAAGACGTCAGGCCCTGCTCGAGAGGATCCATCGTGCCGTGGCACGGGCGCCCCAGGCGCTTCAGAGGAGGGCTCGCAGCTCGTCGAGGTCGAGCTTCCTGGCGCGGTCCATCTCGGCGAGCAGGTCCTGCGCGAGCTCGCGCTTGTCGCGATGCAGCGCGAGGATCTTCTCTTCGATCGTGCCCTCGGTCACCAGCCGGTAGACGGTGACGGGGCGCTGCTGGCCGATGCGGTGAGAGCGCCCCGTGGCCTGGTCTTCCACGGCCGGGTTCCACCACGGGTCGAGGTGGATCACGTAGTCGGCGCCCGTGAGGTTCACACCCACGCCTCCGGCCTTGAGGCTCATCACGAAGACGTCGGCCTCGCCGTCCTGGAACGCGGCGATCCGCTTCGCGCGCTCCTTCGCGCTCGTCGAGCCGTCGAGGCTCAGGTGCTCGACGCCGTCCTCGTCGAGACGCTCGCGCACCCGCTCCATGGCGCCGAGGAACTGGCTGAACACGAGCGCGCGGTGGCCCTCGGTCCGCAGGGCGTGCAGGCGCTCCATCAACGCGTCGATCTTGGCCCCCGCCGGACCGTCCTCGGCGACGAGCCGGGGATCGACCGACGCCTGCCGCAGGCGCGTGATCTGCGCCAGGAGCTGGAGCCGACCCTTCTCCGTCGTGCCCGCCTCGCCGATCTCCTCCAGCGCGCGGCGGCGCACCGCCTCGTAGAAGGCACGCTCGCCGTCCGTCGGCGTCACGCGCACGGTGACCTCGGTGCGCGGCGGGAGCTCGTCGAGCACCTGAGCCTTGGTGCGCCGGAGCAAGAACGGTCTCAGGAGCGCTCGGAGCTGTCGCGCGCGCTCGCGGTCGCCTTCGCGGATGGGCCCCGCGAAGCGCGCCTCGAAGTGCTTCTCCGAGCCGAGCAGGCCCGGCACCGTGACCTGGATGAGGCTCCACAGCTCGCCGAGGTGGTTCTCGATCGGCGTCCCGGACAGCGACAGGCGGAACGAGGCCTGGAGCGCGGCGGCCGCCCGCGTCCGCTGGGTCCGCGCGTTCTTCAGGAGGTGGGCCTCGTCGAAGACGATCGTATCGAAGGCGACCTCCCGGAGGCGCTCGGCCTCGGTGACGAGCAGGCCGTAGCTGCACACGAGGAGGTCGCTCTCGCCCATGGCCTGGACGAGCTCGCCGCGGTCCGCGGCTGCGGCGAGCGCGTGCGGCCGGAGCGAAGGCGCAAACCGACGTGCTTCGTCGATCCAGTTGGAGGCGACCGATGTGGGCGCGACGACGAGGGCGGGGCCGCGCTTCTGTCGACTCACGAGGAGAGCGAGCGTCTGCACGGTCTTGCCGAGCCCCATGTCGTCGGCGAGGCAGGCGCCGAGACCTGCCTCCGCGAGCCGCGCCAGCCACGTGAAGCCCTCGCGCTGGTAGTCCCGCAGCTCGGCCTCGAACCGACGCGGGACGCGGGGTTGCAGCTCCGCGGCCTTCTCGAGCCGCTCGAGGCGCACCCTCGCCAGGCGGTTCAGGGTCACCTCCGCCGCGCCCTCGGTGAGCTCCTGGACGAGCGGCAAGACCACCGGGTTCACCTGGAGCTCCTTCTTGCGCGGGCGAGCCAGGCCCTCGAGCGCGTCGATGCGCCGCATCAGGTCCTCGGTGAGCGCGACGAAGCGCCCCTGCCCGATCTCGACGAAGCGCCCGCGTCGCCCCTCGAGCAGCTCGCGGAACCCGATGACCGTCTCCTCGTCGATCCGAAGCTGGACGTCGACGGTCAGCCACTCGGCCGCCTCCCGGATCCGAACCCGCGCGTCGGAGGTCCCGCGGCGCACGGGCGTCGGCAGCTTCTGCCCGTGCGGCCACGCGAGCACCACGGAGTCCCCCGCCGCGTCGAGCTCGAGCAGCACGGCCATCGCCTGGTACAGGTCGTCCGAGGCCCGCTCTCCCTGCCGCTCGGGGAGCTCGGCGAGGACCGGGCAGGCGTCGAGGAGCGCGCGGAGGCTCTGGCGCTCGGTGAGCAGGTCCCGGCGCGTCCGGAGCGGCGCCCCGTCGACCGTCGCGGCCACCACCTCGGCCCCGTCTCCCGGCCGCACGTGCGGGCCCGCGACCCCGAGGGGCGCGGCGCGGAGCCTCACGTGCAGGGTCGCTCCGTCCCAGCGGAGGACCGCGACCGGCCGCGAGTCCGGCGGGCGCTCCTCCATCGCGATCTCGATGTCCGCCGCGGCGCTGACGCGCACGCTCGAGCCGAGCGCGCCGAGGATGTTCCCGAGGCGATCGCTCATCCGCTTCGGGACGTGGAACGAGGCCTCACCCATCGTCTTGGCGATCTCCGCGAGCGCGTCGTCGCGCTCGTACACGATCAGGTGTCCGTGCCCTTGCTCCTCGTACGCCAGCGGCCGGTACGCGAGGCGCGGGGGGTGAATCGAGACCAGGAGCGTCGCTCCGGCGTCGTGGACCCGGAGCTCCGGCTCGCCCCGCGAGACGCGCAGCGGGCTTCCATCCACGCGGACTACGTTCGGGTGGTCGACGAGCCCGAGGAGCGCGCGCTCGCCCAGGACGCGCCGGGGCTTCTTGCGCCGTGACCACGGATCGAGCTCCTCCAGCTCGACGAGGGTGAGCACGCGACGGTCGCGATCCGACACCGCGTCGACCGTCCCCGAGAGCAGTCGTGACAACGGGACCTTCTGGCCTCGCGCGGCGCGTGGACCCGAGGCGAGGCGCGGCTCGATGGCGACGCTGGACTTGCCAAGGGCGACCTCCCAGACGAGGTGAGCCTCCGGCGCGGTCGATTCGGGCGCGGGCGTGAGGCGAGCCGCGAGACCCTCGAGCGAGTCGAGGGTGACCTCCCACGGCTCGCGCGCGTGAAAGCACGCGGCGAGCGTTCCGTCGGGGACCGCCCTGTCCTCGAGGCCCTCCACGACGGCGGCGAGCTCCCGCGCGACGCTGTCGAAGCCGCCGGCCTCGGCTCGCTCGAGCCACTCGCGGACGCGCGCGACGACGCGTCGGTCGCGTAGCTGAAGCCAGATGTGCACCAGCCCGACGGTGAGGACCGAGGGCCAGGGGGCGACCGGCCAGCGACCGTCCCAGAGACCGCACGCACTCTGGAGATCGATGGGCTCGGGCGCCCTCCCGGAGCGGACCGATTCGTGGAACGCGCTCAGCGCCGCGTAGCCGATCGGATAGCCGGCCTTGGCGGCCTTGGCGGACTCGACGCTCCGACCCAAGGCCTCCCACTCGACGGGATCCTGGTGAGCGACCGCGACGCGCGCGAGCGCATGGCACAGACCGGGCAGGCCGCGCAGCTGACGGTACTTCCGTCGCTTCGTCATCGCCTCGGTCGCGCGCTTCCCCGCGGCCACGGCGCCGAGCGGATCCCCGCCGAAGAGCGCCCCGACGAGCGCGATCGCGTCCTTCTGCTCCGGGATCGCGAGCGCCGCGGCTTCGTCCGCGCGCCCGGCGACCGAGAGCCAGCGCGTCAGCTCGATCCGGGACAACGGGTGCAGAGGCGCCAGGTCGATCACGGACGCAGAGAGCGGCCGCAGCCCGACTCGAGCGAGCTCCGCGAGGCGCTCCAGGTAGAGCTCTCCGTGCGTATCGCCGAGCATCGCGATCCACTCGGCGCGCGGCTCGTCGCCGATCGTCGCGACCAGCCAGTTGGCGAGCTCCTCTCGCTGCCGAGTCGGATCGAGCCAGCGCGCGACCTCGTCGCGGGTCCGTACCGCCGCCGCATGGTCAGCGCGCGCGACCGCGATGCGGAGCTCGGTTCCCGTGCGGACAAGACGCGGCCCGCTCCACGTAGAGTAGGACCAGCGCCGATCGTCCGGGTCGCCTTTGACCTCCCGGACCGCGTCCCACAACGGAGCGAGCCGGTTCTCCCGCTCCGCCGCCTCCAGGTACGGGATCGAGAGGGCCGGGCGGACGTGGTAGACCACCTGCTGGCCCGAGAGGGGCCGCGCCACGATCGCCCGGGTCTCCGCCCAGCGCTCGCAGAACGGGAGCATCTGCCGGGTCGAGATCAGCTGGCCGTCGATCCGCAGCCCGGCGGCCCGCGCGAGGCGGTTCCATTCGGTGCGGGTCACCGGCTCGTAGGCCAGCGCCAAGAGCGTGCGCAGGTCCAGCTCCAGGGTCGACCGATCGTAGGGCGGCTCGTTGCTCTCCGCCCCGGTGCTGAGGTTGCCCGGTCGTCTCATGTCTACTCTCCGAGCCGTCCCATGGCGGCGCACCCGCGAGCGTCGCGGCGGTCCGCCTCCCAGGTGTCCTGGGTCCTCGCGCCGTTACCGTAGTCGGTCCCGCAAACGGCATCGAGGGTGCCTGTGGCAGCCCGCGCTGTCACAACAGGAGCGGCCGAAACCGAGGCATGCCCCGTTTCCAGAGCGGCATGGACTGGACGTCGCGCCGATCCAATCCGACGGCTGCGGAGGCGGACTTCCCGCGGTGCTCCCGGAGTAGACGTCTGCTCCGACGACCGGCTACAAGGCAAGGCTCATGGCCGCGACGGTCGCCGAGCACCGGATCGGAGGGCGCCACCCTCGGGTGGATCGCACGATCCACGTGGGGCTGCTCGTCTGCCTCGGGACGCACGCGCAGGCGCCACGCGGGACGCGGGCGCTGACGGAGACGAAGCTCGGGCTCGCGGCGGGGATTCTCCGGCACGAGGTGCGTGACGTCTGGCGCTCGTTCACCCGGTCGGTGCACGGGGTCGAGTACCGCTACCGCTTCGCGTTCGAGATCGTTCGCTCCGAGACGCCGGTGGCCGTGCAGGCGTTCCACCCCGAGGACGACGTGAGCGACATCGCGGAGCGCGAGGGGCTGTTCCGGGACGCGCGCTCGGCGCTCGAGGAGGCGGCGCATCACGGGCTCGAGAACATCGCGATCGTGGTGCCGCGGCTGCCGGGTCGGCCACACGGGTCGTTCGTCTCGGAGGCCATGGGGGTGCGGCCGAGCGAGGCGCGGGACGAGGAGCGGCTGCGGCGGCTCAACGCGGCGGGAGGGCTGCTGCCGCGTGCGTCCAACGCGGTGGCCTACGAGTACGAGCGTGACCTGCGGTCGGGGGACCTCTCGGGCGCGCACGAGGTGGGGCACCTGCTGGGTCTGACGAACACGTCGAACACCGGCGACATCATGGGGCCGAACAACTCGCACGATCAGGCGTCGGGGCGACGCCTGACGTCGGAGGACCAGCGTCTGCTGCACGCGGCGCTCGAGGGGCGCCTGCCGGGCCTCCGCCGGCCCGCCGCGTTCCAGACCACGGGGCGGCAGACGCCGCACCGCTTCGACGGCTTCACGTCGCGAGACGACGAGTGAGGCCGGAGCTGGTCATGATGGTGGCGGCCCTCTCATGCGGTCCGCCGGCCGCGTCCTCCGGCGTGTCCCTCGCCAAGGGCGCCTCCGCGACGTCCCCGGCCGATCCCGCGCGTCCAGCCCCCGTCTACGTGACGTGCGAGCAGCTCGGCGGGCGGCGGTTCGCGTCGTCGTTCTGCGTCCGCGCGGAGGAGGTGCGGCTCGGCGACACCGACGTGCGGCTCTGCGACCGAGTGTTCTTCGGCTACGACCACCGCTTCTTCGAGGCGGTCGACGACGAGCTCGCGCGCGGCCTGAGCGAGCAGCTCGGGGTGCCGGCCGACAAGATCGAGATCGTGAACGAAGAGGGGCTCATCGCGCTCGCCAACGTGGAGGCCTGCGCTGCGCCGTGGCCTCCGCGCGAGCCGTCCACCTCGGGGGTCACCCGGTACCCCGACCCGAGCCGACCGATCCGCATCGAGGTCCTCGCGGCCCGCGGGTTCACCTACCGCGTGCCTCCAATCTACGGGACCGGCGCGGTCGAGGTCGGTCGGCTCCACGACTGGCCGTGCCGCCCGGTCCGCCGGCTGCGTGAGGCCTCCTACGCCGGCTGCGAGGCTCTCGCCGGTCGTGCTGACGGCGCGCCTACGGATGAGCACGCCGACGGGGCGCGATGCGTGAGTGTCCGCCAGATCACGGGACGGGTCGGCGAGCCGCTCACCCTCTGCCCGGGCCTCGAGCTGGCCACGGACGAGGACTCCGTCTTGCGCCTCGCGATCCAGGGACGGATCGGCGAGCACCTCGCGGTGTGCGAGCACGAGCTCGACCGGGGCATTGAGGCGCGGCTCGTCGACGGTACGCCGCTGTCGCTCTCGCGCTTGGACGGCTGCGTCGACGCCGCGGGCCAGCTCGACTCGCGCGGGCTCGAGGTCGAGGTCGAGGCGGCCGAGTTTCGCTACAACTACGCGCTCGACGACCCGTTCGTCGAAGGGCGCATGATCGACGGGCGCACGAGCCTCGCGACGGGAGACCAGCCACATGAGCAGCGGTGACCACGGGTCGAGCGACGGCGGATCCAGCGACGCGGCGCAGGCCGCGGAGAAGGCGGTCGAGGGCGTCGGGAAGCTCGCCGGAGGGATCGCGTCGGCGCTCCCGGAGGACGGCGACGCGCGCGAGGCGCTCGAGGGCGTCGAGAAGGTCGCCGACGCGGCCGGCGGCGCCATCGAGGCGGCGCGCGCGGTGTCGCGCCTCGCTGACGCGGACGGTGCGTCGGACGTCGCGGGAGCGCTCGGCTCGGCCGGACAAGGCGCCGCTTCGATCGTAGGGGCCGCCGGCGGGAGCGAGGCGCGCGACGTCGTCTCCGGCGTGAGCCGAGGGGTGCAGGCCGTCGGCCAGGCGGTCGAGGTGTTCGACAGCATGGAGGAGGCGCTCGGCGGCTCGGGCGCGGGCTCGTCGGCGGGCTCGTCTGGGAGCACCGATCGCCACGAGGTCGAGTACCACTTCGAGCTCGCGAGCGTCGGCGGGCGCTGGGGCGTGCGCGAGGTGGATTTCCACGAGGCGCTCAACGAGCCTTTCGAGCTCACGGTGCGGGCGCTGCTCCTCGACGCGCACCCCGAGTCGTCGGAGCTCCTGGGTCAGGAATGCTCGCTGAGTCTCGAGCGCGGGGGGCAGCAGCGGATGTTCAAGGGCATCGTGCGCAAGGCGAAGGTCCTCGAGCGACACAGCGGGCTCAACGTGCGCCTCACGATCGTTCCTGCGCTGTGGCTCCTGGAGCAGCGTCGGGGGAGCCGCATCTTCCAGGACCTCACGGTCCCCGAGATCGTCGAGGAGGTCTTCCAGCGCGCGCTCGGAGGTCGGAGCCGCGAGCTGCGCAACGAGCTGAGCGAGACCTACCCGCGCCACGAGTACGTGACGCAGTACCAGGAGAGCGAGCTCGCGTTCGTGACACGGCTCTGCGAGCAGGAAGGGATCTTCTTCTACTTCGATCACGAGTCCGGCGACCACGAGGTGCTCGTCCTTGCGGACGGCACGAGCGGGCTCGCTGAGGTCGGAGAGGACGGCCGGGTCGAGTTCGCGCGCGACCCCGCGCAGGCGCCGGGGGGCGAGGCGGTGTACCGCGCCAACCACGCAGAGCGCGTCGGCACCACCGACATGGTGGTCGCCGATTGGGACTGGACGCGCCCGAGCGTGGTGCTCCGTGAGGAACAGACGGGGCGCGGCGAGGACGACCCGGCGCTCGAGGACTATGACCACACGGACGCGGTCGCGATCTACGCGTACGACGCGGGCGGCCGCGCGTACGGCGAGCACGACGCGGTGCGCCAGGCCCGAATCCGGGCCCAGCGTCTCGACCTCGACCGACAGCACTGGCACATGCGCAGCACGGTCCTCTCAGCGCGCCCGGGCCGGATCCTCGAGCTGCAGGGCTGCCCGGATGGCGCACTGGACGGCCGCCGCTACCTCATCGTCTCCACGCATGGCAGCGGCGAGGCTACCGAGGGCGTCGACGGCGGCTTCGACAACGGCTTCGACTGCGTCCCGGTTGACGTCCCGTACCGACCGCGCCGCAGCGTGCCGCGGCCGCTCGCGTACGGCCCGTCGTCTGCGATCGTGACGGGCCCTTCGGGCGAGGAGATCCACACCGACGAGCACGGTCGCGTGAAGGTGCAGTTCCACTGGGATCGCGAGGGCCAGCGCGACGAGCGCTCGAGCTGTTGGCTGCGCGTCCAGCAGACATGGGCGGGACCGGGATGGGGCTCCTGGTTCCTCCCACGCGTCGGCATGGAGGTGGTGGTCCAATTCCTCGACGGCAACCCCGACAAGCCGTTCGTCGCGGGTTGCCTCTACCACGGGGAGAACCCGACGCCTTACCCGCTGCCGGACGACAAGACGAAGTCGACGATCAAGACGAACAGCTCGCCCGGCGGGGGCGGCTTCAACGAGCTGCGCTTCGAGGACAAGGCGGGGAGCGAAGAGGTCTTCATCCACGCGCAGAAGGACTTCAACGAGGTCGTCGAGCACGATCACTCGACCCACGTCAAGAACGACCAGGCCAACACCGTCGGCGTCAACCAGACGGAGCACGTGGGCGGCGAGCAGACGATGACCGTGGACAAGAACCGCACGGTCCACGTGAAGGGGAGCCAGAGCTTCAAGATCGACGGCGGCGAGGCGAACGCCGGGGTCACGGGCTCCAAGCTGGAGATCACCGGGGACTACAAGGTCGACGTCTCGGACTGGATCAAGATCGAGGCGCCGACGTACATCCAGATCAAGTGCGGGGACAGCGTGATCCGCATGGAGCCGGGCAAGATCCGGCTGACCGCGGGCGGCGGCTCGGAGATCGTGCTCGACGTGAACGCGCAGACGACGTCGTCGCAGGGCACGGAGGTGCTGCTCGACGCGGACGCGCGGACCACGGCGAGCACGGGGGCCGAGCTGAAGCTCGACGCGACGGCGGACCTCCACTCGATCGACGGCTCGCAGGTCCTGCTCGACGCGAACGCGGCGATGACGTCGAGCAAGGGGGCGACGGTGCAGCTCTCGGCCGACGCCGACATGAGCGGGATGGGCGCGACCGTGACGGGCACGCAGCACGCGGACGTGTCGGCGCCGACGGCGACGCTAGCCGGCGCGGCGGGCAGCGTGGAGGCCGCGGCGGGCGGCGTCGACGTGGCCGGCCCGCAGGTGAACGTGACCGGCCAGGGCGCGGTGAACATCAGCGGTTCGGTCGTGAAGATCAACTAGGAGAGCCGGGGTGGACGCGTTTCAGCAGCCGCTCATGCGGGTCGCGCAGGCGGCGCAGTGGCTCCACATCGCGCCGGAGGTCCGGCTCGTCCACGTGGTGACGAGCGGGAGCCTGCGCCTGGCGGTGCTCGAGCAGCTCGCGGCGAGCGAGCACAGCCGCCACAACACGACGCCCTACGTCGTCCTCGAGGCGCCGGTGGAGGCGGATGACGACGGCTGGTCGCTCCGCGCGGCGGAGCTCTACGACGACTGGGAGAAGCTCCGCGCGCTCTACGCGGCCGCCGATCCGCCGGTGACGCTGCCCCCCGTGCCCGAGGACGTCGGCGCCCCTGGCCTCACCGGCTTCGGCGCCCGGCTCCGCGCGATGCTCGACGCGCTGCCGGCGCCGTACACGGGGCTGACGGTGATCCTCGCGCCGGTCTGGAACCGGGACCCCGCGACCTGGCTGGAGGACCTCTCCGCCACGCTCGAGCAGAGCGCGCTGCGGCGCGCGCGCTTCGTGGTGGTCGATCTACAGGAGGACCACCTGGCCCCGCTGTGCGAGCGGCTCGGCGCGGCGGCGGAGCGCGTGGACGCGCGCGTCGACACGGCGGCTGCGCAGGAGCAGGTGCGGCAGATGATGCGCGCGATGGCCTCCGCGCCGCCGGGCGCGACGGGGGCGCGGCTCGTGGGGATGGCGGGCCCGGCGGTCGCGCCGCCGCCGCGGTGGAACGCCCCGCCCGAGCAGGCGCCGGAGGATCTCGGCCGGGTGTACTTCGACGCGCAGCTGCCCTCGGGGCTGAGTGACCAGCCGCGCGTGCAGGAGCTCAAGGCCCGTCTGCTCCAGGCGGGCGAGGCGGCGCAGCGCCAGGACTTCCGGGCCGCGGCAGGCGCCCAGCAGGCGGCGCGCGACCTCGCGGTGGACCTCGGGCTCGATCGCGAGTCCGTGGTGTTCCAGATCATGCTCGGGAGCTACCTGCTGCAGGGCGGCGAGGCCGAGCCGGCGGAGCAGGCCTACGCGAAGGCGAGCGAGATCGCGCTCGCGAACTACCACCCCGACCTCGCGGTGCAGGCGAAGCTCGCGATCGGCGCGGCGCAGCTCGTCGCCCGCCGGACGGCCGAGGCCGCGGTGAGCTACACGATCGCGGGCAACCTCGCGGTCGACTGCGGCGAGGGGGCGCTGGCGATCGAGGCCTTCCGGGTCGCCGGTCAGATCCACGCGAGCGACGGCCGGCCCGACGACGCGGCGGCGGCGTGGCGCGCGGCGGTCGGCCACGCGGCCGCGGCGGAGGCGAGCCAGCGCAAGGCGTCGAGCGCGCTCGAGGCGGCCGAGGCGCTCGCCGCGCTCTGCCGCGAGCGAGGCTTGATCGAGCAGGCGGACTCGATGGACTTGCACGTCGCGATGCTCCGAGCGGAGCTCGAGGGCGACGGGGAGGCCGGCTGATGCTCGCCTCCACCCACTTCGACCCGGTCGTCGGCGTCGACATCCACATCGTCCTCGTCCCCGCGCCTCCGTCGCCGGCGCCGATCCCGACGCCGATCCCGATGCCCTTCATGGGGCTCGTCTTCGACCCTTTCGGGCTGATCGTGAGCGCCGGGCTCGGCATGGCGATGGGCGGCGGCCCGGGGATCGTGCTCGTGAACGGCCTGCCCGCGACCAACTGCGGTACCGAGGCGACGCTGATGCTCACGTGCCCGCACCTGCCGGCGCCGGGCGTGGCGTTCGCGGTGGGCCTGCCGGGCAACGATGCCGAGCTCTACTTCGGCAGCTACGACGTGAGCTTCGGCGGGAGCTTCGCCGTGCGGCTCGGAGACTTCGCGCTGAGCTGCAGCGACCCGGTCCGCCTGCCGACGAGCGTCGTGCTGGCGCTGCCCAAGGGCTGTCCGGTCCTCGTCCTGCGGCCCCAGGTGCCGGACCTCGCGACGATCGCGATGGACCTCGCGTTCCGCGCGGCGCTCGCCGGCCTCCGCGGGATCGTGCGCGCCGGCGGCCGGCTGCTCCGGTTCCTCCGTCGCATCCAGCACGCGAGCCCCCGCTGGGCGCGCCTGAGCAGCCGGCTCGGGCGGTGGGTGGACAACATCGCGCCGCAGCGGCTGCGCAGCCGCATCCGCCGCGCGATCTGCCACCTCACCGGCCACCCGGTCGACGTCGCGACGGGCCGCGTGCTGACGAGCTTCGTGGACTTCGAGCTCCCCGGGCCGATCCCGCTCCGGTTCGAGCGCAGCTACGACAGCTCGCTCGCGTGGCGGGACGGGGTGCTGGGTCACGGCTGGTCGCACAGCCTCGATCAGGCGGTGTGGGAGGAGCGCGGCAAGGTGGTGTTCCGCGCCGAGGACGGCCGGGAGGTTGAGTTCCACGTGCACGACCTCCCGGGGCGTGAGGTCCGTCCGGGGCAGGAGGTCGACCATCCGGCCGACGCGCTCAGGCTTCGTCGGGTCGACCCGCTTCGGTGGGAGGTCCGGGGCGACGACGGACTCACGAGGGTGCTGGTCAGCGACGCCGAGGGGCAGCCGGCGCGCCTCCGGTCGATCCGCGATCGCAATGCGCACACGATCCAGCTTCGATACGGGCCGGCCGGCCACCTCGCGGAGGTCACGGACAGCGGCGGGCGCACCGTCTTCTTCAAGCACGACGCGCGCGGGTACCTCTCCGAGATCCTGCTCCCGCGCCCCGAAGGAGGCGGCGCCGTCCTTCATCGGCGCTTCGAGGTCGACCCCGCCGGGGACCTCGCCCAGGTCACCGACTCGCTCGGGCACGCGTGGAGGAGTCAGTACGTTGGGCACCTGCTCGTGCAGGAGCAGAACCGTGACGGGCTCTCGTTCTACTTTCAGTACGACGGCCTCGGGAGCGGCGCGCGGTGCGTGCGGACCTGGGGCGACGGCGGGATCTACGACCACGAGATCACGTACGACGTCGCCAACATGAAGACGATGGTCGAGAGCTCCGTGGGCGGCGTGACCGTCTACGAGCTTGACGATCTCAACCAGGTGGTGGCGGTCACCGATCCCCTCGGCCGGACCACGCGCTACGAGCACGACCTCAGCTCGGGGGCGCTGGTGAGCCTCACGACTCCGTCGGGGGCGGTCGCGCGCTGGGAGTACGACGAGCGCGGGTTGATGGTGAGGAGGACGGCCCCCGACGGGGCGGTCACGCGCGTCCAGTGGGATGAGCAGCTCAGGATGCCGACGGTGGTCGAGCACCCCGGCGGCGCGGTCGAGGGCTTCGTCTACGACTACGTGGGCAACCTGGTCGAGGTACGCGAGCCTGACGGCGGCATCCGCCGCTTCGCGTACGAGAACGGCCTGCTCGTGAGCACCGAGGGCTCGGAGGGAGATCGCGCCCGCCTCCGCTACGACGAGCGCAAGGACCTCGTCGAGTCCGTGGTCAACGACCAGCTCCGGTGGAGCTACGGCCGCGACCGGCGCGGCGGGGTCGTCTCGTCGGTCGATCCCTCGGGCCTCGAGATGCAGCAGCGCGGAGATCTGGAGGGGCGCCCCACGCGACGAGTCGCCAACGGGGAGCTGATGGTCGAGGTGGAGTACAGCCCCGAGGGAGACCCGGTGCGGATCTCGACGCCGGCCTCGCTCGTCGAGCAGCGTTACTCCGGCTACCGGTGGCTGAGCGAGCGTCGCGAGGCGGACGCGATCATCCGCTTCGAGCACGACACGGAGGGGCTCCTCACCGCCGTGGTCAACGAGGCGGGGGAGCGCCACGCGATCACCCGCGACCGCGCCGGGCAGGTCATCCGAGAGCGCGGCTTCTCTGGAATCGAGCACGCGTACGAGCACTCCGCGGACGGGCACACGCGGCGGATCTTCTCGCCGTCCGGACGGGCCACGGACTACACGTACGATCCCGTCGGGCGCGTCCTCGCGGTGGAGCGCGGCGACGACTCCTCGGCGTACTTCGAGTACGACGAGCGCGGCAACATGACGCGAGCGCGCAACGGCGCGGCCGACGTCGTGATGGAGCGTGACCGCCTCGGTCGCCTCGTGGCGCTCAGCCAGGACGGGGGTGAGCGCTGGGTGCGCTCCAGGTATGGCCCGGGCGGTGTCCGCGTCGAGCTGCGGTCCGATCACGGGGCGCGCCAGGAGATCGAGCGCGATGAGCGCGGGGAGATCGTCGAGCTCGCGATGGGCCAGGCGCGCTCGCGCGTCCGGTTCGAGCGCGACGCAGTCGGCCAGGAGACGCGTCGGGTCTTGCCCGGCGGCGTCGAGGTCCGCTGGGAGCGAGACGCGTTCGGTCGCCCGCTTCACCGCTCGGTGGTTCGCCCTGCGTCAGCGCCGAGCTCGGTGGGCGAGCCTCCCGAGCCGATGTCGGACGTCTCCTACGTGTGGAGCGCGCGTGATCGGATCGAGGCCGTCATCGACGCGGCCACGGGGCCGACACGCTACGCGCACGATCGCCGCGGCAGGCTGACGCTCGAGGCGCGGGGGCACGAGGAGGTGCGCCGCCTGCTGGACGCCGTCGACAACCCACGGCGTTCGAGCGACGAGGGGGACGACGAGGTCGGCGCGGGCGGCGTGCTGCGCCGCCACAACGGCTCCGACTTCGAGTACGACGAGGACGGTCGCCGCGTGCTGCGCCGTGACCCCAGCGGCTACGAGTGGCGCTACCGATGGGACGCGTCCGGGATGCTCCGCGAGGTCGAGCGCCCCGACGGCGCCACGATCCGGTTCACGTACGACGCGCTCGCGCGTCGCGTCAGCAAGGCGCTCGTGCGAGTCGACGGCGACGGCGCGGAGCAGGTCGGCCACTCGGTCGACTACGTCTGGGACGGCCACCAGGTGCTGCACGAGGAGCACTCGTCGTATGGGTTTCGGACCTGGTACTGGATGCCCGACGCGTTCGAGCCCGTGCTCTGGGAGACCGAGAGCGGCGCCGCCTTCTCGATGGTGACCGACCACCTCGGCGCTCCCGCCGAGAGCTACTCGGCGGACGCGGAGCGGGTGTGGAAGGCGCGCCTCGATCTCTACGGGCAGGCTCTCGTCGAGGAGGGGAACCGAGAGCAGTGCCCCTGGCGGTGGCCCGGGCAGTACGAGGACCTCGAGACGGGGCTTCACTACAACCGCTGGCGCTACTACGACCCTCGGACCGGCACCTACCTCAGCCCCGACCCGCTGGGCATCGGCGGCGGGCTGCGTCCGTACGCCTACGTGACGGACCCGCTGTGGTCCTTCGACCCATTCGGCCTGTTCGAGCCCTGGGAGGTCGCCGGCTACGGGGACGCCGGGCACACGGGCGACGGTCTCGACGCGGACGAGCTGCTGGGCAGCGCCTGGCTGCGCCAGCGTGGCTACGGAGGCCGCAGCAAGTACGTGGGGCGCCGCAACCCCTCGATGGCGACGCCGCCGGCGCTTCACCGCCGATTCACCGCCGCGCAGCGGGACGCGGGACTGCATGACCCCTCGCGTATTGCAGGGATGACCGCGCGAGAGAACATTCGACAGAACCGTGCAGTGCGTGAGCCGCTTCTCGCGCAATGGCTGCAGGACAACGAAGGTATGAGTCGTCGAGCCGCTAGGCGCGAGGCTGCCAGGCGAATGCAGCAGTGGGAGGACCAAGCGGTGAGCTACTCAAGGCGCCTGCGGCGTCTTCAGCGGGAAGCAGATGAAGTCAGGGCCCGTCGGGCAGGAGGGTGCTAGATGAGTCGGAACAAGAGGGTTCGTGAGGGCTTGCGGCAGATCACAGTCGCCTTCGGGTGGCCGGCCCACGCCATGAAGGCACCGTTTGGGATCCTTGAAGACACGCTACGCAGGACCCCGACCGACGACGACCTTGACTTTGCCGTGGAAGACAAGATCATCTTCTGTGCTTTCTGGCCTGAGGCTGTGCCGGACTCGCCGTGCCCGCTGGAGGAAGACGGCATCGAGCAATCTCGCCAGGTGCTTGCAAACCAACTTTGTGGGTTGTTCCCATTCGCCGGTGGATTTGGCTTTGGAAAGACGGGCGTGGGTGCTGAGCACGCTCTGGAGTACCTCGTCGACATTGGACATCCAGGGTTCGAAACCGTGGTACTTCAGCGCTCCACGGATGCGGGCCCGGCTCGTCCGACGCAACCGGTGTTCAACTCGTGTAGGGACTATCTGAATGCCCAGCAGCGGTGGGCGGAGCTTCGGACAGATCGTCTCAGCGTACAAGATGGTCTGATCTCGCAGGCCGACTGGGATCAGCGTCGGTCCGCGTTTGTTGAGGCATTCCCGCAGCTCATTGCAACGGTTGGCGAGTTGATCTCGGCGGAACTTCCGCGCCTCCGTGACGGGGTCCCGCCTTTGCCATCGCACGCTAGTTCCCTTCTGAATACCCTGTCGGCGGCAGAGTGGGCCGTTTCGGCGCTTGCGGGGGGGCACGAGGACCCGCCAACCCAGGCACTCACGCTCATCAGCGATGGCTACGATGCGGGCTACGCACCGCACCTGATCTTGAGACCCCTCGTCTGGATCGCCCTGGGTGACGTCGCCAAGGGAGTGGCCGATGCGGAGCGTCTGCGACAGGAAGACATGGGGGTTCCCCTAACAAAGCGGTGGGCAAACAGAATCATCGAGCGGGCCGGGAAGGACCTCCTGGAGCCGTGAGTGACACGTTCAACGTCCCCGATGCCTTCCGGGTGCTCTACTACGACGGTCGGCTCGACTACTGGGGCGGCCCGTTCCCCGCCGACACGCCCACGCGTGAGCGGCTGCTCCAGGAGCGCCGCTGGGAGGTGCTCTGGTGGAGCTCCATCGAGTGGGAACCCGACGCGACGCCTGAGTCGATCGCTGGCTTCGGCGGGGACGGCCAGCTGCGGCCGGGCTTGTTCCCCTTCGCCGGCGACGGGTCCGGGGACCGGTTCTGCTTCTACCCGCGCTGGCAGGGCGAGGGCGCAGACGTGCCCGTGGTCCTGTTCCGCCACGACGCCCTCGAGAGCGCGCTGTTCGCGCGGAGCTTCGGCGAGTGCCTCGGGCGCGCGATGCTGCTGCACTACGCCGAGGAGCTGGCCACCGGTGAAGATCCGCTGGAGGAGACCGCCGACCTCTACCGCGCTCACCTCGCGATCGTCGCCCCCTACCTCCCGGTTGGCTTGCGGGAGGCGATGCAGACCGCGTCGGCGCGCCCGGACGCCGACGAGGTCGCCGCGGTCGAGCGAGCGCTGGCGTGCGAGATCCCGGAGCGCTCGCTGATCGGCGCGCTCCAGCCCACGCGGTACCGCGCCGATCTCATCAAGCGCCGCGACGACCTCGTGAGGCTCTACCGAAACTCGGAGCGCCTCTACCGTGAGCTCGTCGAGGATGAGGGCAGGGAGGAGTACCGGACCGAGCTGGCGGCCGTGCGGGCGGAGCTGGACAGGCTCGAGCCGGGATGATCGGGCCCCTGGGTCGAGGCAGCGAGCGAAGGCGAGATGAGACAGAGCGAGTCACACCAGATCTCCGTGGTCACCGCGACGATGGCCCTCTTCGACGAGACCGCGCTCGCCGCGCGAGGCGCGGACCCACAGTGGTTCGCGTTTCCGAATAAGGTGCTCGAGGAGATCCGCAAAGAGCGCCTGGTCACGCTCGACCTGCCGATGGACGGGGAGTACGCGGTCCGCTTCACCAAGCGAGGCCTGCGACCCAAGGAGGAGGCCGTCGCGACGGCAGTCGCGACCACGTGGCTCGACGTGCCGAGCGAGCGGCTCGAGTGCGCCGACGTCTGTGGTGTGCCGTCGCCCGAGGCCCCGCGGCTCGGCGAGGCAGGCCGAGCGACGCTGACGCTCGACCCGGGCCGGTA
>JAUHXR010000199.1 GCA_030426845.1 Polyangia bacterium | reverse complement strand
CGCCGGCGATGCGCTACTTCTACGTGGCCAACAAGCTCGGCTGCCCGTACGTCAACTTCGCCCCGAGCCTCACCAACGTGCCCGCCCTCGAGGAGCAGGCCAACGAGCTCGGCAACCCGTACGCGGGCATGGACGGCAAGACCGGCCAGACCCTGCTCAAGACCGCCCTCGCGGCCATGTTCAAGGTCCGCAACATCAAGGTCGAGGGCTGGTACTCGGTCAACTTCCTCGGCAACAACGACGGGCTGATCCTCGACTCGCCCGCGTCGAACAAGACCAAGGTCCTCAGCAAGGCCGCGGTGCTCGACTCGATCGTCGGCTACCGGGTCGAGAACCACCAGGTCCACATCCACTACTACAAGCCGCGCGGCGACGCGAAGGAGGCCTGGGACAACATCGACATGGTCGGCTTCGCCGGCGTGCCGATGCAGATGAAGATCAACTTCCTCTGCCAGGACTCGATCCTCGCGGCCCCGCTCGTCATGGACCTCGTGCGGCTGCTCGATGTGGCCAAGCGCAAGGGCGAGAAGGGCATCCAGCGCCAGCTCTCGCTCTTCTTCAAGAGCCCCTACACCTCGCCCGGCGAGCAGGCGCAGCACAACCTGTTCGATCAGGAGACGATGCTCCTCGACTGGGCCAAGAAGCACGCGGACAAGTAGTCCGGGTGCCCGAGCCCGCGCCGGCCGCGGCCGCCGTCCTCCACGCTCGGAGGACGAGGCCCGCGGCGTCGGTCGCGGGCTCTTCCGTCGGGTCGGCCTGGAGGCGATCGGCGGAGGCGCGCAGGGGATCTTGGTGATCCGGAGGCATGATCATGTCGTCTGAGAAGCTCGCGATCCTCGGCGGTGCGCCTGTCCTCACGGAGGACGAGCACGGGGTGTGGCCCCGCGTGGAGGCCGAGGAGAAGGCCGCCGTCATGGCGGTCCTCGACTCCGGCATCCTCAGCGGCGGCTCGGCCCCCGCGGCCCGCGCGTTCGAGCGCGCGTTCGCCGAGAAGGCGGGCGCGCGCCACGCGCTCCTCTGTCACTCGGGGACCTCGGCGCTGCAGGTCGCGGTGGCGGCGGTGGGCGTCGAGGCGGGCCAAGAGGTGATCGTCCCGGCCTACTCGTTCGTCGCGACCGCGATCGCGGTGATGAACCAGGGCGCGATCCCGCGCTTCGTCGACGTCGACGCGGAGAGCGGCAACCTCGACCCGGCCCTGCTCGAGGCCGCGATCAACGAGCGCACGCGCGCGATCATGCCCGTGCACGTCCACGGGTGTCCGGCCGACATGGATCCGATCCGCGCGATCGCGGACGCGCGCGGCCTGCCGGTGATCGAGGACGCGGCCCAGGCCCACCTCGCGACCTACCAGGGGCGCCCGGTCGGCTCGCTCGGCGCGGCCGCGGGCTTCTCGCTGCAGTCGAGCAAGAACCTCTCGGCCGGCGAGGGCGGGGTCTTCGTCACGGACGACGACCACCTCATGGAGCAGGCCGACCGCGCGCGGAACTTCGGTCAGGACCTCTTCCTCAAGGATCGCGACCGCTACGACGCGCGCCGCCCGCTCGACTCGGGCCGCCCGCTCGTGAGCCTCACGCCGGGGCACATGTTCCGCGGCAACGAGATGATGGCTGCGTTCGCGCTTGCACAGCTCGAGAAGCTCCCTGCACGCACGGCCGCCGCCCAGGCCAACGCCCGGCGGCTCGCCGCGGCGCTCGAGGAGGTGCCCGGCGTGCGGGCGCAGCGAGTGCCGGACGACCGCGAGTCCGTCCACCACAAGTTCCGCGTGCACCTCGATCCGAGCGAGCTCGGGCTCGACCTCCCGGCCCGCGCGTTCCGGGACGCGGTGAGGAAGGCGCTCGCGGCCGAGGGCGCCGGCGCGGTTCTCTGGCAGGACCACACGCTGCCCGAGCACCCGCTCTTCAAGGCGCTCGCGGGCTTCGGCGGCGGCTTCCCGTTCCGCCTCGCGGGCGACCTCGCGCCCAGCTACGACCTCGCCCACTTCCCGCGGGCGCGGACCTTGCTGGACACCTCGCTCGTGCTGTTCACACAGACGCGCCCGCTCATCGCCCAGCCGGCTGAGGTCGTCGACAAGTACGCTGTCGCCCTCCAGAAAGTCATGAGCCACCCCGACGATCTCCTGCAGCTCGCCCGGGGCGCATGACCGCGGCGAGCGAGCCCCCGGACGACGAGGCGTCCCGCCCGTCCACGTGGGATCGCGTCAAGAGCGTTGGGCGCTGGCTCCTGCTCGTGCTCGGCGTCGGCGCGGTGGTCGGCCTCGTCTATGACGCGGGCCCGGGCGCGGTGTGGCGCACCCTGGTGGCGGCGGGGGTGTTCCTTCCGTTCGTCGCGCTGGGCGAGGCGCTGTTCATCGGCATGGACGTCGTGTCGCTCCGGCTCATGCTCGGCGAGCGCGCGCGCCGCGTGCCGGGCCGGGTGTGGCTGCGCTCGGCGATGATGGCCTACGGCATCATGATCCTCCTCCCCGCGGGACGCGCCGGCGGCGAGGTCGCGCGGGCGGCCGGGCTCGCGCCCTATGTCGGCGGCGCGCGCGCGGCCGCTGGGGCCGCGGTGCTGCAGGGCGTGACGCTCTGGGGCAACACGCTGATCTCCATCCCGTGCTGGATCGCGGTGGCCCTGGCATCGGGCGCGGGCTCCGGCCTCGCGTGGCTGGTCTGCGGCAACGGCGTCGCGACCGCGGTCGCCGGCACCGTCCTGCTCCTCGGCGCCCGCTCCTCGAAGGTCGGCGGCTTCCTCACCACGCGCCTCGATCGCTTCGCGCGGTGGCTCGCGGGCTACCATCGCCTCGGCACGATCCTGCGCTGGCGCATCCGCCGCTGGGGCCGCCACGGCGCGGACTTCGACGAGGCGCTGCGCGATATGGGGGCGCCGCTCCTGCCGATCGGCGCGGCCTTCGTCGGGCGCCTGTGGCAGACGGCGCAGTACGGCGTGATCCTTCTTGCGGTGGGCGGGGCGCTCACCGTCGGCAGCGCCTTCGTCGCGCAGGCGATCCACCTCGTCGGGGCGGGGCTCGGCGACATGGTGCCCAACCAGGTCGGCATCACCGAGGGCGCCTACCGGGTGTTCGCCGCACACCTCGGCCTCGAGGACGCGGTCGCCCAGGCGATCGCGATCGCGCTCGTGCACCGCGTGGTGCAGTTCAGCCTCGCCGGTGTCAGCCTCGCGACCTGCGCGATGTGGAAGCCGGACGAGAACGGCGCCGACGGCGCGACCGTCACGGAGCCGGTGTGAAGGACCGCCTCGCGCGCCTGGCCCGGTGGCAGAACGAGCGCGCCGGGCGCATCGTGGTCGGCAGCTTCGCGGTCGGTCTGCTCGCGCTGCCGCTGATCCTCGGCGTGCCCGGCGTCACCGACGGGCTCACGCTCAACAGCGACTTCACCGCGATGCTCCCGCGGACCGCGCAGAGCGTGCGCGACCTCGACGAGATCCAGGAGCGCTTCGGCGGCCAGGCCGCGATGATCGTCGCGATCGAGGGCGACGACATCGAGGGCGTCCACGAGTTCACCCGCCAGCTCGCGCCGCGGGTCGCCGCGATGGGCGAGCTCAAGGTGACCGCGGTCGACTGGAACCTCGCGGACTTCGAGGCGTTCGTCGAGCAGCACCGGCACCTCTACGCGGACCTCGACGACCTGCGCGAGATCCGCGACGCGCTCCAGGCGCGGCTCGACTACGAGCGCGCGCGCGCCAACCCGTTCTACATCGACCTCGGCGAGGACGAGCCACCCGACCCGCAGGACACGATCGACCGCATCGAGCGCGACGCCGACGCGGCGCGGTCCGACATGGACGCGCGCTTCCCCGACGGCTTCTTCCAGCACCCCGAGCAGAACCTCGTGCTGATGGTCGTGCACACGAGCATCCGCGGCGGAGAGATCGGCGACACCGAGCGCCTCGTCGCGGCCATCCGCGCGGCGGCCGACGACCTCGGGCCCGAGGCCTACTCCGCCAACCTCGAGGTCCACTTCGGCGGCACCCTCATCGAGGCGCGCGACGAGACCGAGTCGCTGATCGCCGCGGTCGAGAGCGCCACCGCGATCACCATCGCGCTGGTGATGCTCGCGATCTACGTGTTCTTCCTGCGGTTCCGGCCGATCCCGATCCTCGCGCTCGGCCTCATCCCGCCGGTGCTCGTCACCTTCGGCCTCGCCGAGCTCACGGTCGACTACCTCAACGCGTCGAGCGCCTTCCTCAGCTCGATCGTCGTCGGCAACGGCATCAACCCGAACGTCATCTGGCTGTCGCGCTACTTCGAGGCGCGCCGCGAGGGGCTCGGCGTCGCCGAGGCGCTCGAGGTCACCCACCGCAGCACCTGGATGGGCACGCTGACCGCCTCGCTCGCGGCGGGCGTGGCCTACGGCTCGCTCATCAGCACCGACTACCGGGGCTTCCGCGACTTCGGGATCGTCGGCGGCATCGGGATGGTCCTCTGCTGGGTGGCCGCCTACACGGTTCTGCCTGCGCTGACCGCGCTGTTCGAGCGCTGGCGGCCGCTCACCTTCGACCGCGGCGCGCGTCATCGCGGCATCTACGGCGTGATCTTCGCCAAGCTCGCCCTCGCGCGGCCGTGGCTCGTGGTGGGGCTCTCGGGCGTGGTGACGGTGGGCGCGATCGGCCTCGTGATCGCCAGCGCCGAGGACCCGCTCGAGTACGATCTCCGGAGGCTCCGCAGCGATCGTGACCCGGACTCGGACGCGGAGTACGTGCTCGCCGCGTCGCGCGCGATCCTCGACGACACGCAGAGCGGCAGCGGCCTCGCCGTCCTGGCGCCCTCGCGCGACGAGGCGCTGCGCTTCATCGCGTACCTCGAGAGCCACCGCGACGAGTTCCCCCACGCGTACGGCGAGGTGACGAGCGTCGAGGGGATCCTCCCCGACGACCAGACCGAGAAGATCGAGATCCTCGGCTCGCTTCGCTCGTTGATGCTCGAGATCCGCCCACGGGTCGACGAGGAGATGCAGTCGATGATCGACGCGCAGCTCCCGCCCGCGTCGCTCACCCCGCTCGCGCCCGACGATCTTCCGCGGAGCGTGACCCGGCCGTTCACCGAGCGTGACGGCACCCGCGGCCGGCTCCTCGTGGTGGAGCACCACCCGGACGAGAGCGGTTGGGACGTGCGCTACACCGGGCGCTGGGCGGCGGCGGCGCGGAGCCTGCGGGCCGAGGGCGCGGACGAGCCACCGCCCATCGCGGGCACCGCGGTGGTCTTCTACGACCTGCTCCATCAGATCTACCAGGACGGGCCGCGAACCATCCTGATCGCGCTCGTCGCCACCGCGCTCCTCCTGATGCTCACCTTCCGGCGGGCCCGCGATCGCGCGCTCACCCTGGGCTCGCTGCTGCTCGGGATCCTCTGGATGGCGGCTACGATGGCGCTCTTCGGCATGCGCCTGAACTTCCTCAACTTCCTCGCGTTCCCCATCACGTTCGGCAACGGGGCCGACTACGGGGTCAACGTGATGCGCCGCTTCGTCGACGAGGAGTCGCAGGGCGAGAGCGTGACCGCGTCGATCCGCGCCGCGATCGAGGGGACCGGCGGCGCAGTGATCCTCTGCTCGTTGACCACCGTGATCGGCTACATCTCGATCTACACGAGCAGCAACCGGGCCCTGAACTCGTTCGGCGCGGCGATGGCGATCAGCGAGGTCACCTGCCTCGCGGCCGCCGTCCTCGCGATGCCGGCCGCGCTCTACCTCGTCGGGCGCCGGCGCGAGCGCCTCCAGAAGTCGTCGTGAGGCGGGCCGTTCGGGTGGGAACACGGCCCGAGGTCCGATAGGATGCGGCGATTCCGCGCCCGCCCCGACGACCGTGTCGGGCCGGGCCGGGGGGGCTCCTTGGTCATGCCTTCCGATGAGCGCGAGCGCCTGGAGCGCCCATGAGTGATCGGGTCAAGACGGCCCGCGTCGGCGCGCTCGTGCTCGCCGCGCTGATCGGTGCCTTCGTGGTGTGGCGGCTCGTCGACGAGCGCTCGAGCAGCTCGCAGGGCTACCGGGTCCACGCCTACCTGAACAACGCCCACGGCCTCATCACGAAGAGCCGCGTCACGGTGGCGGGCCTGCCGGTCGGCTACCTCGACTCGATCGAGCTCGCGACGATCACCCGCCGCGAGCTCCGCTGCGATCGCGGCCCCGAGCTCGAGGACGACGACGAGATGGTGACCGTCGCGCGCGTCAACGTCGTGGTCGAGAACAACGTCGAGCTCTACGACGACGCGACCATCTCGCGCCGGTCCGCCTCGCTCCTCGGCGAGTTCATCCTCGCGATCACGCCAGGCACGCCGGGCGGCGATCGCATCGAGGACGGCGACCGCATCTGCAACGTGGTGGAGGCGTCGGACACGTCGGACCTCATCGCGGATCTCGGGGCGGTGGCGAGGTCCGTCCGCCGCGTGGCCGAGCAGGTCGAGCGCACCTTCGGCACCGACGAGGGCGGCCGTCAGATGCAAGAGGCCTTACGCAACCTCACCGAGGCGCTGGAGGCGGTCAACCGGACCATCCAGGCCAACGAGGCGGCGGTGAACCACACCCTCGAGAACATCGAGAGCATCACCACCACCGCCGAGCCGCGGCTCGCGAACATCCTCGGCAACGTCGAGTCGGTCACCCGCGACCTGCGCACGATCATGGAGCAGAACCGCGACGGCCTCGACGAGGGCGTCGGCGAGGTCGGTCCCACCATCGCGTCCATCAACCGGGCCTCGCAGCAGCTCGAGCGCGTGCTCGAGGACGTCGGCGAGGTCACCGAGCGGACCGCGGCGGGGGAGGGCACGCTCGGCCGGCTCACGAGCGACGAGCACCTCATCGACGAGATCGAGGAGACGGTCGAGAGCGTCAACAGCATCGTCGGCGGCTTCGCGCGCCTCCGCACCGTGGTCGGGCTACGCAGCGAGTACCTGTTCCTCGCCAACGCGTTCAAGAACTACATCGAGATCCGGCTCAGCCCGAGCGAGGACCGCTACTTCCTCATCCAGATCGTCGACGACCCGCGCGGGCAGACCCAGTTCACGACGACGCAGGTCCGCACGAGCCCGCCGCGCGCGGACGAGCCCGCCTTCTACGAGGAGGTGCGCGCGACCACGAGCGAGAGCCTGCTGTTCTCGGTGCAGCTCGCCAAGCGGCTCTACTTCATGACGTTCCGCTTCGGCATCCTCGAGAGCTCGGGCGGGATCGGCTTCGACCTGCACTTCTTCGACGACCGCCTCGAGATGAACGCGGACCTCTTCCGGTTCGGCGACCAGACCTTCCCGAGCCTCCGCGTCCGCTTCTCCTACGAGATCGTGCGCTCGCTCTTCGTCCTCGGTGGCGTCGACAACATCCTCAACGCCGACCCCTCGACCCCGTCACAGAACGGCGCCGACTTCTTCCTCGGCGCGATGCTGCGCTTCACCGATCACGACCTCGTCGGGCTCTTCCCGTTCCTCGGCGGGCTCGCCGGCAACCTCAACTGATCGCCCGCGGGGCCGGGTCGCGTCACCCGCGCACGTGCATCTGGACCTGCTCACCGGGCGCGGCCGTTCTGCGCTACAACCGAGCGATGACCGACCGGACCTCGGCGGCGCGCGCGCCCCTCGTCCTGGCCCCCTTCATGGCGCTCTGCGCGGCCCTCGCGACGTCTGGCCTGCTCGCGCCGGCGGCGGCGCGCGCTCAGGACCGCGAGGACGCGCAGGCGTGGTCGGCGCTCCTCGCGACCGCCCAGACCGCCCCGGCGCCGCCCAACTTCGCGCTCTGGCTCGACGTTCACGGCCGGCGGGGCGGCGCGAACACGATCGTCTTGCTGCGGCCCGGGGTCGGGTTCGCGATCACGCCGTGGCTCTCCGTCTGGGCGGGCTACGCGTGGATCCCGACGTTCGACGACGCGACCTCGACCATCACCCACGAGCACCGCATCTGGCAGCAGGCGATCCTGTCGCCGCGCCTCGAAGCGCTCGGGCTCGCGTTCCAGTCCCGCACGCGGCTCGAGCAGCGGTTCAGCGAGCTCGGCGGCGACGTGGCCCTGCGCGTCCGCCAGTTCGTGCGCGCCAACTGGCAGCCGAGCCCCGACTTCCCTATGGGGATCGCGGTGTGGGACGAGCTGTTCGTCGGCCTGACCCAGCCGGACTGGGGGGCGCCGCAGGGGATCGACCAGAACCGCCTCTTCGTCGGGCCGTTCCTCCAGATGGCGCCGTGGGCGCGGCTCGAGGCCGGCTACGCCTTCGTGTACCTCGACCGCGGCGACCGCGACCTCTACGCCCACGTCCTGGCCGTGAACCTCTTCGTGTCGCCGCGCCCCGCGCCCGAGGCTGCCGCGCCCGAGGCTGCCGCGCCCGACGCGCCCCCGCCCGAGGAGCCCGCCCAGGCGCCCGGAGACCCCGAGCTGCGCTCGGCCGATGAGCCCACGCCCGAAATAGCCGCGACCGGCGGCGCGTAGGCGAACGAGACGATGGGGATCACCGAGGACGCCAAGGCGGTCGCCGGGGGAGCCGTCACCGGGGGCAAGCGCATCGCGGTCGGCTACTGGCGCGGCCTCGTGTACCCGTTCCGGGGGGCGGCGTTCGTCTACTTCCGGCACCCGGGGCTCATCCGCTTCTGGATCTTCCCGATCCTCATCAGCCTCGCCCTGACCGCCGGCGTGATCGGCGGGGGCTGGGCGGCGCGCGAGCCGCTGACCGACGCGATCCTCGGCGCCCCCACCGTCGAGCTGCACAAGCCGCGGCACTTCTACGACAAGGCCAAGGGCAAGCCGCACAAGCCGCGCCTCAAGCCGCTCGGCGACGCCGACACGCGCTGGATGGGGGACGCGGGCCGGGTCGCGCTCGAGTGGGTCCTCCTCGGCCTCTTCGTCGGCCTCGGGCTCGTCGTGGTGGTGCTCCTCGCCAACGTCATCGCCGCGCCGTTCAACGATCTGCTGAGCGAGGAGGTCGAGCACCTGCTCCTGGGCATCCGCGGGCCTCCCTTCTCCTGGAAGGTCCTCCTGCGCGACACGGTCCGCACGATCGGGCTCGAGGGCGTGAAGTGGTCAGCCTGGCTCCTCGTGATGGGGCTGCTCTTCCTTCTGTCGTTCGTCTTCCCCGCGGTCGGCCACGTGATCAGCACGGTGGTGGGCTTCCTGTTCACCACGATGTACCTCGCCCTCGACTTCATCGACTGGCCGGCCTCGCGGCGGAACCGGAGCCTCACCTACCGCTTCGGGCTCCTGACCGAGCACTTCCTGCCGATGCTCGGCTTCGGCACCGGGGTGTGGGTGTTCCTCTTCCTCCCGTTCGTGAACCTGCTGTTCATGCCCGCGGCGGTGGCCGGCGGCACGATGCTCTTCCTCGACATGGAAGGGCGCATGGAAGGGCGCACGGCGGGGCACGTGGCCGGGGACGACGCGGGGCGCGACGACACGGCGCCCGCGCCCGCCGGCTGAATAGCGCGACGGAGGCCTCGTCGAAGCGGCATCCCCCGAGGTCGCTTGAAGCGGCGGCGCTCCCGGCGATATGCTCCGGGCGCTCCGCGCGGGCGTGCCCCTGCGGGGCGGAGGAACGTCATGAGGAAAACCGTCATCGGGCTCTCGGTGCTCGCGACCTGCCTGTGCTTCCTGGCGGTCTCGGTGGAGGCCCAGCGTGGCCGCCGGGGTCGCCGCGGCCGGCGCGGGCAGCAGGCCACCACGGAGCGCACCGCCCCTCAGAGCGCCGCCATCGCGCAGGCGCTCGGGGATCTGCACTGGGGCATGGAGCCCCGCGAGGTGCACCGCTACTTCGCCAACCGCATCGAGGAGCAGTACCGCGTCCAGCTCTCGAAGGCGCCCGGCACCATCGAGGAGGACCGCATCCGCCGCGAGCAGACCGACGCCATCCGTCGCCTGCGCGAGAGCTACGTCCGCTTCGACGGCGAGCGGTCGGGCTGGGACCTCAGCTTCCTCCGGGGCGAGTTCACCCACGGCAACCGCGAGTCGATGCTCGTCTACCGCGACGAGAACTCGCAGAACTTCTACTTCTTCATGAGGGGCCGACTCTGGAAGTGGTACAAGGCGTTCGACGCGAACGTCTTCCACGGCCAGAGCTTCGAGCAGTTCGCGGGCGCCGTGCAGGGCCGCTTCGGCGAGGCCGCCGACCGCTCCGGGACGCTCGTCGAGGGTGGGCCGCGGCAGCGCTGGCTCGAGTGGCAGGACCGCAACACGCGGCTCAGGGCCATCGATCAGACGCACTTCTACGGCTTCTACTGCCTCGTGTTCGAAGACAAGTCCGTGCTCTCGCAGCTGGACTCGCTCCGCAGCAACACCGTGCAAACCGGCCAGCAGGGCGGGCACGCGCTGGTCGACAGCGTGATGCTCCCCGAGGACGGCGAGACCGGCAGCGCGAACGACGCGAACTCGGACATCGCCGATCGCATCACCGGCAACATCCGCCGCCGCCAGCAGGCCCCCGAGGGGACCGCGACCGGCCGCGGCGGCTCGGGCTCGGGCTCGGGCAGCGGGTCGGGCTCGGGCAGCGGGTCGGGCTCGGGCAGCGGCTCGGGCTCGTCGGGGCGCAGCGGTCGCGGCTCGAGCAGCGGCGACGGGCTCGATCTCAGCGACCTCTGAGCCGCCCGCGAGACGCCTTCACTCGAGCGGTCGATCGCCCCGCGGTCGGCCGCTCTCGTTCTCGTGTGTCCGATCGCGAACAGCCCCTCCCATCGCAACGTCCCAGTCTGGTAGACTTCGCCTAGAGGAGCCCGATTGCCGCGTTTCCGTCTGCGATTTCTCCTGCAGGAGTTCGATCTCGTCGGACCGGAGGTCGTGCTCGGCCGGAGCCCCGATTGTCACATCACGATCGAGGATCCGCTGATCTCGCGTCGCCACGCCAAGATCACGATCGGTGACGGCGCGGCAACGGTCACCGACCTCGGCAGCCGCAACGGCGTGCGGGTCAACGGCCGTCAGATCGACGGCGACGCCGAGATCAAAGACGGCGATCGGATCCGCCTCGGTACCCAGGAGCTGCTCTTCAGCGTGGTCCGTCAGAAGGACCGCCCGGCGCGCCCGACCGGCTACATGCGGGTCTGCCACGCGTGCGGCACGCCGTTCCCCGAGGGGAGCCCCTCGTGCCCGCACTGCGGCGCGCCGGCCCTCGAGGAGGAGGACACCGTCAGCGGCATGATGGTGGAGTCGCGCCGCAACTGGACGTTCCAGCTCCTGGGCGAGGTGATCGAGCGCGCCCTCTCCACCGGGCGCGCGGCCGAGGCGGATCGGCTGATGCGGCGCGCGGCCAAAGAGGTCGACGATCGGCTCGCGGCCGGCGAGCGTCTCGACGCCGATCACATCTCGATGATCGCGTCCTTCGCGGTGCGGCTCGCGCGGCTCCTCGGCGGCAGCGAGTGGGTAGCGTGGGCGCTCACGCTGCATCGCCGTCAGGGCCGGATGCTCGCGGACGAGGTGATCGATCGCCTCGAGGAGCTCGACCTCGGGGCGACGCCGGACGTGACCGCGGTGCTGACCTCGTTCGTCACCTGGTTCCGATCGCAGCCGCCGCCCGCGCCGAGCCCGGACCTCACGCGCCTCGAGCGCCTCGAGCAGCTGCTCGTCTGAGCCCGCGATGCGCTCCGCGTTCGCCCGCCCCGTCCGCGTCCTCACCTACGCCGCGGCGGGCCAGGACGCGGCGCGGCTCGCCGACAGCCTCGAGCTCGCCGCGCTGCCCGCGGAGGTGATCGCGCTCGAGGAGGGCGAGGACCTCGTGCGACGGCTCGACGAGGGGGCGGCGGACGTGGCGATCGTGAACGTCGACGCGCTCGAGCTCACGCGCGCGCGCGCGCTGATCGCCGCGCTCGGCCGGCTCGATACCAAGGTCCCCGTGATCGCGCTTGCGGACGTGCCGGCCGCGGATCTCGGCGCTGACTACGTCTTCGCGCGCCCGCCCGACGAGGCCGGCTTCCTCGGGCTGGTGGCCGCGATCAAGTTCTACTGGATGAGCGCGGCGCCGTCGCTGCGCCCGCCCGCGCCGGCGGTGAGCGTCCGGCCACGCCCGATCGCGGGGGTCGACGTGATGGCGCTCCCCATCGATCCGGTGGAAGCCTACTTGCTCTCGCAGATCGACGGCGAGCTGAGCCTCGACGAGATCGCGCAGGTGGTCGGCGCGTCGTCCAAGGACACGCGGCGGATGCTGCGGCGGCTCGCGGATCTGGGCGCGGTGCAGTGGTCGCCCCCGCATCCGTCGCTCCCGCCGGTCGGGCGCTCGGGGTCGTGGTCGGCCTATCCCTCGCTCCCCGCGCCCCCGCCGCCCGACTCGGCGCCGCCCGACCTGCCGCTGCCGCCGGGGCTGAGCGCGCCGCCCGACGCGGCCGACGGAGACGCGCCGGTCGCCGACGCGTTGGGAGACGCTGCGCCCGGCGACGCTGCGCCCGGCGACGCTGCACCCGGCGACGCAGCGCCCGGCGACGCTGCGCCCAGCGACCCTGCACCCGGAGACGCTGTGCCCGGCGACGCTGCGCCCGGCGACGCTGTGCCCGGCGGCGCTGCGCCCGGCGACGCGGCGGCGCGCTTGGACGCGACGCCGGCTGACGCGGCGGCCGCGGACCCCGAGGCGCGCGGGGCCGAGACCGAGTCGGGTTCGCGGCGACGGCTCGACGAGGCGCGCCGGCGGGCGGTCGACGAGAGCCACTCGATGGTCGAGGCCGGCGCCGATCACTACGAGCTGCTCGGGGTCGCCCACGACGCGACGCGCGGCGACATCCGCGACGCGTACTTCCGGCTCGCCAAGCTGTTCCACACCGACACCCTCTACGGGCAGGACCTCGGCGAGTACGGGCGCCGCATGGACAACGTGTTCCAGGCGGTGACCGAGGCCTACGAGGTGCTCTCCCGCAAGAACAAGCGCCGCGCCTACGACGCCTACCTCGCGGCCTACGGTGAGACCTCCGAGCTCGACGACGTCGTGATGCCCTCGGCCCCCCCCGCGCCTCCTCTGGAACCCGCGCGGCGCATCGAGCCTACGCTGCCCGTCTCGTCGATCGCGCTCGCGCCGACCGAGCGGCTGCTCCGGAGGCCGAGCGAGGCGCAGCGCAAGCGGCTGGCCGAGCGCTTCGCCAAGAGCCTGGGCCGCGCCGCGCCGGGCCCCGGGCGGGCCCACGCGCCGGGCCGCGTCGGCCCGAAGGTGTCCAACCCGGAGGCGACCGTCCGCTCGCTCGCCAAGGTGCTCACCCAGGTCTCCAGCTCGAGCGGCCGCGGCGACCGGGCGACGCAGCTCATCGAGGACGCGCGCGAGGCGGAGCGTCGCGGCAACCTGACGGGCGCGGCCAGCGCGCTGCGCCTCGCCGCCCGCTGGCGCCCCGACGACGCTGACCTCGCGCGGGAGTCGGCGCGCGTGCACGGGGCCGCGGTCCAGGCGAAGCTCGCTCAGTACCGGCAGCGCGCGCGCTACGCCCAGGAGCGCGGTCGGTGGGACGAGGCCGCGCTCTGCTGGGGCCGGGTCGCGTCGGCGAGCCCCGACGATCTCGACGCGGCGCGGGCCGCCGCCGAGGCGCAGCTCCGCGGGCGGGTGGATCTCGGCGAGGGCGTGCGTCACGCGCGCCGCCTCGCGGGCGCGCGACCCGACGACGCGCGCGCACACCGCCTCCTGGGCGAGCTGTTCGTCGCGGCCGGCAAGCCGGCGAGCGCGCGCACCGCCCTGCTGCGCGCGCGCGAGCTCGACGGCGCCGACCGTGTGACCAAGGAGCTCCTCAAGGAGCTCGGCTGAGGCCCATCGTCCGACGAGGCGCGCCTACGCGCCGACCACGCGCTCGAGGCCCTCGAGGCGCTGGACGACGAAGCGCTCGCTCGGCTTGAGCGAGCCGCTGCGCGCGCGGAGGTTCGTCATGTACCGGCGGAACGCGGCGCCGCCCGAGTAACGGAGCTTGCGTACGAGATCGTGCAGGCGGGCGACCGTGTCGACGTCGATCAGCGCCTCGCTCGCGTCGTGGATGTCGAAGACGAAGTCGAGCCAGGCCCCACGCTGGAGCCCCTCGGCGAGCCGCAGGGCGTACTCGGTCGCCCCGGTGAGCTGCTCGGGGGTGAGGGCCGTGCCGCGCTGCGCCCCGAGGAGGAGCTGCCGCAGCCGGCGCGCGAGCATGCGCTCGGCCTCCTCGTAGCGCCCGAGCGCGAGCGCCTTGTCGGCGATGCGGTCGAGGACCGATTCGCTGCGGGTCGCCACCGTCGGCTCGTCGGGGACCTCGTCGGGGCGCACCAGCGGCAGGTCGAGCGTCATGCCCGCGAGGGTGGGGCGGTCGTTGCGCGGCCGGGCGGTGTCCGCCTGGACCTTGAGCAGCAGCAGCTCCTGCGCGCCGATCACCACGCGGTCGAGGTGCTTGAGCTTGCGCGTGCCCTCGATGGCAGCGCCGTTCACCAGCACGCCGTTGCGGCTCCCGAGATCCTCGACCTCCACGCCCGACGTGCTCACGCGAAACACCGCGTGGCGCCGCGAGACGAGCCCGTCGTCCAGCGCGAGATGGCAGGTCGACGAGCGCCCGACGACGAACTCGCCAACGGGCATCTCGAGGTCGGTGGACTGATACCGAAGTCGAAACCGGGCCACGGCTCCACCGCAACGCTACCACGAAAGCGGACGCCCCCGCGCCGGGTACGGCGAGGGGGCGTCGTTGGCGCGGCCCGAAGGCGCCACGCCGAGGGGAGCGCCGGGGCTACTCCTCGCCGGCGGGCCGGGTCACGGTGGCGCCCGCGTCGGTGATCGCGGCCGCGATCGCGGTGAGCAAGCGGCCCTGGATCTCGACGGTCTGGTCGATCTTGAGCTTGAGGTCGCGGATCTGGCCGAGGTAGAGGCCGAAGGCCCCCGTCTGCTCGGCGAGGACGCCGCGACTGGTCGAGCCGTCGATCAGCAGGACGAACTCGGGGCTCGTCGAGACCTCCTGGTCCTGGCCCGTGTACAGCGCGAACCCACGCCCCTGACCGCCGCGGCTCGCGCGGGCCATGATCGAGCCCTCCTCCTCGCCGGGGGAGAGGAAGGCGAGCGAGCCGAAGATCCGCCCGTCCTCGGCCTGGCTGAGGACCGCGCCGTACTGGGTGCTCGCGCCCTCGGCCGTCTCGGTGGCCGTGCGGTCGAGCTCCTCGCGGCGCGCCTCCGGGAGGGTCTGCGCGGCGAGCCGACCGATCATCTCCCAGATCTCCTGGACGTTGATGAGGTAGTCGAACAGGTCGTTCACCACCTGCGGGCCGAGCGCGCCGTACATCTTGTTGCTGAAGGCGTGCGCGTCGAACGGCTTCTCGAGCGCGCGGAGCGCCTCGACCGCGTCGTAGGCCACCGAGGGGGCGGTGCCCTCCTGCTGGTTGCCGGCCGCCGCGGTGACGAGCGTGTTGATGTGCCGCTGCGCCGCCTCGACGGTGTCCGACGCCTCGGAGACCGACGCGTGGATGTCCTGCGCGTCGTGGACGGTGCGCTGGAAGATGACCTGCGTCTCGCGGGTCGAGCCGCCGAAGAAGCCGAGCCCCAGGCCGACCGCGAGGGTGACGGCGCCGACGATGATGAGGGTGAACGGCCGCTTCTTGCCGACCTCGGCCTCCGAGACTGCCTTGTCGTCGAACTCGAGCCGGACGACCTGCGGGCCGGCCGCGGGGGCCGCGGCGGCGAAGGGGTCCGCGGACACGGCCGGGGCGGCCGGGGCGGCCGGCTTGGCGAAGGGAGGCGCGGCCAGACCCGCCGCGGGCTTGGCGCCGATGCCGGCCGGGGGCTTCGCGACGGCCGCGGGCGGCGCGGTCACGCCGGCCGGCGGCGGGGTCGCGGCGGCCGGAGCCGGGGTCGCCGCCGGGGCGTCCTCTCCGCCGAGGTTCGGAGGCGCCACGCCGCCAGGCGGGGCCGCCGGGGCGCCCGCGCCCTTGGTCTTCGGGGTGATCGTGCGGCCCAGCCGGGCGCGCAGATCCCTCTTCTTGGTGGGCTTGGCCATGATGCGTAGATGGTCCGTGCGTAGGAGGTCGGTGGGGGAGGCCGGACACTGGCGTGTCAGGCTGCCGAGATCAGCGTCGAAGGGCCTAACTGGGGCGAATTCCGGGCCCTTTCGGACGCCGGAAGGTATCCGCGCTCCCTCGACGGTGTCAAGGGAGCACGTTACTGTCCCGCGGGTCACGAGGCGGGATGCGGCCACTCAAAGGACTGAAGGCAGAGGAGACGCGTTTCGCGTCCTTCGACGGGACCGAGATCGCCTACCACAGCCTGGGTGAGGGCCCCGTGATCCTGCTCGGCAACGGGCTCGGCGGGAGCTGGCGCGCGTGGGCTCACCAGATCGGCTACTTCGCCGATCGCTACCGGTTCCTGTCGTGGGATTACCGCGGCCTCTACCGTTCGGGGACGCCGCGCGACCGCGGCGCCATCCGGGTCGAAGACCACGCGCGCGACGCGATGGCGGTCCTCGAGCACGCCGGCGTCGAGGAGGCCGCGGTCTTCGGCTGGTCGATGGGCGTCCAGGTCGCGCTCGAGCTCTACGGGCGCGCGCCCGAGCGCGTGAAGGCGATGGTCCTGATCAACGGGGTCGCCGGCGCGCCCTACGAGTCGGTCCTCAACGCCCCCGCGATCGGGCGGGTGATCCCCGGGGCCCTTGGCCTCGTGCGCCGGGTCCCCCGCCTCGCCCAGCGCGTCACCGAGCGGGTGGTCATGTGGCCCGAGGCGATCGGCTGGGCCAAGCGCGCCGGCATCGCGGCCCCGACCCTCGACGACGAGGTGTTCCGCGCGCTCGCCGAGAGCTTCGCGGGCCTCGACATGGACCTCTACTTCCACATCCTGCAGCTCCTCGGCGAGCACGACGCCCGCCCGCTCCTCGACGAGATCGACGTGCCGGTGCTCGTCATCGCGGGCGACCGCGACCTGATGACGCCGCGCGCGGCGGCCGAGGACATCGTGCGGCGGGTGCGCGGCGCGGAGCTGCTCGTGGTGCCCGGCGGCACGCACTACGCGGCGGTCGAGTACCCGGAGCTGATCAACCTGCGGATGGAGAAGTTCCTGCGGGAGCGGCGCTATGGGTGAGCTGCGCACCGCCGCGCTCGCCGTGGCGCTCCTCGCGGCCTGCGGCGAGGACGGCCCTCCGCCGGACCTCGTGGCCGACCTCACCCGGCTCCAGGAGGCGATCGCCGAGGACCCGGCCGAGGAGGCGCTCGACGCGGTCGACGCGATCGCCGACGACCGCCCGGTCCACGCCGCGCGCCTCATGCGCAC
>JAUHXR010000198.1 GCA_030426845.1 Polyangia bacterium | reverse complement strand
TGAGCCGGAAGAAGAGATCCTCGCGGAACTCGCCGTCGGCGACCGCGCGCTCGAGGTCCTTGTTGGTCGCCGCGACTACCCGCACGTCGACCGCGATCGAGCGCTCGCTGCCCACCCGCGTGACCTCGCCCGACTGGAGCGCTCGCAGCACCTTGGCCTGGGCGTTGAGGCTCATGTCGCCGATCTCGTCGAGGAACAGCGTGCCCTCGTCGGCGAGCTCGAACATGCCCTTGCGCTGGGCCTGCGCGCCGGTGAACGCGCCCCGCTCGTAGCCGAACAGCTCGCTCTCGATGAGCTCGCCCGGGATGGCGGCGCAGTTGACCTTGATGAACGGCCGCTCGGCGCGCGGGCTCAGCCGGTGGATCGCGCGCGCGATCAGCTCCTTGCCCGTCCCGCTCTCGCCGGTGACGAGCACGCGCCCCTTGGTCGGCGCGACCTTCTCGATGTGGCCGAAGAGCTCCTTCATGACCGGGCTCTCGCCGATCATCTCGTAGCGCCGCTCGGTCTGGGCGCGCAGGCGCGCGAGCTCGCCCTCGAGGCGCCGGGTCTTGAGCGCGTTGGCGACGCGCACCAGGACGCGGTCGCGGTCGAGCGGCTTCTCGAAGAAGTCGGTCGCGCCCGACTGCACGGCGGTCACCGCCTCGCCCACGCTCGCGTGGCCGGAGATCATCAGCACGGGCAGCCCCGGATCGGACGCGCGCACCTTCGCGAGCGCGTCGAGCCCGCTCATCTGCGGGAGCCGGACATCGAGGATGAGCAGGTCCACCCCGCCGGCCTCGATACGCGCGAGCCCGTCCTCCGCCGAGCCCGCGTCGTCGACGTCGTAGCCCTCGCCCTCGAGGACCATGCGCAGGGTGCGGCGGATGTTCTTCTCGTCGTCGACGACCAGGATCGTGGAGGGCATCGCGAGGAGACCTAGCCTCCACGATCGTCGGAGTCGACCGGACCGGGGGCTCGGGCGCCGGCATCAAGCGGAGGGCGCGAGGGCGTCGTGGAGGGCCCGGACCGCGTCGTCCACCGCCGCCTCCGGCACAAGCGCGCTCCAGCGCAGCGGCGCGGTCGAGACCTGGCGCGGCGTCGCCCCCGCCGAGGCGAGCGCGGCCATCGCCTCCGCCATCACCCGGGGTCGGCCCGCGAGCTGCGGCGCCACCACGCTCACCGCCCCGAGTCCGTCCTCGAGCGCCCCGCGCGCGCCGAGCGCGGCACGCGCCGCGGCCCAGTCCACGCCTCGCGCGATCCAGAGGCGAGCCCGATCGGGGTCGACCGTCGACTCGCGCACGGACAGCCCCAGCGCCTCGATCTCGGCGAGGGCCGCGGGCAGCTCCGACGCGGCCACGTCGAGCCGCGCGAGGTCCTTGCGCCCGACCACCGCCGGCGTCGCGTCGTAGGCGGCGTCCTCGTGGACGACCGTCTCGCGGCCGGGCTTGAAGGTCGCGCGGGCGTGGATCGCGATGCGGGAGCGACGCGCGAACTCCACCGCGGTGGAGTTCAGGACCTTCGCGCCGGCCTCCGCCATCTCCTGCATCTGCGCGTAGGTCAGCTCCGGCAGGTGGCGCGCGTCGGGCACCACGCGCGGGTCGGCGGAGTAGACGCCGTCCACGTCGCTGTAGATCTCGGCGCGCTCCGCTCCGAGTGCGGCCGCGAGCGCGATCGCGGTGGTGTCGCTCCCCCCGCGGCCGAGCGTCGTGATCTCGCGCCGGTAGCTCATGCCCTGGTAGCCCGCGACGATCACGACGCGCCCGCGCGCGAGCTCGTCTTCCAGCCGCCACGGCCGAACCTCGATGATCCGCGCGTCGAAGTGCCGATCGTTGGTGATGATGCCGCTCTGCGACCCGGTGAAGGAGATCGCGTCGCAGCCGCGCTTCTGGATGGCCATCGACAGCAGCGCCATCGAGATGCGCTCGCCCGTGGTGACGAGCATGTCCAGCTCACGGCGGGGCGGGCTCTCGTCGATCTGGTGAGCCAGCGCGAGGAGCTCGTCGGTCGTTTTGCCCATCGCCGAGATCACGACGACCACGTCGAGCCCGGTCGCCCGCGTGGTCGCGACCCGCTCCGCCACCGCCTCGAGCTTGGGCACGTCCGCGACCGAGCTGCCCCCGAACTTCTGTACGACGACCGACATCGCGGGCGGATGTAGCAGCGGGCCGGGCCGACAGGAAGTGGACGGGGGGCGGCGCGTCGCTATCGTCGGGGCGTGTCGGAGCAGCTCCAGGCGCTCGCCGACGAGGTGGAGCGCGCGGCGCGAGAGCTCGGCGCTTCGCTGCGCGGGGCGTTCTCCCTCGGACGCGACCGCGCCGCGTCGGATGAGCTCGCGTTCGAGGCGCGCCCGCTGATCCAGGCCCTCCTCGAGGGGACGCGGGCGGGGGGCGACGCGGACTCCCCCGAGCTGCGCGAGGCGATGGCGCTCGCGAGCCTGCTCGGCCGCCGGGTGTCCGCGCTCGGCGCGACCCCGACCTGCGCCCTCCGCGTCGCCCCCGCGGTGATGGTCGCGGTTCCGGCCGCAGCGCCCCTCGAGGCGGCGCTGCGGGAGGTGTTGCTCGAAGGCTACGTCGCCGAGCGCGAGGAGGCGCTCCGCGCGGAGGGCGCAAGGCGCGCCGCCGAGGCGATCGCGGTGCTGGAGCTCGCGCCCCGCTGCTTCGTGTCCTTCCCCGCCGGCGACCAGGAGGCCGAGCAGCTCGCCGAGCACGCCGAGGCCCTCGGGCGCCGGCTCCTCGATCGCGACGCCCAGGTGCTCGTGGTCCACGCGGCGGGCCTCGGCCGCCCCGATCCGGCCCGGGCCGCGCAGCTGTTCGCGGTCCAGGCGAGCTGCACCATGCTCGGGGTGCGCTGCCTCTTCGCGGCCGTGCCGCCGGGGTGGGTCGCGGCCGCGCGCGAGCGCGGGGTGGACCTCGACGACGTACGGCTCGTCGACCGACTGGAGCCCGCCCTCGAGGAGGCGCTCGACCTCTGCGGCTACACCCTCGGGCCCCGGCCGGCGCTCGCCCGGATGTGGCGTCGCTGGTTCGCCGAGCGCTGACCGCCTAGCCCAGATCACGTGCCCAGATCACCGAGCCCAGATCATCGAGCCCAGATCATCGAGCCCCAGGAACCGCGCCGGCGAGGGGCTACTGCTCGGTCGCCGCTTCGGCCGGCTCCGCCGCGACGCTCGTCGCCGAGGCCGGCTGGCGGTCGGCGGCGCGCTCGGCCATCGCGAGGCGGGTCAGCTCCTGCTGGGCCCGGCTCGCGACCGAGGGCACCTGGCTCGCCCGCTCGAGGTGCCGGCGAGCGGCCGAGAGCTGTCCGAGCCGCCGGTAGCAGTCGGCCGCCTCGATCATCGCCTCGGGCCGACCCGAGTAGGCGGGGTAGCGCGCGAGGAGGCCCTCGTAGGTGCGCACCGCCGCGCCGCAGCTGCCGACCGCGCGCTCGGAGCGCGCCTGGTGGTGCATCGCCGAGGGCAGCAGCCGCGCCGCGTCCGCGCCAGGGCGCTGGACCACCGACGCGAAGTCCTCGGCCGCCGCGCGGTACTCCCGGGCCCGGTAGCGCTCCATGCCGCGCGCGTAGGTCGCGCTCGCGCTCCCCTGGCCGTCGGCCATCGCGGGCATCGGCGCCGACTCGATCCCTACGGAGTCGAGATCGGCCGCGCCGCGATCCGCCTGCTGCGCCGACGCCACGGCCGACGGAGGCGGGGAGGGCGCTAGCGCCGGCGCCCGCTCGCCCTGCGCGGCGAGCGCCTGGCCGGGCGCGAGGTCCGTCTGCAAAGCGAGCGCGCGCGGATCCGCCAGCGGCTCGGTCAGCACCTCGCCAGCGCCCACGTCGTCGTCCGTCTCTGCCTCGGCCTCGTCCCGCAACGCCTCCTCGGGCGTCGACCCGACGCCCTCGGGATCGCGGACCGCGACCGCGTCGACCGGAACGGCGTCCGTCTCCGACCCCGCCTCGGGGGTGCTCGGCCGGCGCGGGGTGGTCGGCGGGTCCGCCTCCTCCTCGGCGCGCGGCCGGATGCGGCCGGTGCGGGGATCGGTCTCGAGGGCGAGGGGCTCGGCCGGCTGGAGAGATGCCGAGGGGCCGACCTCGTCGCCCGGCGCCGGATCGATGATCGCCTGACTGCCCGCGGGGTCCGTGCCGCGGAAGTCGGGCAGGTACCACATGCCGATGCCGATCATCAGCAGCAGCATCATCGCCATCGCGAACTGCGGCCGCGCCGCGAAGCCACCGATCCACTGGAGGAAGCCGCCCCAGGCGCCGGTGTCCTCGTCGGCCGGCTCCGCCTGGGCCGGGGCGGCGCGCTCGGCCGCCGATTGCACCGCCGGCTCGGACACGGGGGCGGGGGCGCGCTCGGCGGCGGCCTCCCGAGCCGCGGCCATCACCCCGTCGAGCAGCCCGGCCGGGACCTCCGAGAGCGGGAGCTGCTCAGCGAGCCGCTGGCCCTCCTCGACCCGGGCGAACGCCTCGCGCGCCGCCTCGGAGCGCGCGAGGTGGGCGCGCATCGCCTCCTCGTCGCTCGCCGGCAGCTCCGCGTAGAGCAGCTCGACCATCCGGTCGGTGAAGTCCTCGTCTTCCATCGCGTTCAGCTCACTTCAGCTCTTCAACGTAGCCCCGATAGTCTTCCAGCGCCCTCTGCAGCCGCTCCAGCGCGTACCTCATCCGGCTCTTCACGGTGTTCTCCGGGACCCCCACGACGGCCGCGATCTCCTTGAACGCCATCCCCTGGACGTGCCGCATCAGGAAGACCTCCTTCTGCTCCTCGGGCAGCTCCTCCACCGCGTCCGCGATGCGCCCCCGAAGCGACTCGGCGATCACCGCCCGGTCGGTCGCCGGGCCGTCCGAGGCCTGTCGATCCAGCAGCGTCGGCCCCTCGTCGCCCCCGTCCGAGCGGGTCGGGGCGTCGAGCGACTTGTGCCGCCGGAAGACCATCTTTCGGCTGTGATCGATGCACAGATTCCGGGCGATCGTGTAGAGCCACGTGCTGAACTTCGAGTTGCCCTTGAAGTCCTGAGACCGCTGCACGACCTTCATGAAGACGTCCTGCAGCAGCTCGTCCGCCCGGTCCGTTCGGCGGACCGAGCGCAGGATGAAGTTGTAGAGGGGCCGCTGGTAGCGACCGACGAGCGTCGCGAAGGCGTCCGCGTCGCCCTGGTTGAATCGTCGAAGAAGCTCCTCGTCCGAGGGGTCGGGGTCGTGGCTCACCGGCGGCCCTCCCTCGATGAGCCGGACCGGCGTGGTCCACCGTCTAGACGGACGTGACCTGCGTTCGATCTGGCAGAGTGGTGAAGGGGTGAGGGCATGAGCCGGGGCGTGATTCTACCGACGTCGGGCGCTGGGTCCCGAGTTCCCTGCACGCGCGTTGACCGTGAAAATGCGCCTTGCTATAGGGCCTTGAGATTTCGGGGGGATTCCGGTTTCCTACCGACTCCCGGCGGGTACTTCGGACCCGCTCGCAGCGCGTGGCCAGAGCCGCCGCGCGGTGAGAGAGAGACCGCGGTGACTGTGACTCCCGACACGAATGGCAACGACTTGCTTCGACTCACTTCCACTCCGAGACGTGCTCCCTCGATCCTGGTCGGGGAACCGCTGAACGTGGCGGGCGGGCGAACGCGGGAGGAGAACCGATGCGCAGAGTGATCGCGCTGTGGATGTCCGTGGTGCTCGCGACCTTCGTCGCCGGGCTGGCGATCGCGCAGGACGCCGACACCGACACGGGGGACTCCACTGACTCGGGAGACACGACTGACTCGGGCGACACGACCGACTCGGGCGACACGACCGACTCGGGCGAGACCGGCGCCGGCAGTGACGTCGGCGGCGACGACGTGGGCTCCAGCGGAGACACGACCACGAGCGCGAACCGCGACGAGGGGATGGACGCGGGCACCTACGCGGTGCGCCTGCGCGACCTCGAGCAGCGCATCAACGAGCTCAAGGAGCAGATCTTCCGCAGCAAGGCGCGCCTCTCGCTCCTCGCCGAGACCGTGCTCCAGGGCGTGGTCGCCGGCGCCCAGGCGGTGATCATCCACGAGAACCGCATGAGCTCCTCCTACCGCCTGGTGAAGGCGGTCTACGCCCTCGACGGCGCCCGCATCTTCAGCAAGGCGGACGAGGAGGGCGGCCTCGGCGAGCGCCGCGAGCTCGACATCTACGACGGCAGCATCGTCCCCGGCGAGCACACCCTCACCGTCAACCTCGAGTACCGCGGCCACGGCTACGGCATCTTCTCCTACCTCAAGGGCTACCGGTTCCGCGTGCGCTCGAACTACTCGTTCACCGCGCCGGAAGGCAAGGCGATCACCATCCGCGTGGTCGGCTTCGAGAAGGGCGGCCCGACCGCGCCTCTCGAGGAGCGCCCGGCGATCCGCTACCAGGAGAGCACCGAGTCCAGCCGTCGCGGCGCCAGCCAGGACGACGCCGAGGATCAGGGAGACGAGTGATGCGCGGCCGCTCCCTGGCCCTCGGACAGGTCGCGGCTACCCTGGCGGTCCTGCTCGGCGGGGCCGCCAGCTCCGTACGTGCGCAGAACCTCGACGAGATCACCCGCGAGGTGGTCGACATCGAGGGGGACACCGAGCGCCTGCTCGGTCAGCCGCTGCGGCGCAGCCAGACCCGGAGCCCGACCTACGTCACCGAGCGGCTGACCGACGGTGAGCTGTTCTATCGGCTTCAGGACTACGTGCGCGCGTCGATCATCTTCACGGACATCGTGGAGAACTTCCCGAGCCACGAGGCCTACCCGGACGCGCTGTTCTTCCTCGGCGACTCCCTCTACCGCGCGGGCGACTACCTCGGCGCGCGCACGAGGTTCCGCGAGCTCATCGCGCACAGCGGCGACCAACGCTACCGCGACCACCTCCAGCGCGCGCTCGGCCGGCTGATCGAGATCGCCATCCACACACGCGACTTCGACGGCGTCGAGGACTACTTCGCCCAGCTCAGCCGCATCCCGCCGAGCGAGATCGAGGCGACCACGAGCTACTACCGCGCCAAGTACCTCTACAACCGCGCGGTCCCGACCGAGGACGTCATCCGCGGCGACGGCTCGGCGCAGATCGACCTCGCGACCCTCGAGCAGGCGCGGCAGTCCTTCGAGGCGGTCCAGCAGGGCAGCCCGTACTACCCGCAGGCGCGCTACTTCATCGGCGTCATCCACACGCTGCGCGAGCAGTATCCGCAGGCGATCGAGGCGTTCCGCCGCGTCCTGCGCTCGCCCGCCGAGACGGAGGAGCAGCGCGACGTCCTCGAGCTCACCCAGCTCGCGCTCGGCCGGCTCTACTACGAGACCGACCAGCTCGATCAGGCGGTCGAGGCCTACCAGGCGGTGCCGCGGACCTCGGCCAACTTCCACGTGGCGCTCTACGAGATCGCCTGGGTCTACATCCGCATGGGTGACAGCACCCGCGCGGAGCGTGCCCTCGAGGTCCTCAGCGTCGCCGCGCCGGAGAGCCGCTACATCCCGGACGGCAAGATCCTCCGCGCCAACCTCCTGCTCCGCAACGGTCGCTTCGACGACGCCAACGAGCTGTTCCGCGAGGTCGCGCGCGAGTTCGGCCCGGTGCGCCGCGAGCTCGACGAGATGCTCGAGTCGCACGACGACCCGCAGGCGTACTTCCGCCAGCTCGTCCGCGAGAACATGGAGAGCTTCGACGCCAACGCGTTCCTCCCGCCGCTGGCGCAGCGCTGGGCGCAGCTCGAGGGCGACATGGACCGCGCGCTCAACGTGCTGTCGGATCTCTCCACCGCGCGTCGCCTGGTGCGCGAGACCTCGGAGCTCGTCGAGCGCCTGAACGCGGCGCTCGCTCAGCCGAACCGGGTGGCGGTCTTCGCCGACCTCCGGCTCCAGATGGAGCGCAGCACCGCGCTCCGCAACCGCATCTCGCAGCAGCGGCGCAACCTCCTGCGCGCGGCGGGCCGCGAGGGCAGCGCGGAGCTCCGCTCGGTGGAGCGGTTCCTGGACGACATGCCCACCACCGAGGCCGAGTTCGCGGCCTTCGACGACGAGGTCCTCGCCCGCTACCGCCGCCTCGGCCGGGAGCTCGGGCGCATGGAGGTCGAGCTGCAGGGCATGGAGGCGCGCATCGTCGCGATGGAGCGCTACCTCGCCGACACCGAGGAGGCGCGAGACGCCGAGGGCGTCGCGGCGATCCGGCGCGAGCTCTCGGGGCACCGCGAGTCGGTCGACGCCTACCGCGAGAACATCCGTCAGCTCCGCATCGCCCTCGAGGCCTCGCGCCTGCAAGTGGGGCCTGGCGACGCGCGCTACCAGCGCCACGAGCAGCTCCGCGACCAGCATGCGCGGCTGGCCGAGCAGGAGGCGTCGTCGATCGGTGACTCCCGCGTCACCAGCCTGCTCCGGCGGGTGGCCGCGGTGGAGTCCCGGCTGACCCAGCGCGAGGCTGCGATCCAGCAGATCGTCGACGAGCGGACGGCCGAGATCCAGCGGCAGCTCCGCGAGGAGAGCCAGCGCATCGCCGGCTACCGCCGCGCGCTGACCGAGCTCGAGGCGGAGACGGAAGAGGTCGTCGGCGCGGTCACGCACGAGAACTTCCGGCAGGTGCAGCATCGGTTCTACGACCTCGTGCTCCGCGCCGACGTCGGCCGCATCGACGTGGCCTGGCAGCGGCGCGAGGAGCACCGGATGCGCGTCGAGATGCTGACCCGTGAGCGGGCGCGCGAGATGCGCAACCTCGACGACGAGTTCCGCGAGATCATGGACGAGACCGCGGCCGCCGACAGCGGCGGTGACGAGGAGGACGAGCAGTGACCCGCGGACCCCGGACCGGGCTCGAGCGGATCGCGGCGCTCCTCGCTGCGGCGGTGCTACCTGCGGTGATCTCCGCGCCCAGCCTCGCGGCCGCGCAGGCCGACGCCGGCGTCGACGCCGGCCCCCCGGCCGTGGACGCGGGTCCCCCGGCGCCCCCGCCCTCGATGCCCGGACCGGGAGAGAACCTCTCGGACATGCCGCCGCCGCCGTGGGCCAACACCTCGGACGTGCCCAACCCGGCGTTCCTCGACACGACCGACGAGCGCATCCAGGACGACCGCCCGCCGCCGACCCCCGAGCAGATCGCGGCGCTCCTCGAGATGGAGGCCGAGGCCGGACGCTTCACCCAGGTCGGCCGCTCGTACCGCGACTCGGTCAACTCGATCCTCGTCCGCGAGTACCACCGCCGCCGCCGCGAGCGTCAGGCCGGCTACGCGCGCCAGATCCGCGAGGAGGAGCGCCTCCAGAACGAGGCCCGCGACCGCGCGATCCGGCTGTTCGAGGCGTTCATCCGCCGCTACCCGAACGACCCGACCTACACCCCGGACGCGATGTTCCGGCTCGGCGAGCTCTACTACGAGCGCAGCGCCATCGCGTACCAGGAGGCGGCGGAGAGCTCCGAGGGCATCGGCACCCCGGACTTCAACGACACCGTCCAGCTCTACCAGGCGCTGCTCGAGCGCTTCCCGGACTACCGCCGCATCGACGGCGTCTACTACCTCATCGGCTACTGCCTCAACGAGATGGCGCGCACCGACGAGGCGCGCCAGGCGTGGCTCAACCTCGTCTGCGCCAACCACTTCACCTACGAGCCCGCGCCGCCCCCGTCCGACGAGCCCGAGGACCCGGAGGGCGAGGGCTTCTCCGAGGAGGAGCACCCCGCGCTCGGCCTCGACGAGGAGGCCCCCGATCCGTTCGCGCCGTTCGTGGACCCCTACGCCGGCTGCACGCCGGTGGTCCCCAACGCGCGCTTCGTGATGGAGGTGTGGCTCCGCATCGGCGAGTACCACTTCGACTACGACTTCGAGCCCCACGCGCTCGACCGCGCGATCAGCGCCTACAACAAGGTCCTCGCCGACCCGTCGGACCGCAACTACAACCTCGCGCTCTACAAGGTCGCCTGGGCTTACTACCGCGCCAGCCGCTACCCCGAGGCGATCGAGCACTTCGCGCGCCTCATCGACTGGTCCGACGAGCAGCTCCGGACCACCGGCCGCGCCGGCTCCGAGCTTCGCCGCGAGGCGGTCCAGTACCTCGGCATCACCTTCGCGTACGACGACTGGAACGAGAACCAGATCCCCGATCGCGAGGAGAACCTCCCCGAGGGCCTGGCGCGCATCCAGGACCCGAACCTGCTCCCGCAGGATCGCCCGTGGACGGTCGAGATCTACTTCGAGCTCGGCCAGGTCTACTTCGAGGAGGCCAAGTACCCGGAGGCCGTCGCGGTCTGGGAGTACGCGCTCGGCCGCTGGCCGAACCACGCCCGCGCGCCGGAGATCACCGCGCAGATCGCGCGCGCCTGGCAGCGCCACAACGAGATGGAGCAGGCGATCGCGGCGCAGGCTCGCCTCGGCGACTACCGCGAGGGCTCCGACTGGTGGAACCAGAACATGGACCACCCGGTCGAGCAGCGGCAGGCCGAGCAGCTCGCCGAGGGCGCGCTCATCAACGACGCGATCCGGCATCACCGCATCGCCCAGGAGCTCCGCCGCGAGGCGGTGCGCGAGCAGAGCGCGCAGCGCCTCCAGGAGGCGCTCCAGGAGTATCAGCTCGCGGCCGAGGCCTACGGGGCCTATCTCGAGAACTACCCGAACAGCCCGAACGCCTACGAGCTCCAGTACAACCTCGCCGACGCGCTGTACTGGTCGGAGCAGTACGAGGAGGCGGCCCGCGTCTACGCGGCCGTCCGCGACTCCAACCTCGACGACCGCTACCTGTCGGAGTCCGCGCGCCGGGTGGTCGAGTCGCTCACCCGCCTCGTCGAGGCGGCCGAGCAGCGCGGCGAGCTTCAGGTCCGCGACCAGGCCGAGGACGCGCCGCAGCCGCAGGGCAACCCGCCGCGCGTCCAGGCGGAGGAGATGCCGCTCCTCGTCCAGCGCCTCGCCCAGGCCCGCGAGGTCTACCTCGCCCGCGTGCCCGAGTCGCAGGACCGCGAGGGCGTCCGCGCGGCCTACGACTACAACAACGCGCTGCTCCTCTACTTCTACGGCTACTGGCCGCAGGCCCGGCAGCGTTTCTTGCGTATCTACGAGGAGCGCTGCACCGGCGAGATCGCGAACGAGACCGGTCAGGTCGCCTGGGACAGCCTCTACAACATGGCCGTCGCGATGAACGACACCGCGGAGGCCGAGCGGCTCAGCCTCGACATCCAGCGGCGCAACTGCACGTTCACGCCGGACCTCACGTTCACGAGCAGCGAGGAGCGCGAGGCGTTCTGCGACCAGGAGGAGAACCGCAACTCGCCGATCTGTACGGCGGGCCAGGTCATCACGAACGTGCGCTTCCAGCGCGCGCTCGAGCTCTTCCGGCAGGCCGAGGCGGCGCCCGAGGCGCAGCAGCGCGAGCTCTACGAGCGCAGCGCGACCGAGATGATCAACGCGGTCAACGACGAGCCGAACCACGCGGACGCGCCGCTCGCGCTCCTCCAGGCCGGCGTCGCCCTGGAGCGCACGCAGCGCTTCGACTCCGCGGGACGCATCTACGAGCGCGTCATCGAGGAGGTCACCCCGATGCTGCGCGACGCCGAGGCCGAGCGTCAGACGCAGCTCGAGGGCATCCTCGCGACCGCCTATTTCCGCCTGGCCTACACCGCCAACCGGTTCTTCGACTACGACCGCGCGGTCTCGAACTACCGGCAGATCGCGGACTCGCAGGTCTTCCAGAGCTCGCGCGACGAGAACATGCCGGAGCGGATCACCGACTCGCTCATCAACGCCGCGCGGATCCTCGAGTACCAGCAGAACTACCAGCAGGCGGCGACCTACTACCAGCGCGCGGCCGACCGCCTGACGGACGCGAACGAGGTCCGCGACGCCCGCTACCGTGTGGCCGAGATGGCGTTCAAGCGGCGCGACTGGGCGGGCACCCGCCGCGCGATGACCGCGTTCATCGATCGGTACCGCAACGACGGCGGCGCGACGGAGCTCGTCGTGCAGGCCTACGACCGCATCGCGCAGTCCCACGTGGAGCAGCGCTCGCGCGACACGACGCTCCGCTCCGCGCGGCAGGCGGTCGTGAGCGCCTACGACCGGATGAACGGCCAGCCGGGCTCGATCGCGGCCGAGTACGCGGCGAGCAACCGCTTCGCGATCGTCGACCCGAGCATCCAGGAGCTCGAGTCGCTCTCGGTGGCGCCGGGCCGCCAGCCGACCACCCAGGCGTTCGTCGCCGAGCTCAACCGCCAGATCCAGGACGGCTCGCGCCGCGCCCAGACGGTGACCGAGGGCTACGAGCCCATCCTCGCGTATCGGCGCCCGACGTGGACGATCGCGGCGCTCACCCGCCAGGGCCGGTCCTACGAGATCCTCGCGCGCGCGGTCCTCAACGCGACCATCACGATGCCGACCGACCTGCAGCGTCAGATCCGTTCGGCCTCTCAGGACGTCCAGGACGAGGTGCGCTTCACCTTCGAAGACCAGGTCCGGCAGGTCCTCGACTCGCAGGTGCGGCCGATCGAGTGCTTCGGCGTCGTCCGCTACGCGCTCGCGGCCCGCGCCGCGCAGCGCGGCAACATCGACAACGAGTACTCCCGCGAGGCGCTCGACCGGCTCCAGGCCTACGGCGACGAGCGAATCGCGGAGTGCATCACCCAGCAGCGGGCCCAGGACGCGACCCTCGAGGCCTACCGGCCGGGCGAGTTCACCCGGGCGCGTCGCGGCCAGTACTCGGATCTGACTCCGGGCATCGCGGCTCCGCCGCTGGCGCCCGCGGAGGATTAGCGTTGAGATTCGGTATGCGCATCGTGCTCCGGCTCTCGCTCGCCCTCGCGCTCGTCGCCCCCCTGGGCGCGTTCGTGGCGGGCTGTGACGACGGCAACGACGACACCAGCGACAACGCCGGCGGGGACTCGACGTCGGGCGGCGAGAATGGCGACGAAGGGGGAGGGCGCTCGGAGCTCGAGGCCCCGCCCGGCTCACGCGAGCCGGACGAGGAGCTCCCGGACGACGATCTCGAGAACCAGCCGGGCAGCGACCCGGGTGACTCCGGCGGATCGCCTGGCGCCGACACGGGCGGCGAGACGGCCGAGCCCGAGTCGCCGTGGGGCCAGCCGGAGACCGAGACGGGGGCCCCGTTGCCGCCGCGCCGGCCGATGAACAGCGCGGCGCGGAGCGCTTATCAGCGCGGTCTGCAGGCGGCGGGTCAGGGCCAGAACGACGCGGCGCGCGACGCCTTCAACCAGGCGCTCTCGGCCGACAGCAACGCGTTCAAGGCGGCCTACAACCTCGGGGTGCTCGCCGATCGCGCCGGCCAGGACGCGCAGGCGATCTCCTACTACGAGCGCGCGCTCCGCATCCAGCCGGACTACGAGCGGGCGATCGAGGGCATCGCGCGCATCCACCTTCGCAACGGCGACTCGAGCCGCGCGGTCAGCTTCGTGCGGCCGCTCGCCGATCGCTGGGTCCGCAACCTCTACGTCCAGGCGGTCTACGGCGACGTCCTCGTCTCCGCGAACCGCCCCGAGGAGGCGGTCGAGGCCGCGCGGCGAGCGCTGCGCCGCGATGAGCGCTTCGTGCCCGCGATGATCGTGATGGTGAAGGCCAACCTCCGCCTCGGACGGACGGAGCTGGCTCAGTCGATCCTCGACCAGGCGATCGAGACGAACGACAACTTCGCCGAGCTCCACTACCTGCGCGGCCGGATGCACCAGGAGGACGGCGCGCTCGCGCCGGCGCTGGCGAGCTACAACCGCGCGATCCAGCTGGAGCCCGGCTACACCGAGGCGCGCATGGCGCTCGGGCTGCAGCTCCTCGCCGCGGGCAACTACCAGGAGGCGCTCCAGCACTTCCGGACGGCGTCCAACAGCGCGCCGACCATCGCCGCGGTGCGCCTCGCGCTCGGCGACGCCTACCGCGCGACCAAGCAGTGGCAGCAGGCCAAGGCGGAGTTCGATCGCGTCCAGGAGATGCAGCCGCAGAACGCCGAGGTGCACTTCAACCTGGGCGTGATGTACCGGGAGGCCGGCGAGAGCTTCCCGGGCCTCAGCAACATCGAGGCCTACCAACGCGCGGTCTCGGAGTTCAACCGCTACCGCGAGCTGATGGGCCCGCGCCTCCCGCGCGACGACCCGTCTGCGACCTACGTGGAGGAGCTGGCTCGCCTGATCGAGCGCGAGGAGCGCGCGATCGAGCGTGACCGGGCGCGTGCTCAGCGCGAGGCCGAGCGGGCCGCGCGCGAGGCGGCCGAGGCCCAGGCGCAGGACGGCGCCGCGGAAGGTCAGTGAGGAGCAAGCGATGAAGCAGCCCAACCGTCTCCTTGGCTCGTGTCTCGCCGCCGCGGCGGTCGCGGCCTGCCTCTGGGCGGTGAGCGCGCTCGCGCCCGAATCGGTCGAGGCGCAGTCCTCACAGGGGCGGGCGCCCCGCGTCATCCAGCTCGACGAGATCCGGATCGAAGGCCGCGTGCAGAAGCCCAACGCCTTCTACATCCTCAACCGCTCGAACCTCGGCTACGAGGTCCTCGACCTGCGCACCAGCTTCGTCCGCGAGGTGATCCGGACCGTGCAGGACGAGCCCTTCAAGCCCTGACGCGCCGGCCCGGCGAATCCACACCCGATCGGGCGCGGTGAGCTTCTCCTGGTTCCACCTGCTGCAGCTCGTCGTCCTGGCCACGGTGATCGGCCTCGTGGTCGAGCGCGTGCGGCTCCTCGCCTACGTCTCGGCGATCGACCCCGGTCCGCTCCGGCGCGCGCTGGCGCGGCTGGCGCGGCGCCGAGACCTCGAGACCCTGCGGGCGGTCGTGTCGGATGCCCGGCCGGCGTGGGCGGCGGACTGCGCCTGGCCGCTCGTCGACCCGGAGCTCCCCGAGGGCGAGCGGGCGGTGGAGGTCGAGGAGCGCCTGATGGACGCCGAGGCGCTCGCGACCCGGAACATGCGCACCCTCCGGATCGCCGCGACGATCGCCTCGGCCTTCGGCTTCATCGGAGCGGCGGCTCAGATCTGGTGGATCTTCAACGGCGAGCACGGCCTCGCGAGCCTCGAGGCGGGGCGGGTGGAGTCCGAGGGTCTGTCGCGCGCGGTGCTCTCGATCGCCCTCGGGATCGCTGCGTCCTCGCTCAGCCTCGGCTCGTGGACGGTGCTCAAGGGCGTGGCGCGGGAGCGGATCCGCGAGTGCCGGCGCGTGGTGGGCAGCCTCGAGGAGGCGCTCGGCCTGCATGACCGTGATGGCGGCCAAGGTGACCTTCAGTCTTCCGCTCAAACGGACGATGAGCCGGGAGTCGGACCGTGATAGGCTGCCGGACGCGAGAGGCTTTCAGAAAAAGTCGTGATCGGTCGGAACTTCCCCGGAACCGAGAGGTCGCACCTCTCGGGAGAGCTGTGAGCAGCCGCCGGAGAGCTCGCCCGATTGGGGACCATCGATGAGCAACAGCCAGAAGCCAGGACAGCGTAGAGGACAGCCGGGCGCGATGACGATGGCCATGCAGGCCGTCCAGAGCCGCCCCTCCGGCCCCAAGGTCCTCCGGATCGGCCTGATCCAGAGCGGCAAGATCGTCGAGGAGCGGATCATCCGCAAGCGCGAGACGGTCACGGTGGGCAGCTCCGAGCGCAACCACTTCGTCGTCGCGGCGAAGGGGCTGAGCTCGCGCTTCGAGCTGTTCCAGCTCATGGGCGGCGACTACATCCTCAACTTCACCGAGGACATGCGCGGTCGCGTCGGCCTCGCGGGTGGCGTCCAGGAGCTGGACGACCTGCGCAAGAGCGGGGCGGTTCAGCGCGACGGCTACTACCAGGTCAAGCTCTCCGACGCCTCGCGCGGCAAGGTCGTGATCGGCGACACCACGCTGCTGTTCCAGTTCGTGGTGCCCCCGCCGGTGCAGCCCCGGCCTCAGCTCCCGGCCGCGGTCGTGGGCGGGTTCGTGGCCGGCATCGACTGGCTCTTCACGGCCTTCGTGATGTTCTCGTTCATGACCCACTTCGGGTTCATCATCTACCTCGAGAACGCCGACTGGCCGGTCGAGCCGAGCATCGCGACCGTCCCGGATCGCGTGGCCGAGCTCATCTTCAACGAGCCCGAGCCGCCGCAGCCCGACGAGCCCGTCGAGACGGTGGACGAGGCCGAAGAGGTCGAGGAGGGCGAGGAGGTCGAGGAGGTGGCGGACAGCCGGCCTTCCCCGAGCGAGTCGACCTCCAGCAACAACACGCCGAGCAGCTCCGAGTCCCAGAGCCGTGCCGACGCGGACGCCCGCCTCGCGGTCTCCGAGGCGCAGGCCATGGTCGAGCAGGCCCTCCTCGGCGCGCTCACCGGAGAGAACGGCGCGTTCGCCGACGTGCTCCGGGACGGCATGGTCACCGGCAACGCCGAGGACCTGATGGCGACGGCCGAAGGCGTCGGCGTCGCGACCGACGCGAGCGGTGGCCAGCTCCGCGAGCGCGGCGGCGGCGGCCGGGTCGGCGCGGCGACGGCCGGGCTCGGGGGCCTCCAGGCGCGACAGGGCGCGACCCAGGCTCGCCAGGAAGGCGAGGTCGTGGTCGAGCGGCGGATCCGCGGCAGCGTTAGCGCGGGCGCGCTGGCCGACGAGTCGGGGTCGGGCGTCTTCGACCCGAACATCGTGGTCCGCCAGATCCGGGCGCGCATCCGCGCGATCCAGACCTGCTACGAGCGTGAGCTCCGCAACAACCCGACCCTCGCGGGCCGCGTGATGGTGCGCTTCACGATCCAGGAGACGGGGACCGTCTCGAACGCGAGCGCGACCGAGAACAGCACCGGCAGCCCGGCGGTCGCCACATGCGTGGTGAACACGATCCGCCGGTTCCGGTTCAACCCGGGGCCGGACGGCGGCAGCGTCAGCTTCGCGTATCCGTTCGTCTTCGCCCCGCAGAACTGACCCGCCATCGCCTCCGGCTTGGCGCTTCGCGCCGCGCCTTTGGCGATGGAGAACTGACCCGCCATCGCCTCCGGCTTGGCGCTTCGCGCCGCGCCTTTGGCGATGGCTCGTGGGGCGGCCTTTGGCCGCCCGCCCTTGCCACCGCCGGGGGGCGTCGCTGGCGCGGGAGACGCGGGTGGGGCACCCGCCCGCGCCTCCGGCTTGGCGCTTCGCGCCGCGCCTTTGGCGATGGAGAACTGACCCGCCATCGCCTCCGGCTTGGCGCTTCGCGCCGCGCCTTTGGCGATGGCTCGTGGGGCGGCCTTTGGCCGCCCGCCCTTGCCACCGCCGGGGGGCGTCGCTGGCGCGGGAGACGCGGGTGGGGCACCCGCC
>JAUHXR010000197.1 GCA_030426845.1 Polyangia bacterium | reverse complement strand
CCGACCACCGCCCAACCCACCGCCGTCGGGCCGACCGCCGCCGAGCCGACCGCGTACGAGCCGACCATCGCTGGGCCGACTACCGCCGGGCGGAGCACCGCCGAGCCGACCGCGTACGAGCCGACCATCGCCGAGCCGACCGCGTACGAGCCGACCTCCTCCGAGCCCACCTCGTATCAGCCGACTCCCCCCGAGCCGACCGCGTATCAGCCGACTCCCCCCGAGCCGACCGCGTATCGGCCGACCCCCACCAAGCCGACCTCGTATCAGCCGACTCCCACCGCGCCGGCGTTGCGGGAGCGCGAGGCGCGGGAGTCGGATCTCGACGAGCCACTGCCGCGCCTCCGCCGGGACCCGCCCTGAGCGGCCGGCGGCGACGCGACCCCTCACTCCGGCGTCGCGTCGAGCCGGGCGCAGATCGCGTCCCAGCTCTCGATGCGGGGATCGGTATCGAGCATCTCGACGAGCGCCGAACGAACGAAATCGAGGTCGAACCGATCTCGCTGGACGCGGACCATTCGCTCCACGTCGATCAGGTCCTTGGGTCGGTAGAACAGCATCTTGAACACGGCGAGGACCTCGGCCGAGTGGACCCACGCCTCGCCCTCTCCAATGCGGGTGCGGACCCGTCGGCTACGGGCCGCTTCGTAGAAGGGGATGCTCGGCAAGAACACGTCGATCCGGGTCGCCCCGGCGCGGCCGGCGAACATGCCTCGGCGGGCGACCGCGTCCCGGGCCGCCCGCTCGTCGAGCTTCACCCCCGCGCTGCGCAACAGGTCGAACGCCCGATCGAGCTCGGACGCCGGGTCCAGCCACAGGATCACGTCGACGTCGGCGGTCGCGCGAGGCTCGGACCACGCGGCCAGCGCCACTGCGCCACCGAACGCTAGGTCTCGCCGGACTCCTCGAGTCGTTGCCGCAAGCGCTCGACGAGGACAGGGACGCTGTCATCCATCACGGCGCGCCCCACGCATCAGCCGGGACCAGAGGGCCAGCGACTCGGCCGAGCGCGGCGTCGGCGCGCGGAGCGCTTCGGCGTCGGGCCGGCCGCGGACGATCGAGTCGGTCAGCGCGCACAGCTCGAGGAACAGGTCGAGGCGCTCCTCCGGCGTCATGACCCGGAAGCGCTCGAGGTCGTCCTCCGGGTCGATCGCCTCAGCGAGCGCGCGCGGGTCCATGGGCGTGATCGTAGCAGGCTCCGGGGCGGCGCCGAGCGGGCGCCGCCGCGCGGGCGCTCGGCGCTCCCAAAAGGCGACCGGCCCGGGCCTCGCTGCGGGGCGAGGGCCGGGCCGGTCGGGGTCGAGCGCGGGGAGGGTGGGTGTGTGGGGTGGTTCCGCGCTCGGTTCGTTGTCGTCGGGTGGCGAGTCGTCTGGGTCGAGTCGTCTGGGTCGAGTCGTCTGGGTCGAGTCGTCGACGCGACTCGTCGAAGCGATCGCCTGAGGCGAGGCTCAGGCGTGGGGCACGCAGGTGCCGACGCCGTGCTCGACGTCGCACTCGTAGCCGCCGGTGCAGTCGGCGTCGGTCGCGCACTCGCCGCTCGTGCCGCCCGAGCCGCTGCCGGAGCCGCTGCCGGAGCCGCTGCCCGAGCCGGACCCCGAGCCGTCGTCGCCGCCGTGCGGCTTGCAGTAGCCGGCGCCGTGCTCGAGCTCGCACTCGAGGCCACCGCCGCAGTCCGCGTCGGTGTGGCAGGCGGTCGCGTCGGCGGGGATCGAGGCGCCGGTGTGCGGCTGGCACCAGGTCGCGCCGTGCTCCTCCTCGCACTCGAAGCCGACCGCGCAGTCCGCGTCCGCGGTGCACTCGACGGTGCCGGCCGGCGGCGCGCCGGTGGTGTCGTCGCGGTGCGCCTTGCAGTAGCTGCCGCCGTGCTCCATCTCGCACTCGAAGCCGGCGCCGCAGTCCATGTCGCTTGCGCAGTCGAACGCCCCGAGGACGAAGCCGTCGTAGTCGCCGCCGTGGCGCGCGCAGGTGCCCGCCGTGCCCTCGATCTCGCACTCCAGCCCGCGGCCGCAGTCGGTGGTCGCGGCGCAGGGCTCGCCGAGCGCAGCGAAGACGTCGTCGACGCTCGAGGTGCAGCCGACGGCGAGCGCCGCGGGGAGCAGGGTCATGGGGAGCAGGGTGGAAAGCCAGCGCGTGTTCATCGTCATCTCCTCCGGGCCGTCCCTCGACCCGCAACCCGAAGATGGGTTACCGATCACGCCACTATCAGGGACGGCGAGTTACGGGAGTTGGCGTGGTCTGCCCGGCCCGGGTCGACGGATCACGCGGGCGCTACGGCCCAGAAGGTCCGGAATTTCGCGCGGATCGTTCGGATCCGAGGTCGGTGATTTCGCTGTGATCTCAGGCGTTTGATCCGGTTCTGAGATCGGCGTTCGGGTTCGCGTGACAGGCCCCGTTCGGGCCCTCACAACGACCCGCATGACGAGCCCTGACAGGAAGCCCCTCTACCCGTACCACTTCGTCTCGGCCGGCCTCGGGCTGCTCGTGATCGGCGTGACGCTGATGAGCGCGCTGGTCGGCCTCACGAGCGTCGACGACTTCAAGACCGGCGTGCCGATGCGCGCGCTCGCGCTCTGCGTCGGGGTCGCGCTGATCGCGTGGCCGGCGCTGCGGATCGTCAAGGCGCCCATCGTCGGCGCGGTGGTCGCGCTCCCCGCGGTGCTGCTCGGCGGGCTGGTGTTCGTGAAGCACGTCGCGGCCCAGCACTCGGCGGAGGCGGGGGCGCGCTACCGCGCGATCGGCGAGCTGTGCACTGGCGGCGCGCCGCTCGGGGCCCACGAGGCGCCGCCCGCCGACCTGGAGGTGCGGTGGATGAGCAACCGGACGCCCTACCGTTACGAGCCGAGCTCCTACTACCTCGACGCGTACCGCAGCACCTCGGACGGCTGGCCGCAGGACGTGGTCCCCGACTACGTCGTCTGCGTCGGGGTCGAGGACGAGGTGGTCGAGGAGGCAGAGTACACCCGGCAGGGGAGCAACTCGCCGTTCACGATGCAGCGCATCCAGCAGCGCCACCGGGTGCGCGTGATCGAGACGTCGTCCGGCCAGGTGCTCGGCGAGCGCCGCTTCGCCGGGAGCGCCCCGGGCGGCTTCCCCTCGGTCATCCGGCCGGGCCAGGACACCCACCTGATCGGCGAGCGGGTCTCGCTCGACGAGATGCGCGGGTTCGTCGACGAGGTGCTCGGCGCGCGGTAGGCGCCGCGACGATCAGAAGCGGATGGCGGGCGCCTCGCCCTCCGCCTGCTCGAGCGCGAAGTCGTCGTCGGCGAGGCTCATCAGCACGCCGACGACCACCGACGAGAGCATCAGCGTGTAGCCGGTCGCCGACAAGACGGCGTTCTCGGGCTGAGAGCCGCAGCAGCGGAACTGCGGGTACCAGATCGCCAGGGAGCCGAAGGTGCCGAAGACGGTCGGGCCGGCGAACGCGAGGATCCAGCCGCCGACCCGGAGGGCGGAGCGGTCGTGGTAGTCGACCTCCACGTGGGCGCCGTCCTCCCTGAGGCGGAGGTGCTCGGGCGCGACGAGCTCGCCGCCGTCGTAGGACGCGCTGATCTCGTGGTCGCCGGCCGGTAGATGCGCGTCGCACGGCGGGGTGCAGAGGGCCTCGAAGGTCGGCTCGGTGCCGCGGTAGCCGGTGAGGCGGAAGAGCGCGACCCCATGGTCGTCGCTGTCGAAGCGGGCCGACAGCTCGCCGGGCGCGGGCGCGGTCGGCGCCGCCGGCGCCTCGGCTCCCACGTAGCCCGCGTGCTCGCGGAGCTCGGATCGCTCGGGAGCGCCGAGCCCCGCGGTGGGCGTCGCCGCGCGGGTCGGCGCGGGGCTCGCCGTGCTCGCCGTGCTCGCCGCGGCCTCCTCGACCGCGGCGATCGCGGACGCGGGCAAGGTGCGGATCTCTCCGTCCGCCAGGAGGATGCGGACCCCGACCGCCGGGTCGTACTCGACGACGTGGCCGCGCACGAAGCCCCCGGCGCGGAGGCGCACCGTGTCGAGCGGGCCGCTCGCGAAGCCCGCGGCCGGCGGCGGCTCGGAGGGGGCGCCCTGCGCGGCGGCGACCGCGGGCGCGAGGAGGAGGAGGCTGGTGAGAAGAAAGCGCTGCACGGCCTCGATCATCGCCGACCGATCGCGGAGGTCAAGTCGGCCTGCGGCCAGCGGGACGCCCCAAGTCCCGTGCCCCTGCCCGTGCCCGCAACACACCTGTCAGCGCACCCGCGGCGTAGAGCCAGGTCACGAGCCCGCGAGCGCGCGACGACGACGTCCACGCGTACGCGCAGTGCACGAGGACGTAGGAGGACGTGCCCGTGCAGGTGCACGTAGGAGCGCTTGCCAGGCTCCGCCGACGCTCTCCCGCGCTCAGAGCCGCCCGGTGACCTGGACCGTGCCGGCGCCGACCGAGACGTCCAGGCTCGCGAGCCCGAGCCAGCGGCCCTCTCGCCCGGTCCGCAGGCCGACGAGCGCGAGGCCGAGGCCACCGAGGACCGCGGTCGCGCCGGCGCTGAGCGCGCCGAACGAGGAGAGGTCGAGGGTCGGGAGCGCGCGGCAGGCGGCGGCGTCGGCGCCCTGGCAGCGCGCGGCGGCGGCGTCGCGGGCGGCGAGCGAGCCCGCGCCGAAGAGCAGCTCGACGAGGCCGGCGACCGCGGCGGTGAGGCCGACGCCGGTGAACGGTGACCAGCGCGGAGAGGTGAACATCAAGTTGCCGGCCACGGTGGAGGAGAAGCCGGCGAGCGCGCCGCCCGCGCCGGCGCCGGCCGCCGGGGTGATCGCGCCGGAGGCGGCGAGCGCGATCGTGGAGGCGATGAGCGCGCCGAGGATCGACACGCCGATCGCGTAGACGTCGGGCCCGGGCAGGCTCCAGTCGATGTGGAAGTAGGTCGCGGCCATCATGTGGAAGAGCGCGCCGCTCGCGAGGCCGAGGCCGAGGCCGAGGTGGAAGGCGGGCGGGACGCGCAGGCCGTCGTCGTCCACGGGCGCGCCGCCGAGCCACGGCGACGCGCTGGCCGCGAGGGCGAGCCCGGCCGCGCCGATCACCAGGTTGCCTTCGAGCCAGGGGCCCTCGTCGCGGAACGCGCGCGGCCCGGGCGGCGTGCGCCTCTCGGCGAGGCTCACGTCGACGAGCGCGCCAGGCGTGAGGTGCACGCTCCGGGTCACGCAGCCCGGGCGGCCGCAGTCGAGGCGGTAGATCCCGGGCGGCAGGAGCACGATCCGCCCGCCGGGCTCCCAGTCCGGGGCCGCGCCGTCGACCCGCGCGCGGGCGCCGACCGGGACGTCGAGCCGCAGGACGGCGAGGCGATCCCGGGCCCGCCCGACGCCGGCCGCGAGCTCCCCGCGGAGCCGCGGATCGGTGGGCTCGGCCGTGAGCCCGCGCCGGAACGCCCGGTAGGCCTGCACGGGCTCGCCCGCCCGGAGCAGCGCCCGCCCGAGCCGCGCCTCCGCGGCCGGCCCGGGATCGATGAGCCGCGCCTCACGCGCCGCCCGCACCGCCTCGGCCGGATCGGCCTCCGCCCGCTCCCGGTCCGCGTCCGCCGGCTCGCGCTCGGCCTCGACCGGCTCGCGCTCGGTCTCGGCGCGCTCCTCCGTGAGGCCCGGCACCTCGAGCGCCTGGGCGGCGACCCGGCCGGGCGCGAAGAACGCGAGGCAGCCTGCGACGAGGACGATGGGGCGTGCTCCCACGGCGTTCACGGTGGGTCGGCTCGGGCCCCGGCGCACCTCTCAAGATGTAACAACCCCCGCGGATCGAGAGACCCGGAGGCGCGCTAGGATGCGCGCATGAGCGAGCTGGACGAGGCGTTCGAACAGGCCAAGCGCTGGCGCGACGAGGGGCGCCGCGTCCGCGCGATCCTCCTCGACTGCGGCCTCGACGAAGAGCGGAAGTGGGCCAAGCCCTGCTACGGCCACGAGGGCGCGAACCTCGCGATCCTCCAGCGCATGAAGGGCTTCCTCGCGCTGATGTTCTTCAAGGGCGCGCTCCTCGACGACCCGGGCGGCCACCTCGAGTCGCAGGGCGAGGCCTCGCGCTCGGCGCGGCGGCTGTGCTTCCGCAGCGTGGACGACGTCGAGCGCCTCGAGCCCACGATCCGCGCCCTCGTCGCGAGCGCGATCGAGGTCGAGCGTACCGGCCAGAAGCTCCCCGAGCCGCCGGCGCTCGAGCTCGTCGAGGAGCTACAGGCCGCGCTGGACGCGGACCCGAAGCTGAAGGCGGCGTTCGAGGGGCTGACCCCGGGGAGGCAACGCGCCTATCACCTACATATCTCGGGCGCGAAGCGCGCGGAGACCCGGGCCCGCCGGGTCGACGAGCACCGGAGCAGGATCCTCGCGGGCAAGGGCCTGAGAGACTGAGCACGTCAACGTGCCCTTGCTCATGCCCCTGCCCGCGACCCCAAGCCCGCCCGTGGTTCCCCGCGCGCCCACTCCTCCGATCGTCCGCTGACGGACTCCGAGCGGCTGGCGGCTTCGGTTCAGATCTCTCGCGCCTGTTGCGCGTCGTGGCCGTCTGCCCCGGCCCGAATCCGACGGCGAGCGAGTTGACCTCGGATCATCGAGGTTGGATCGGGATCAACCGACTGCTCCCGCGGAGCGGTGACATCCCGGATCCCTGGCGCCGTCGGATCGATCTCTTCCTGGGTGCCGACGACTGGTATGAGGAGTTCTATCGCGTCGAAGCTACGCCGACCCTCTTCGGTCCCGACGAGGAACAGCTCGTCAAGGCGGGCATGGACGTGGTCGGCCAGTACTTCATCGAGCGGCTCGCAGGGGTGTTTGCTGACGTCGCTGAGCCCGGCGTGCTCCGAAAACCGTACGGGCTGTCCTCTGTACCTCCTGTGCTTTGCGGCGGCGAACCCGCGCGGCGCCAAGCCGGCGCTCCGGATCGCTCGGAATCTGCTGAGGGGCCTTCGCTGATCATGGCTCATGGACGGGGCGCGCGCGGGTGACGATCTCGCCCGCACAGGTGCGACAGACGGTCTGGACCCTGCCCAGGCCCGCCCTGCTCTGCGGCCGTCCCGGGTGCTCGCGCCTAGCGGCCGATCCGGCGCTGGACCATCTGAACGCGAAGGCCTCCATCCCACGGGGCGCCATCGCGCGTGGTGACGGCACCGATCCAGACGTCAGTCACGCGGCGGGCCAACAGGTGGTCTCGGAGGGTGTCGGAGAGGCTGTCGGGTCGAAAGTCGAGCTGCCCCCCGCGTTGGAAGCTCCACACCCGGAACGACGACTGGTTCGTTCGTGGGAAGAACACGAACGCGTGCTCGAACCCGGACGCGCGGACGCTCACCGACATGCCGGCGATGCTGGTCGGGCCGAGGCGGCCGTCCAGGCGCTCCACCGACGGGAAGGTCAGGACCGTCGGAGCGTCCGCGCAGCAAGGCACGAGGGATGTGGCCTCGAGGTCGCTGCCGGGAGCGCCGAGCCGCGCCATGAGGACGTCGGCTTCGGCGTCGGGTCCCGCCACGTAGGCGAAGCGGCCGTCGACCGTGTCGTCGCCGAGGACGTCGATCGTCCCCTGGCCCGCGAGGCTGCACCGCCAGAGGTCGACGGTTCCCGGCATGGCGCCGCCCACCGAATCGCGCGGCGTCCTCGTCGCGCAGTCGAGCGGGCGGACCTCGTCGAGCGCGATCCCGCGCAAGGGGCCGGCGATGGGGAGTCGGACCTGGAAGCGGCCGTCTCGACGGACGACCGAGCCTCGAGCAGACAGCTCGATGTCTTCGACCCCGAAGCGCCAGGAGACGGATCCGGCGCCGAGGAGAGCGCCGTCCTCGGCGAGCTCGAGGAAGCGGAGGCGGCAGTCGTTGGCGGCCGGTCGACCGCAGCGGATCTCGAACGGTGACGCCGACACGCGCTCGATCTCCTGGGCGATCACTCCCGTCTGGAGGAGGAAGCGGCTCCCGGGCGTCTGGCGATCGAGGGTGCCTCGGACCAAGTCGGGCCCGAACGCGTAGAGCGGTCGGGAGAGGGAGCGGTCGAGGAAGTCCGCGTCGACTCCCAGCACCGCCTGGGATACGCCCTCCTGGAGGAACAGGAGCTCGAGCGGCGCGTGGCTGCGGGAGACGCACAGGCGCGCTCGGCCCTCCTCGGTCCTGACCTCCGCGACCCGCTCGCCTGCGCGGTCCGAGACGAACAGCGTGCCGCCTCCCTCGGAGGGGTTCGGGCCGAACGCGAGCTCGGTGTCGATCGTGAGGTAGGCGTCGCCGCACCCGGTCGGCGGAATGGGAAACCACGGCGCGCCCGCGTCCCGAGCGGCGTCGGCGAGAGCAGAGCCGGCGTCGTCGCGCTCGTGAGACTGGTAGCAGCCGCCGGCGCCGAGCAGGACCGCGGCGACGAGTAGCGCTCTCCTCACGGCGCGGCCTGCTCAGGGGGTCCCACCACTTGGTCCTCGGCTACAGACTAGAGACAAACCGGCTAACGGTCTCCCGCACCGCGTCGGGGAGCTCGCGGACCGCGTCGTGAGGGAGCGCGGCTTCGCCTCGAAGCGCGCCGAGGCACTGCGCGGCCATCGAGGCGATCGAGTCGCAGTCGCCGCCCGCCGTGACGAGCTGGGTGACCATCGAGGTGAGGTCGTGCCCCTCGGCGGCCCAGCCGTAGGCGTGGATCGCGAGGGGGACGGACTCGACGACGTAGCCAGTGGTGCCGAAGGTCGCGGCCGCCTCGGCGATGGACGCGGGGCCATCCTGGACCTCGAGGAGCCGGTCCCGCACGCGGGTGTCGGGGAGCTGATCGAGCAGCATCTCGAAGAGCGCCGCCCGCCCGCGCCACTCGCGGGTGGCCGCGTCTCGGATCGTCAGGGCGATCGCGAGCGCGCCTACATAGGCCTCGTCGCTGTGGTGGGTGATCCGGCACACGTCGCGGAGCACCCGCCGCGCCGGACGGGTGGACAGGTCGAGGGCGAAGGCGAGAGGCGCGACGCGGATCGCGGCCCCGTTGCCGGCGGCCATCTCGCCCTTGCGCCCGACCAGCGCCCAGTGGCCGCCCACGCTCAGCTCGCGGACCGCCTTCGCGGTCGCGGCGCCGATCCCGACGAAGCCATGCTCTCGGTGCCAGCGGACGAAGTGCTCGGCCACCACCTCGGGTAGGACCTCGCCTCGCGAGACGATCACGGCCTCGCACGTCGCGAGGGTGAGCTGCGTGTCGTCGGAGATGGAGCCGACGCGCAGCGGGGGGGCCGGTCCGGGCGCTCGCCCCTCGTGCGCGAACGCCATCGCGTCGGCCAGGGCGCCGCCGAGCAGACAGCCGCGCGCTCGCCCCGCGGCGACGAGCGGCCGCTCGGGCTTGCGAGCCGGTCTCCACCACGACACCCGGACGGCGTAACCACCGCGACCCGGCCGAGCAACGGGTCGGCCACGGCCAGACTGGATGGTGCGAACAGCTCGGGCTGTCCCCGGCCCCTCGGTGCTCCCGAGCGAGGGAGTGGGGGAGGCGAAGCAACGAGCCGTACCCCTGCCCATGCCCCACCCCCGATCCCAAGCCCGTCCCTCGTTCTCCGCGCACCCACTCAGCCCGGCCGAGGGCAGCCCAGCCCAGGCCACCCGAGGAAAAGCTCGAGAAGCCCGAGCCGTCCCCTGACGGGCGTCGAACGGGTCGCGGCATCGCCGCGCAGCGAGCTCGAAGAGTTCGGGCCGTCCCCAGGCCTCCCACGGCGCATGCTGCTCGGGGCCGACAACGACGCTATCTTCCAGCGGGTGGTCGCGCGTTTCGACGACCGGAGCCGAGTCCTGCTCGTGACCCATGCCGGCTCGGGGCTGGAGGGGCTGCGTCGTAGGCCGCACGCCGGCGTCGCGTTCTTCGTGGTGGTCGTGTGGCTCCTTGCGTGTGGCTGCGATCCGCAGGCGCTCCCAGACGCGGGCTTCGACGCGGGGCGTCCGGACGCAGGGCGTGCCGACGCGGGAGCCGTCGACGCCGGCCCTCGCCCGGACGCCGGGGACGGTGACCCGGGCTGGCTGCGGCTCACCGGTCTCCCGGATGCCTGCGACATCCGAGTGGCGCGGGATCCGGATGCAGTGCTCCCCCTCCCTCGGTTCGCACCATGCGGGGATGGGTGCCGTGAGCTGGTGGCGGATTGGTCACCTGACGCCCACGGGAGGCGGCTTCTTCCCCAGAGTGGCCAGTCCTTCTACGCAGACGGGCACACCACGTTCGTTTACAGTCGTCCTGCGCGGGCACCGCAGGGGTTCGAGGCGGTCGACACAATCGTTGCCACCGACGACGGGCACCATCGGCTGGTTCTTCGGGCGACCATGCCCGTTGATGAGTTCACCTGTCCCGTGACGGAGTTGGCGATCGCGCCCCGCATCTTCGCGTTCGCCCTGAATGAGCTCGGTGACAGCACGTTTGAGGTGTGGCCCGTAAGGGCGCAGTGGACTGATCCGATCGAGAGCTGGGCAACGCCAGAGTCCCCGCGTTCGCCGATCAGCGATAGCGCCGGGCGAACACAGACCAGCGACACGGCGACGGTCTTCGAGGGTGGGGTAGGGGTGCCGATCTACCACCGCGTTGACTTCGCCGGGCTTCTGGAGCGTGTTGGCGCGGGCGAGCGCCTCGTCAATCCGCAGGTGTTCGACGACATCCTCTTCTTCTCGCGGCTCGGTGCGACTGACTGGACAGCGGTGACGGTCTTTCCGGGAGAGACCGCCTCGACGGAGCTTGTCGCTCCCGCTGGGGCGGGCGCGAACACGCCCGTCACCGACGGGACCAACCTCGCGTGGGTTCAGCTCTACGAGCAGGAGAGCGCATTTTCCTACGGTCGGACGGAGCTGTGGACGTCGCCCTATGCGACGGACCCGTCCGCGCTCGAGCCACGCCGGCTCTCGGTGTTCCCGACCGCATTCACGAACAACCGGATCGGCGTGGGGTTCGGGCGTGTGTGGGCCTTCGAGCTCGACGCACCCGGGGGCGCCAGCTACGTGCGCGTGTACTCGCTCGCGGGGGATCCCACCCTTCAGTGGCCGCTCCCGGCGGATCGCCTGTTCCTGCGGCCCGCGATTGTCACGCCAACAGAGATTGGTTTCTACATCGAGCGCACCGTGATGGCTTGGTCACGCGTGGAAGCCATCCGCTTCTACCGATACGACTCGCTCGCCTTGGCCCTCTGAGGCCGGCCGCCTCAGCCCTGCCGCAGCGCGTCGACGACCCAGCCGACGTGGCGGCCGTCGGTGACGCCGGCGGCGTGGGCGATCATCTGGGCGTGCTCGAGGATCCAGCGGTGGGCGTCGAGGTTGGTCTCGAAGCGGCTGCCCGCGATGACCTGGCCGTCGGGGCGGACCTGGCGGCCTTCGATGCGCATGCGGGCGAGGACCTCGAGGATCGCGAGGCGGAGGCGCTCGTAGTCCTGGCCGTCTCCGCTCGCGCGGGTCGCGACGATGAGCTTGCCGAAGGTCGGGTCCTTGTTGATGAGCGTGTCGCCCGCCTCGAAGCCGACGTCGAAGCGGATGCGGAGGTCGTCGACGCCCCGGTGCGCGAGGGCGCGGGCGACCGCCTCCGGGTCGGGGAGCTCGATCGCGTCGAACACGCCGCCGTTGGGGACGAACAAGCCGCGCTGTCGGTCGCGCGGGTCCTTGAGATCCGCGCGCCAGGACTCGGCGTTGACCCGCAGCTCGCGCGCGACGTGGGTCTGGACGACGTCCTCCTGCGCGAAGTCGATCGGCGCGCCGTTGGCGACCTGGAGCTGGAGCTGCACGAGGTTGAGCGGGGTGAGCGCCTCGCCCCGGCGGATCGCGTGGGACGCCTCGGTCACCGGGTGCTCGACCTGGATGCGGGTGTTCATCTCGAGGAAGTAGACCTCGCCGTCCGCGAACATCAGCTCAACGGTGCCCGCGCCGACGTAGCCGACGCGGTGCGCGATCTGGACGGCGATGTCCTGCGCGCGCTTCGCGAGCTCCGGCCGGCTCACGAGGATCGCGGGCGGGGCCTCCTCCTGGATCTTCTGGCTCGCGCGCTGCTCGGTGCAGTCGCGCATCCCGAAGTGACGCGCGGTGCCGTAGCGGTCGCGCAGCACCTGCACCTCGAGGTGCACCGTGCGGTCGATGTTCTGCTCGAACATCACCCCCGGGTCCCACGCGTTGGCCTCGATCTCGCCGAGCACCTTGGTGATCGCGCCGTCGAGCGCGTCCTCGGACGGGACGATCGCCTGGCCGCGCCCGCCCCCGCCGTTGGCCGCCTTGAGCCGCCCGGGGAAGCGGAAGTCGCCGCGCGCGTGCGCCTCGAGGACCCGCGCGCGGATCGTCGCCGGGTCGTTCTCCGCGATCACGATCCCGGGCGTGACCGCCTTCGGGTCGATCGACTCGACGATCGCGCGGAAGCGGCGCTTGTCGCCCGCGTGCTCGACCACGTCCTCCATCGGCCCGGCGAAGACGATCCCGTGGCGCCGGAAGTGCCGGATCGCGGCCGCGTTCTCGGCCAGCGGCCCGTAGCCCGGGTAGAGCGCGGCCCGCGACAGCTCCGCGCGCCACGCGTCGCCGAAGCGCTCGCGGAACGCGGCGAGGACGCGGTCGGTGATCTGCCGGTAGCTCGCGTAGGACTCGCGGAACGAGCCGGACAGGCCGATCGCGAAGCCGCCGAGCTCGCGCGCGAGCCGGACCTGGAGCGCGGTCGCGTCGTCCTGCTCGCTGAAGAGCGGCACCGGGACGAGCCCGAGCGCGGCCGCCTCGCGCACCGCGCGGACGCCCATCTCGCCCTTGTCGGCCACGAGCACGTAGCGCAGCGTGCCCGCGCTCACCGTGGTCGCGGGGTAGCGGCCCAGCTCGCTCGCCGCGAGGTAGAGCCGGTCGAGCCGATCGGGGCGCGCGACGAAGCCGGCGGCCGCCTCGGCGCGGAGCCGCTCGCGCAGCCGGGCGCGGCCGTCGGGGTCGAGGTCGAGCGCGACGAGGGCCGCGAGCGCCGCGTCGGAGGCGGGGTCGCCGAGGAGCGGGCTGTCGTCGGCGAGGAGCGCGTCGAGGGCGGCGTCGTCGAGCGGCCGGGCCGCCTCGCGGAGGGCGGACACCCGCGCGGCGAGCGCCTCGACCGGCGACTCGAGATCCTCGCGCGGCCCGCGGCGCAGGCGCTCGATGGACTTGCGCCAGTTGAAGTGGCCGAGCCAGATGTCGGCGTTGGCGACGAAGTAGCGCAGCGCGACCAGCCGCCGGCCCGCGTCGCCGCCCGGGAGCGAGGCGAGGTCGAGCAGCTCCACACCCTCGAGCCCGAGGGCCGCGCCGAACACCTCGCGGACCCCGAGGTAGCCGCCGCCCGGCTGGACGAGCCGCCGGGACGGATCCTCCGCCGCCCACGGCGGGGGCAGCGACTCCGGGCGGAACACCTTCTCGTGGATCCGTCGTGCCAGCTCGGTCGCCTGTGCGCTCATCCCACCATCCATCCGTGCATCCGATCCGCGCGTCCCCCCGGCGCGTTGGCGCCGAGCTTGATCGGGCGAGGCCCCGGCGTCGATCCGGCGGCTTGAGGTCGCTCATCGCGCGGGCCGCCCGGCCCCGCGGGGTCGTCAGGCGAAGAACAGCACCCGGATCAGCAGCAGCAGCCCGAACACCACCACGCCGGCGGTGATGAGGAGGATCACGAGCTCACGCTTGCTCAGGAGCGGCTCGTCCTCTTCCTCCCCCGCGGTGGACGGCGGGGGCTCGTAGTGGACGTTCGGCTCGCGGGGCGCGCGCGGCACCGGGACCGCGGGCGCGGCCGCGTCGCCCACGGATCGGGAGAGCGCGGGGGGCGGCGACGAGTCGGGGCCGCGGCCTTCCCAGACGGTGGTCGCGCCCACCTCGTCGTCCTCGTCGTCCTCGTAGCGCTCGAACTCCTGCGGCGGCTCGGTGCGCTCCTCGCGCCGCGCCTCGCGCATCACCGGGATCTCGATCTCGGTGCGCGTCGCCTCGATCTCGGTCTTGTCGATCACCGTCTCGGTCGCGAGCAGGTGCATCGCGATGCCCTCGAGCGCCTCGACGACCTCGCCCGCGTCGCGGGGCCGATCCTGCGGGTTCTTCTGGAGCATCTTCTCGATGAGCGCGTCGAGGTCCTCGGGGATCGCCCGCCACGGCGCGGCCTCGATGACCCGCGGCGCGATGCGCTCGACCTGCTCCTTGAGGGTCTTCATCGCGTTGCCGGTCTTGAACGGCGGCTCGCCGACGACCATCTCGTAGAGGATCAGCCCGAGGGAGTAGAGGTCGCTCGTCGGACCGAGCGGGCGGCGCGTCGCCGCCTCGGGGCTCATGTAGACGGGGGTGCCGAGGATGCGGTTGACCTGGGTCAGCGGCTCCCAGTCGCTCCGCTCGTCGTCCATGAGCTTGGCGATGCCGAAGTCGAGGACCTTCACCGTGCCGTCCTCGCAGAGGAAGACGTTGGCCGGCTTCAGGTCGCGGTGGAGGACCCCGGCCTCGTGGGCGGCGCGCAGGCCGCGCGCGATCGAGGCTGCGATCTTCAGCAGATCCTGCATCTCGATCAGCGTCGGATCGTCCAGGCGCTCGGCGAGGCTCTCGCCCTCGAGCATCTCCATCGCGAGGTAGAGTAGGCCGCTCTGCTCGTCGCGGCCGAAGTCGTAGAGCGTCACCACGTGGGGGCTCGAGATGCGGCCCGCCGCGCGCGCCTCGCGCATGAAGCGCTTCTCGGTGATCTGATCGCCGCGGCGGCCCTTGCGGATGACCTTCACCGCGACCTGGCGGTCGAGGCCGATCTGCTCGGCCGCGTACACCTCGCCAATGCCGCCGCTCCCGAGCTTTCCGACCACCCGGTAGCGGCCCGCGATCGTCGCACCGGTGAGGGTCCGCTCCGTCGGGTCCATCGCGCTTCGTTCCAGCTCCCAGGACATATCCTGCAACAAGCTCCGAAGTCGAGAAAGGCAGCTCTCGTGCCACCGCCTCACCCGCGCGTCTGGAGGCGCATCGGGAGGCAATTGTGTCGCTCGGGTGACCGATCCTGGCCGGGGGTGGCTGCGGCGCTGGCCAGCGACCGTCCGGCCCGCCATCCTCCGCCCCGATGCCGGTGGTCGACGCCCAGGAACTCGTCCGCGCCTACGGGGCGCGCACCGTGCTCGGGGGCGTGTCCCTGACGCTGGACTCCGGCGACCGGGTCGGCCTCGTGGGGGCCAACGGGTCGGGCAAGAGCACGCTCGCGCGGATCCTCGCCGGCCTCGAGGACCCGGACGCGGGCGCGGTGGTGGCGCGCCGGGACGCGACGATCGCCTACCTGCCGCAGGAGCCGCGCTTCGACGGCACACCGACCGCGCTCGAGGCGGCGCTCGGGGGGCTCGGGGCGTGGGGCGAGGCGCGGCGGCGGCACGACGAGGCGAGCGCGGCGATCGCGGCCGGCGAGGACCTGGCCCGGTGGACTGCGGCCCAGGCGGAGGCGGCGGCCGCGATCGAGCGGCTCGGCGGCTGGGACCTAGAGCACGCGGCGCGCGCGATGCTGAGCCGGGTGGGGATCGACGATCCGTCGCGGCGGGTCGAGACGATGAGCGGCGGCGAGCGGCGGCGGGTCGACCTGGCGCGCTTCCTCGTGAGCCGCCCGGACGTCGGGATCCTCGACGAGCCGACCAACCACCTCGACGTCGAGACGATCGAGTGGCTCGAGGGCCACCTCGCGAGCGAGCAGCCGGGCGCGCTCTTCCTCATCACGCACGACCGCTACTTCCTCGACCGGGTCGTGACGCGGACGGCCGAGCTGTCGGACGGCCGGCTCGCGATCTACGAGGGCGGCTACGCGGCCTACCTCGAGGCGAAGGCGGAGCGCGAGGCCCACGAGTCGCGGCGCGAGCGCAACCGGCAAAATCTGTTGCGGCGCGAGCTCGACTGGCTGCGCCGCTCGCCGTCGGCGCGGACGACCAAGCAGAAGGCGCGCATCAAGCGGGCCGAGGGGGTGATGGGCGAGGCCGCGCCGACGCTCGCGCGGGGCGCGCGGCTGCACGTGGAGACCACCCGCAGCGGGCGCTCGGTGCTGGACGTCGAGGACCTGCGCGTCGAGGTGGCGGGGCGCACCCTGGTGGACGGGCTGACGCTCTCGCTCGTGAAGGGCGAGCGGGTCGGGATCGTGGGGCCGAACGGCTGCGGCAAGACGACGCTGCTCCGCACGGTGCTCGGCGAGCGGGCGCCGGCGGGCGGGACGGTGACGCTCGGCAAGAACGCGCACGTGACCTATTTCGGGCAGCGGCGCGAGGGGCTCGACGAGGCGGCGACGGTCCTCGAGAACGTGGCCGGCGGCCGGGCGCGGATCACGCTCGGCGAGCGGACGATGGACGCGCGCGGCTACCTCGAGCGGTTCCTGTTCGACCACGACCAGATGACGCAGCCGGTGTCGGTGCTGTCGGGCGGCGAGAAGGCGCGGGCGCTGCTCGCGAAGCTGCTGCTGACGCCGACGAACCTGCTCGTGATGGACGAGCCGACCAACGACCTGGACGTGCAGACGCTGGCCGCGCTCGAGGAGATGCTGGTGGAGCTCGAGGGGACGGCGCTGGTCGTGACCCACGACCGCTGGTTCCTCGACCGGGTGGCGACGTCGATCCTCGCGTTCGAGGAGGACGGCCGGGTGGTGCGCTACGCGGGCGGCTACTCCGACTACCGCGCGCAGCGCGGGACGCGCGACGCGGCGGACAAGCCGGCGCCGGCGAGCCGGTCCGAGGCGCCGCCGGCGGAGGAGGGCCGCAAGCCCAAGGGCCTGACCTACGGCGAGCGGCTGGAGCTCGAGGGCCTGATGGATCGGATCGGCGAGGCGGAGGCGAAGGTGAGCGAGCTCGAGGGCCAGCTCGCGGACCCGACGCTCTACACCGAGCGCCCGGACGACGCGGCGGGCCTGGCGTCGGCGCTCGACGAGGCGCGCTCGGCGGTGGACAGCCTGCTCGCGCGCTGGGAGCACCTCGAAGAGAAGAAGGCGGCGGCGGAGTAGGCTCTCGAGGTTGCGCGGCGCGCCCGGCGTACCCAGCTTGGGGCCTCCATCTGTCAAGGGGGAGGCCCGACGTGAGCGCGCACGAACGAAACCTGGTGATCCTCAACCACCGCGGCGGCCGCCGCGACCAGTACCAGGCGGAGTGGGCCAAGCTCGACGCGGGGCGGGTCTACGACCTCTTGCTCGCCTGCAAGCACAGCTGCCGGAGCCAGGCCGCGGACCTGAGGCGTCGCCTCCGGGGCCACACCTGGACGATCGTCGCGGCGCCCCACGAGGGGGGCAAGGGCGGCCAGGGCCGCACGCCCGATCGGAACCTCCACATCACGATCCGGGTGAGCGGGAGAGGGTTTCATCTGCGGCTCGGGGGCCGGGAGGGGAACCTCCATATCTCGAGCATCACCCACTAGGACACTGCGGCGCGTAGTGATTTCGATCGGTTAGCGCGCCTCACCCGGAGCCAACGCAGACCGACGGAGTGCCTTCCGCCGAGTTTCGCGACCATGGCCCTGAGATGCGCGGGGCGAATGATC
>JAUHXR010000522.1 GCA_030426845.1 Polyangia bacterium | reverse complement strand
AGCGCTCGAGGAGGAACGACGAGACGCGGATCAGATCCGACTGGGTGATCACCCCGACGAGCTTGCCCTCCTCCACCACCGGCAGGCAGCCGACGTTGTGCTCGCGCATCGCCTGGATCGCCTCGAGCGTCGAGGTCTCGGGCCCGATCGTGAAAGGGTCCTTGACCATGATGTCACGCACCACGACCTCGGACTCCTCGCGGTGACGGCCACGGGCGACGAGGCGCATGAGGCTGCGGTGGGTGATGAGCCCGACGAGGTGGCCGTCGTCGTCCTCGACCGGGACGTGCTTGATGTGCTCCCACTCCATCATCGACGCCGCGAGGTCGACGAGGTCGTCGGGGCGCACGGTGAACAGGTCGGTCGTCATGAACTGGCCGGCCTGCTGGAGGCCGCGGCGCCAGGCCTCCTCCGTCTCGCTCATCTCGCCGAGCTGGCACGGCTGCCACTCGTGCACCGGTACGCCCTCGCGCTGGTACTCCAGCATCTGCGCGATCAGCGTGCGCTCGCGCATGTGGTCGGAGACGTCCTTGCCCATCGCCGCGATCGAGTCGAGCATCCACGACGCGCCGGTGCGCATCTCGGTGACGCGCGCCTCGATCACGGAGAGGTAGCGGTCGATGTCGGCCTCGTCGATCCCGACGTGCTGGAGGCCGGTGCGCGCGAGGGGGAGCAGCCGCTCCCGGATGAGGTCCGCCGCCGTGACGGTCTCGCCGTCCAGCCACGTGAACTGCGCCTTGAGCCCGTGCCGCGCCGCGGCGAAGAAGTTGTCCTTCACGACGTCGAACGCGAGGTGCTCGCGCGGATCGCCGATGGACTCGAGGAAGCCGCTCATCAGCCCGAAGAAGAGCGCCGCGTTGGCGACCTCGTCGAGGATCGTCGGGCCGGACGGCAGCACGCGGTTCTCGATGCGCAGGTGCGGCACGCCGTCGGTCACGCCGTAGCAGGCGCGGTTCCAGCGGTAGATCGTCCCGTTGTGCAGGCGCAGCGCGCGGAGCGACGGGATCTCGCCCCGGTCGAGCGCGGCCATCGGGTCCTCGAGGTCGGCCGCGGAGAGCACGACGCGGAAGCGCGCGATCTGCTCGCGGAAGATCTCGAGCGCGGACTCCTTGACCCAGTCGTCGCCGAAGGTGACCCGCGGGCGCAGCTTGCGCGCCGCCTGGGCCGCGCTCGACCGCTCGTCGATCGAGCTGGAGAAGAGCGCGACGCGCGTCTCGTGCCAGAGGCGCGAGCCGAACAGGAGCGGCGAGTTCACCGCGGCGGCGAGCACCGGGCCGGTCACGAGCTGGGCGACGTTGTAGAGCTTGGCGAACTCGGCGGGCGCGACCTGGAAGTGGACCTGGAAGCTCGTGTTGCACGCCTCGAACATCACGTTGTCGTGCTTGACGTTCAGCTCGTCGATGCCCTTGATCGCGATCTGGAAGCCCTCGCCGCGCATCGCGAGGAGGGTGTCGTTGAGCGCGCGGTAGCGCGGGCTCGGGGTCATGTTGTCGAGGGTGAGGTCCGCGCGGCGGAGGCTCGGGAGGATCCCCGTGAGCAGCACGCGCGCGCCGTGCCGGTGGGCGTGCCCGTCGGCGACCGCGACGAGGCCGCGGAGCTCCGACTCGAGGCTGCTGAGCGCCGAGCCGGTGAGGCGGCGCGGGTCGGCGTTCGCCTCGAGGTTGAAGCGCGCGAGCTCGCCCGTGAGGTGGGGGTCCTCGACCGCCTCGAGGATCTCGACCGCGAGCGGCGCCGGGCGCATGTCCTCGTCGATGAGGAACATCTCCTGCTCGGCGCCGATCCGCCGTGGCCCCACGTCGAGCATCCCGCGCTCGATCATCTCCTCGAGGGCCCTGACGTCCGCCAGCAGCGCTCGCATGAAGGCGCGGGCCTCACCGTGGTCCGAGCGCTCCGAGACGGACTGGTCTCCCATGCGGCGCGATCATACCGCACCGAAAACCGATACCCTCCGTTTCATGACACGCGCCGCCGTCCTCGCGCTCGCGATCGCGCTCCTCGCGGCGAGCCCGGCCGAGGCCCAGACCACGTTCCAGGACGCGACGGGGATCCCCTGGTCGGTGGCGAGCCTCGAGGTCGGCCTGCTCGCGACCGCGGTCGCGATCGCGGGCTCGGGCCGCGAGTCGGCGCCGTCGGCGGGGCTCGTGATGCTGGGCCTGACCGCGGTGGGCGCGGGGGTGGCGGCCGGGGTCGCGCAGGCGACGGACGCGCCGGTCGAGCCGCCGATGGTGTTCCACCACGCCTTCGTCGCCGCGGCGCTGCTCGGCGGGACGATCTCCTTCGCGCTCACCGAGGCCGGCGAGACGGGAGACACGCGCCTCGCGCTCGGCATCGCGGGCCTGATCGCGGGCGCCGGCGCGATGGCGACCTATTCCGTCCTCCGGATGGATCGGCTCGCCCACGACCCCGAGCTCGTCGAGGAGGCGCACGTCCTGAGCTGGGTCCCGATCGTCACCGCGGGCCTGGTGGGCGGGGTGCTGACGGGGCTGTTCCAGGAGGTCGGCGCGCTGATCGGCGCGATCACCGGGTTGGTCGCGCTCGGCGTCTCGATCGCGTTCGTCGAGGTGGCGATCGCCGAGAACCCGACGCCGATGGCGCCGATGCCGCTGGTGAGCGGCGGCGCGTTTCGGTTCTGAGCGCGGCTCGGGCGCGAGGGCCGCGAGGCTACTCGGCCGGCGCGACCCAGAGGAAGTCCGCGAGCTCGCGCGCCTCCTCGAGGTCCTCGGGCGAGACCGGGAGCACGATCGCGGTGGACACGTCGGCGCGGCGCTCGACGCGGGCCGGGATCGCCGGGCGCATCACGTGCATCGCGCCCGCGTAGACGATCACCCGCGACGCCGCGTCGGGCGAGGCGAGGTGCTCGGCCACCGCGCTCGCCATCGTCTCGTCCCACACGACCTGCGCGGCGTAGAAGCGCTCCATGACCTCGCTGGTCATCCCAGGGTGTCCCTGGAACGCCGCGTTGACGAGCGCGCGGTGCGTCTGATCGCCGAGGTCGAGCTCGGTCACGTCGATCGCGGGAGGCTGTCCCTCGACCGGCTGGCCCAGCGAGCCGATCCCCTCCCGGGCCACCCGCCGGGTGACCTCGCGCGGCGCGTTCAGCGCGAGGAGGCGCGCCCCGCGCGAGGGGCCGAACGCGACGAGGGGCCGGTACATCGCGAAGTCGTAGCCCCACCGGTCCGCCCACTCGGTCTGGGCGAGCATCGCGTCCTCGTCGATCGCGCCGGCCTGGTAGGCGTCGAGCGGGGCCTGGTAGGGGCGCTGGAACA
>JAUHXR010000196.1 GCA_030426845.1 Polyangia bacterium | reverse complement strand
GCGGCGACGCAGATCGCCCACGTTTTCCTGCACGGAGTGCGCTCCGATCAGTCTTGACACCCCTTGCCCGGGCTTCTACATCCGCCCGGCGTTCACCCCAGCAGACAGGAGACTGCGTTGAAAATCCTAGTCCCCGTGAAGCGGGTCGCCGACCCGGACAACGCCAACAAGATGAAGGTCACGGCCGACGGAAGCGCGGTCACCTCGGAGGGGCTGGCGTGGAAGGTCAACCCGTTCGACGAGTACGCGGTCGAGGCTGCGCTGCGCCTCAACGAGAAGGGCGGCTCGGGCGACGTGCTCGGTGAGACGGTGGTCATCTCGCTCGGCGACGACGAGGTCATCCAGACGCTCCGCCAGCCGCTCGCGATGGGCGTGGACCGCGCGATCCTCGTGAAGGCGAGCGACGGAGAGATCGACAGCACCGTGGTCGCGAAGGCGCTCGCCGCGGTGGTCGAGAAGGAGCAGCCCGACCTGGTGCTCATGGGCAAGCAGGCGGTCGACGGCGACTCGAACACCGCCGGTCAGATGCTCGCCGAGCACCTGGGCTGGCCGATGGCGACGTTCGCGATGAGCATCGAGGTCGCGGACGACGGCAAGGCGCTCGTGGTCGGCCGCGAGGTCGACACCGGCGTGCTCACGCTCAAGGTCACCCTCCCCGCGGTGGTCACCGTCGATCTGCGCATCGTCGCGCCGGCCGCGGTCAAGAACGGCGTGACCCCCGACGACCACGCCTACAACGAGGGCGCGCGCTACGCGTCGCTCAAGGGGATCATGAAGGCCAAGAAGAAGCCGGTGGATCAGACGAGCCTGTCCGATCTCGGCGTCGAGGCCTCGCCCCTGGTCGAGTACACCAAGTACGAGCTGCCCCCCGCGCGGAGCGGCTCGGCGACGTTCGTGGAGAGCGTCGACGAGCTGGTCGAGAAGCTGCGCACCGAGGCGAAGGTCCTCTGAGGCCCGAGAAGGAGAACGACGATGGCTGACATCCTGGTAGTGGGCGAGCTCCTCGACGGGGACCTTCGGAAGAACACGCTGAGCGCGGTCGCGTTCGCCAAGCAGGTCGCGGAGGCGACGGGCGGGGCGTACGACATCGCGGTGCTCGGCGACGGCGCAGACGCGGCCGCCGACACGGCCGCGAAGTACGGCGCGCGCAAGGTGCTCAAGGCACAGATCGACGGCGGCTACTTCGCCGAGACCCAGGCCGCGACGATCGCGAAGCTCGCGACGGACGGCGGCTACACCGTGGTGACCTCCACCGCGGGCACGACCGGCAAGGACCTCATGCCGCGCGTCGCCGCCAAGCTGAGCGCGGGCGTCGCGAGCGACATCGCGTCGGTCGAGGTGGACGGCGACGACCTGGTCTACCGGCGCCCGATGTACGCGGGCAACGTCTTCGGCTTCTGCAAGATCACGAGCGACGTGCAGGTCGTGACGGTGCGGCAGACCGAGTTCGAGGCGGCGGCTGAGGACGGCGGCGCGAGCGCGATCGAGGAGGTCGACGTCGAGGAGGACGCGGCGGCCGAGCGCGTCGAGTTCGTCAGCCTCGAGTCGCAGAAGAGCGAGCGCCCCGACCTCACCGAGGCCGAGGTGGTGGTCAGCGGCGGCCGCGCGCTGAAGAGCGCCGAGAACTTCGAGAACGTGCTCGAGCCGCTCGTCGACGCGCTCAACGCGGCGATGGGCGCCTCGCGCGCGGCCTGCGACGCGGGCTACGTGCCCAACGACCTCCAGGTCGGCCAGACGGGCAAGGTCGTCGCGCCGAAGCTGTACGTGGCCGTCGGGATCAGCGGCGCCATCCAGCACCTCGCGGGGATGAAGGGCAGCAAGACCATCGTGGCGATCAACACCGACAAGGAGGCCCCCATCGCGCAGGTGGCGGACTACTTCCTCGTCGAGGATCTGTTCACCGCGGTCCCGAAGCTCACCGAGGCGGTGAAGGCCGCCAAGGGCTAGAGCGCCCGGACGACCGCCGGGCTCCGAAACATGATAAGCGTGCGGGTGTGATTCGAGGCGCCCGCACGCTTTCGTGTTTCGTCGTCGCGTGTCTGTGGCTGCTCGCTGTCCCCGCCGCCGCCGACGGCCCCTACGAGGGGACGTGGCGCGAGGGTCCGATGCGCATCCAGGTCACCGTCCAGAGCTGGGGCGGTGACTGCGGGCCGCGACCTCAGTCGACGAGCACCCAGGGCGGCGGGACCTTCTCGATCTCGCAGGCCGGCGACCAGCTCACCTTCAACCTCCGGACGACGCGCACCACGCGGACGTGCTGGAGCGAGAACCGCGCGGTGCGGCGCGTCTCGTCGAGCTACCAGGCGGGCACGTGGCGGATCGTCTGCCGGACGCCCCAGGCCGACTCCCGCGCCGAGACGGGCACCTACACGATCCAGGCGGTTGGCGACGACCGACTGCAGTTCCGCGACCAGAGCCAGTACGACTGGCAGCTCAACGAGTCGCGCTGCCAGGCGAGCATCGTCACCACCCAGACGTTCACGCGGGTCGGCGGCGGAGGCAGCGCCCAGCCCACCCCGCCGACCGAGCCGGCCGAGCCGCGGTGCACGCCGGGCGCGCCCGCGCGGGTGGTGCTGCGGCCGTCGCGCGCCGAGGTGCAGCCGGGCGGCGAGCAGTGCTTCACCGCCCGCGTGGTGGACGGCGCCGGCTGCACCGTCCGACGGCGGGCGAGCCTGCGGGTCGCGAGCGGCGGCGGGAGCGTGGACGGGCTCTGCTACACGGCCGGCGATGCGCCGGGCGCGGTCCAGCTCGTCGCGTCGGCCGGCGATCTGCGGGCCGAGGCCAACGTCGTCGTGCGAACGATGGACCTGTCCGACCTGATCGCGCGGCGCAGCGAGTCGGGCTCGGTCGGGAGCGGCGCGCCGGAGGACGCGAGCTCGCAGACCGCGGCGAGGCTGACCACCAACGAGGAGGCCCGGGAGACGGACCTGACGGTGCCGCTAGCGGTCCTCGCGGTGGCGCTCCTGCTCGTGGTGATCGCGGTCGTCGCGCTCCGGAGGCGGCGACCCAAGCGCGGCATCGCGGGGCTGCCGGAGGCGTCGATGCCGTCGAGCCCGCCTCCCGCCGCCGGGGCCGAGCCCGCGGCCAAGCCGGCCAAGCCGGCGCGCGCCCCCGGCGACGAGATGATCTGCCCGACGTGCCGCCGAGGCTATGGGCAGGGCGAGCGGCGCTGCCCGCACGACGACACCGAGCTCGTGCGCTATCGCGACTTCGCGGCGGGCAAGGACGCGACCGGCGCGGTGAGGGAGAACGTCTGCCCGGTGTGCGGCGATCGGTTCCCCGAGAGCGTCCGGTTCTGCGGCAAGGACGGGGTCGCGCTCGAGCCCGCGCCGGACCGCTGAGGCCACATTTCTACCCAAGGGCCCACGGGGTCGAGGTTCTACCCCCACGCTCCTGGATCGGGTGGTTGTTGATCGCTTCGGTCCGCAAACGATATGCTCGCGCGCCAGCGGGCTCCGCGTGGTAGTCGGCCAAGACGGCTGCCAATTCGTGAGGAATCGCGCGGTTCTCTCGGCCCTAGCCCAGGATCAAAGAGCGAAATGAAGATCGTCTGCGACAGCTGTAGCGCCAAGTACTCGATCGCCGATGAGAAGGTGGCCGGTCGGGTCTTCAAGATCCGCTGCAAGAAGTGCGGCGCCGCCATCGTGGTCCGCGGAGACCAGGTGGACGACCACGCCGCCGAGCCGGCCGGCGCCGCCCCCGCCGACTACGGCAGCGACGCCGTCTGGCACATGGTGGTGGACGGCGACCAGCAGGGCCCGTTCTCGCCCGCGCAGATCGGCGAGATGCTCTCGGCCGGCACCATCGGCTGGGACGCCTACGTCTGGAAGGAGGGCTTCGACGACTGGAAGCCGGCCCAGGACGTGGAGGAGCTCGTCTCGGCGGTGATGGGCGGCGCGGAGGCCGCGCCCGCGCAGGCCGCCGCGGGGGGCGCTGACATGGGCGCCGATCCGTTCGCGGCGGGCGCCGCGGCCGCGGCCGAGCCGGCCGCCGACGCCTTCGCGGCCCCGATGGCCGCCCCGGCGGCGGCGGCGGCCCCGGCGGACGCGGGGGCCGACCTCTTCGCTCAGACCGACGCGGCGAGCCCGTTCGGCGGCGGCGACGACGACGACGACGTCGTCTCGTCCACCCCGGGGACCCCGCGCGTGAGCGCGGAGCAGGCCCTCACGGGCGCCCGCAACGAGAACTCGGTCCTGTTCTCTCTCTCCAACCTCCAGGCCCTCGCGACCGGGGGCGGCGGCGACGGCGGGGGCGGCGTGGCCGCGAGCGCACCGGCGCCGACGGTCGGAGGCGCGTCCTCCGGCATGGCGAGCGGCGAGGGCTCGGGCCTCATCGACATCCGCGCGCTCGCGGCGGCGACCGGCGTCACCGGCGAGGGCACTGGCCCGGTGACCTCGGCGAGCGACGACAAGGTCGACGACCTGCTCTCGATCGGCGGCACCGGCGCGGCCGGGCTCGGCTCGTCGCTCGGCGCGCCCGTCCTCGTCCCCGAGGCGAAGGAGGAGAGCAGCAACAAGGGCCTCATGATCGGCCTCGCGGTGGCCGCGGTCGCGATCATCGGCCTGCTCGGCGCGCTGGTCGTCGTGATGGCGACCCGCCCCGACGACCCGCCGGTGGTCGCGGCGGGCACCGGCGCGGTGACGAGCGGCGAGACGACGGCGACCCCGACCACCGCGGCGGGCGCGATCGCGCCGGCGACGGGCGCGGCGGGCGCCGCGGATCCGGCAGCCGCCGGGGCCGCACCGGCCGGCGCGGCGCCGACCGAGGGCACGCCGGAGGCTCCGGCCGCGACCCCGACCGGCGACGACGAGGGCGAAGAGGGCGACGAGGCCGAGGGCGACGACGGCGACGACGAGGGCGAAGAGACGAGCTCGGGCTCGCACCGACGCCGTCGGCGGAGCGGCGGCAGCAGCTCGGGCGGCTCGACCTCGACCGCCTCGAGCGGCGGCAGCAGCGGCGGCAGCAGCAGCGGCGGCAGCAGCGGCGGCAGCAGCCGGCGCGGCGGCGGCGGCGACGATATCGACGACCTCCTCGCGGGCGCGCTCGGCGGCGGCGGCGGCGGCGGCGGCGGCGGCGGAAGCCGGCGCGGCGGCGGCGGCAGCAGCGGTGGGGGCGGCGGCGGCGGCGGCAGCGGCCCGGCAACCCCGGGGCGCAGCGACGTCGTGAGCGCGATGAACAGCGTCTCCGGCGCGGTCCGGGCGTGCGGCAACGGCGCGCACGGAAACGCGACGGTCCGCATCGTGTTCGGCAACAACGGCCGGGTGCAGAGCTCGACGGTCAGCGGCGGCGACTTCCCCGGCCCGGTCCGCTCCTGCATCGCCCGGGCGGTCCGCGGGGCGCGGGTGCCGGCGTTCCGCAACCCGACCTTCAGCGTGAGCTACCCCTTCCGCCTGTAGCCGCCCGCCACGAAGAGCGGGTGCCCGACGAACGCCGAGCCGCCTCCCGCGGCTCGGCGTTCGCGTGTCTGGACCTACACCTCAGGCACGCGCGCGGCGGCGGACGACCCAGGCGACGCCGAGACCGAGACCGACGAGCAGCCCCAGCCCGGCGACGATCGGCCACGGCCCCGAGGCGTCGCGCGCGGCGGTCCGGGCGACCGCGGTCAGCCTCACCGGCGCGCCCGCCTCGAAGCCCGGGCCGTACGAGAGGTCGAGCACCGGCTCGCCCGGATCGGCGCCGATCCCGCTCGCGAGCAGCTCGGCGCCGTCGCGCGCGCGGAAGGCCACGTCGGTCCGATCGAAGACCTCCCGGCGAACCATCCGGTCTTCGAACGCGAGGGTCTGGACGCCGCCGGCGAGCGGCGCGCGCGCGACCATCTCCACCGTCACAGGCGCCCGCCGCACGGGCCCGAGCGGGTCGAGGTAGCCGTCACCCCACGCGAGCGCGACGGGCTCGCCGTCGATCGACGCGGGGAGCTCGGCGGCCAGCCCCTGACCCCAGGCGGTGAGGTAGGCCTCCGACTCCGCCGCGGAGACCGCGCCGTCACGGTCCGCGTCGGCCTCGCGGAGCACGCGCAGGCCCTCGTCCGGCCCGAGGGTGAGCGACACGACGAAGCGCGCCTCGTGCCCCGCGAGCTCGAGCTTGAGGTAGCGCTCGGCCCGCTCGATGGTGTGACCGACGTGCGCGGCGGCCCCGCCCCCGAACAGGAGCGCGCCGCCGACCAGGAGCGCGAGCAGGGCGACCCAGCCCGATCGGGGCGGGCCCGGTCGCTCGGACGGCAGAGGCTAGGCCTCCTCGGCCGCCGCCGCCGGAGCGCCGAGCGCCTCGAGGAAGCGGACCCCGGTGAGCACGCCGAACCCGGTGCCGCCCTTCGGGAGGACGCCGTGGGGGCGCTCGGCGAAGGCCGGGCCCGCGATGTCGAGGTGCATCCAGCGGGTCTCGCCGACGAAGTGCTGGAGGAAGAGGGCGGCAGTGATCGCGCCGCCGCTGCGATCGCCAGTGTGCTTGAGGTCGGCGATGTCGCTCTTGAGCATCGACTTGAGGTCGGGGTTGAGCGGCAGCCGCCAGAACGACTCGCCCACCTCCGCGGACGCGTCGGCGTAGCGGGTCGCGAGCTCCTCGTCGTCGGTGAACAGGCCCGAGGTCCACGGCCCGAGCGCGATCATGCACGCCCCGGTGAGGGTCGCGTGGTCGATGAGGAAGTCGGGCGCGAGCTCGCGCGCGTAGGCGAGGCAGTCGGCGAGGACGAGGCGGCCCTCGGCGTCGGTGTTGATGATCTCTACCGACTTGCCGTCCTTCGAAGGGAACACGTCGCCCGGCCGGTACGCGTCCGCGCCGAGCATGTTCTCGGTCGAGCCGACGATACCGTGGACCTCGACCGGCACCTTGAGGCGCGCGGCCGCAAGCACGACGCCGATGGTGGTCGCGGCGCCGGCCATGTCGCACTTCATCTCGAGCATCGACTTCGGCGGCTTGATGCAGAGGCCGCCGGCGTCGAACGTCAGGCCCTTGCCCACGAAGACGACCTTGGGCGGGTTGGCGACGCCCTCGGGCCGGTAGGTCATGTGGACCATCTTGGGCGGCTGCGAGCTGCCGCGGTTGACCGCGAGGAAGAGCTGCATGCCCATCTTGTCGAGGGCCTTCTTGTCGAAGACCTTGCAGTCGATGCCGAGCGCCTTGGACTGCTCGGCCGCGAAGGCCGCGAGCGCCGTCGGGTGCAGGTCGTTCGGCGGCGCGTTGACGAGGTCGCGCGCGTGGTTGACCGACTCGGCGACCGCGACGCCCGCGTCGACCGCCTCGCGCAGCCCCTCGGCGCGGCGGTCCTTGACGAGCACCTTCACGGTCGACAGCGAGCGCTTGGGCAGCCGGTCGCCGGTGAGGTAGCGGGTGTAGCGGTACGCGCCGAGCGTCGCGCCGGTCGCGGTGGCCCGCACGAGGGCCGGCGTCTCGGCGAGCGGAACGATCGCGACGGTGCCGAAGTCGCGCGCGACGCGGGCGACGGTCGAGGCGAAGGTCTGCGCGCGGCTCTCGGTGTCGTCGCCGGCGCCGAGGCCCACGAGGAGGATCTGCTTGGCGCTGATCCCGCTGGCGGCGGTGCGCAGCGTCGTCCCAGCGGAGCCGTCGAACTTCTCGAGCCGGACCTGCTCCTTGAGGCGTCCACGGCTCTTCTTGTCGAGCGTCTGGACGAGCGGGTGGCGGCCAGGGCGGCCCGCCACGCCGATGGCCAGGAGGTCGGCCTTGACGTTGGCGATCGAGTCAGTCGAGAGGGTGACCTTCATGGGGGATCTGCGCTCCGGGGCATGGAGGGTCGGGGGCCCGCGCGGGGGCGGGGGTCCCCCAAACGAGGGGCCGCATCCTTGCATGGCCTCGCGCCGGCCACAAGCGCGGCGGCCGCCGGCGGGTCCGCCACCGATCCGCCGATCTGGCCTCGCAACCCCGCGGGATCATTGAGACGAAGATCCGGCACGGGCGGTGCTGAAGGCTCGGGGGTCCACGACGCGATGGGCGCGCCGGGACGACCAGGAGTTTCATCATGCACGCAATCCACACCATCCGTCGCTCCCTCACCCTCGCGCTCGGCGCGCTCGCCCTCAGCGGCGCGCTGCTCGCGGGGGCGCCCGAGCCGGCGTCCGCCCAGGCCGACACCGTCGAGGCGCCCGCCGCCGACGGCGTGGTCAACATCCAGACCGCGACCGCCGAGCAGCTCCAGCTCCTGCCGGGCATCGGGCCGTCGAAGGCAGCGGCGATCGTCGCGCACCGCGAGCGCCGCGCCTTCCGTCGCGTCGAGGACCTGCTCCGCGTCCGGGGCATCGGCCGCGCGACGTTCCGGCGCCTCCGCTCGATGCTCACGATCGACGGGCCGACGACGCTCGCCGCGCCGGCGCGAGGGGCGCGCACCCAGGAGTGATCAGGCCGCGCGCGTCGCCCGCTCGAGCTTGTCGAGGAGCGGGCGCACGCGCGCGAGCTCGAGCTTCATCTCGGCGCGGTTCGCGATGAGGACGGTGGAGATGTCCGCGACGTGCTCAAGCTCCACGAGCCCGTTCTGTCGCAGCGTCTCCCCGCTCTCGACGAGGTCGACGATGCGGTCGGCGAGGCCGGTGAGCGGCGCGAGCTCCACCGAGCCTTGCACATAGATCACCTCGACCGACCGGCCGCTGCGCCGGTAGTGGCGCTCCGCGATCTGCGGGAACTTGGTCGCGACCCGGAGCGCGCGGCGCACCTCGGGCGGATCGGGGAGGCCGGCCACCATCATGCGGCAGCGACCGATGCCGAGGTCCACCGGCGCGTAGACGTCGTAGCCGCGCTCGAGGAGCACGTCGCGGCCCACGACCCCGAGGTCGGCCGCGCCGTACTCCACGTAGGTCGGCACGTCGTCGGGCTTGAGCAGCAGGTAGCGCAGGCCGGCCGCGCGATCTTCGCGCACGAGGCGGCGGTCCTTGGCGAGCAGCGGCGCGGGGTCGAGCCCGGCGCTGCGAAGGCGCTCGCAGAGCGGCCCGAGGATTCGACCCTTGGGCACGGCGATGGTCAGCGGGCGGCTCATCAGACCCCTCCGGGCACCCGGGTGATGTTCGCGCCCAGGCCCTGGAGCTTGGCCTCGATGTGCTCGTAGCCGCGGTCGATGTGGTAGACGCGGAGCACCTCGGTGACGCCCTCGGCGACGAGGCCGGCCACCACGAGGGACGCGCTGGCCCGGAGGTCGGTGGCCATCACGGACGCGCCCTGGAGGGTGGACGGCCCCCGCACGGTGGCGCGCCGCCCCTGCACCTCGATGCTCGCGCCCATGCGGTTGAGCTCCGAGACGTGCATGAAGCGGTTCTCGAAGATCGTCTCGGTGATGACGCTGACCCCGTCCGCGAGGGTCATCAGCATCATGAACTGCGCCTGCATGTCGGTGGGGAAGTCCGGGTGCGGCTTGGTCGTGACGTCGACCGGCGTGAACGGGGGCCGGCCGGCGACGCGCACCCCGGAGCCCTCGCGCTCCACCTCGACCCCGGCGGCGCGCAGCTTGGCGCCGACCGCCTGGAGATGATCGAGCGTGATCCCCTCGAGGAAGACGTCGCCGCCGGTGGCCGCGGCCGCGACCATGTAGGTCCCCGCCTCGATGCGGTCGGCGATGATCGCGTGGTCGACGGGCGAGAGGGCCTCGACGCCCTGGATGATGATCGTGTCGGTGCCCGCCCCCTCGACCTGGGCGCCCATCTTGTTGAGGACGCGCGCCAGCTCCTCGACCTCCGGCTCGCGCGCCGCGTTCATCAACGTCGTGCGGCCGCGCGCGAGGACCGCCGCGCTCATGAGGTTCTCGGTGCCCGTGACCGTCGGCATGTCGAGCCAGACGTCGGCGCCGCGCAGGCGCCCGCCGGGCACGTCGACGTGGACGTAGCCGTGCTCGAGGCGGATGTTCGCGCCCATCGCCTCGAGGCCCTTGAGGTGCTGATCGATCGGGCGCGCGCCGATCGCGCAGCCGCCGGGCAGCGAGACCCGCGCGCGCCCGTAGCGCGCGACCAGCGGGCCGAGCACGAGGACCGACGCGCGCATCTTGCGCACGAGGTCGTAGGGCGCGTCCGGCTCCTCGACCGGGCGGCCCGTGATCGTCACGACCGGCGGCGCGACCTCGACGTCGAGCCCGAGGTGGCGCAGCAGCCCCGCGGTCGTGGAGATGTCGGTGAGCGCGGGGACGTTGCGAAAGGTCGACTCTCCGTCCGCGAGCAGCGAGGCGCAGAGGATCGGCAGCGCGGCGTTCTTCGCGCCGCTGATCTTCACGGTGCCACGGAGCGGCCCGTTGCCCTCGATTCGGAGGTTGTCCATGGCAGCGGCACTAACGCACCGGGGGGCGCGCTTCAATCCCCACGGCGTCAGGCCAGGGCCATCCCGATGACGAAGAGGCCGAAGCCGACCACCACCGTGGTGCCCCAGATCTGCGCCTGGCGGGGGCGCACGCGGTCCTCCTCGTCGAGCGCTCGGGTCGCGAACAGGAACGCGCCCGCCGTCCACGCGAGCCAGCCGAGGAGGAGCACCAGGGTCCAGCCGAGCCGAGGGCGCTCGGGGGCGGCCATCGCGGCGGTGATCTGGGCCGCCGCCTCGTCGCGGCGCGCGGCCGGCGTGACCTCGGCGGTGAGGCTCGCGATGGCGGCCTCGGCCCGCGCGAGCCGGTCACGGTGAGGCACGTAGAGGCTGCGGGTCGCGAGGATGGCGCCGCGGGCGCCGCGATAGGCCGCCAGGGCGCGCTCGGGCTCGCCGGCCTCCCGGGCCGCGTCGCCGATCTCCGCGAGGCGATCGAGCGCCTCGGCGCAGTAGGGGTTCCCCGGGGCGTACCACCGGGCCGCGCGGCGGTAGTGGAGGATCGCCCCGTCGAGGTCCTCACGGCCGCGCCGCTGGTCACCGCGCTGCAGCTCGGCCCGCGACGAGGTCACCACCCGCGCGGCGAGCACCGCGAGCAGCACGCCCGCCACCGTCAGCGCGCGCGCGGCGAGCCGGAGGCCCCGGCTCACAGGAAGTCTCGGCGGTGGAAGATGACCGCCGCCGCGAGGAGCAGGATCGCGGCGTAGACGACGCCGTAGGACATCGTCCCCGCGAGGTAGGAGCCGACGTCGACCTCGGAGGCGCCGGTCAAGAGATCGCGGCCCGGCACGAAGAGGTGGAAGTTCGGGACCACGCGCGCGAGACCGTGCAGCAGGTCGCGGACCGAGGCGCTCACCGCCGACGACTCCATGTCGGCCATCTCGTCCGCCGAGCGCCCGACGAGCCACACCCCGAGGGTCAGCACGCCGGTGAGGAACGGGGTGCTGAAGCTGCTGAAGAACATCGCGACGGCCGAGAGCACGACCACCTCGCCGACCGTAAGCAGGAGCGCGACGAGCACCGGCGCGACGTCGACCCCCTCGGCCCACGCGAGGGAGGCGCCGAGGCCGAGCGACCCGATCCCCGCCGCGAGGAGGACGAGCCCGCTCTCGCGCACCCGCCACGCGATCAGCCCGACCGCGAGCCCGAGGCCGAGGGGCAGCCGGAGCGCGCCGCCGAGCGCCGCGACGCCGTCGTCCGTGCTCGCCTGGACCGAGCTGACCCAGAGCTGCAGCCCGCCCATGATCGCGATGAAGACGACCGCCGTGAGGACGATGCCGACGTACTTGCCGACCAGGAACTGCCAGCGGTGGATGGGCTTGGGCAGGATGACGTAAAGGGTCTTGCGCTCGATCTCCTTGTAGAGGAGCGAGCTGCCGAGGAAGACCGCGATCACCACGCTGAAGAGCGAGATGGAGGCCATCCCGACGTCGAGCACGACCCGCCGCTGCTGATGGAGCGACAGCTCGGCGAGGGCGAGGGTGAAGACGAGGGTCGCGCCGGCGACCGCGAGGACGCCGTAGAGCACCTTGTCGCGGACGGCCTCGCGGAAGGTGTTGATCGCGATCGCCCAGATCCGTCCCATCGCGGGCGGGATGGTAGCAGGGCGCGTCTGACCAGGTAGAGAGAGCGTCGTCGCCCGCTCAGAGGGGCCAGAGGGTGCCCGCGCCGGCGGCGTGCCAGCCGGCGAGCTGGCCGTAGAGGAACAGGAAGCCGATCGCGAGGATGAGACCGCTGAGGCGCGCCGCGCGGCGGGTCTCGGCGGTGCGCGAGAGGCCGATCACGACGAGCAGACGCGGGAACGCGGCCCAGAGGTGGACGAGGAGCGCGCTGAGGCCGACCGCCAGAGCGCTCGCGCGGAGCCAGCCGCCGAGCTCGCCGCGGAGCGCGACCCAGGTGCGGATCGGATCGGCGCCCGCGAGCTTGGGCAGCCACAGCCAGGCGACGTGGTAGGCGAGCCACGCGTAGAGGAGCCAGGACGCGACGCGGGTGAGCAGGCCGAGGCGACGGGCGGCCTCCGGGTCCTCGGCCATCGCGTCGCGCAGCGCCTCGGGCTCGGGCACGCGGCGGGCCCGGAGCGCGATCTCGACGCCGATCCAGGCCGCGATCGGCAGGATCCCGAGGAGCAGCTCGACCGCGATGGAGAGCGGGCGCAAAGAGGTCGCCTCCATGCGCGCGACGAACGACTCGCGGCCGCCGAACGCCGACCACTGCTCCCACAGGTGAAAGCCGGCCCAGACCACGAGGCCGACCGAGCCGAGCAGCTCGCGGGCGCGCCACAGGCGCGATTCGTGGCTCGCGTCCACCGCGCGAGGCTACCGCGGATCCCGGGCGGGCGGAGCACCGAGGCGCGGCCACTGCTGCTATCGTCGGCGCCGATGACGGAGCGCTTCGTCCTCCTCGCGAACCCACGCGCCGGCGCCGGCGCGGCGGCCCGGCGGCTGCCCGCGCTCGAGGGCGCGCTGCGGAAGCTCGGGGCGGTGTTCGACACCGCGCTCACCGAGGGGCCGGGCCACGCGCGCGAGCTCACGCGGGAGGCGCTCGAGGGCGGGGCGCGCGGGGTAGCGGTGGTGGGCGGCGACGGCACGCTGAACGAGGCGCTGAACGGCTACCTCGACGAGACGGGCGCGCCCGTCGCGCCGGGCGCGTGGCTCGCCCCCCTCCCCTCCGGCACCGGCGGCGACCTGCGCCGCACGCTCGGCATCTCCAAGGACGTCGAGGCGATGGCCCGCCAGATGATGGCCGCCGCGCCGCGACCGATCGACGCGGGCTGGCTCACGTTCGTCGGCGACGACGGCGCGACGCGCGCGCGCGCCTTCGCGAACATCGCGAGCTTCGGCCTCGGCGGCCGCGTCGATCGCGCGGTCAACGACGGCCCCAAGTGGATCGGCGGCACGCCGGCGTTCCTGCTCGGCACCCTGCGCGCGATGATCGGCTACCGACGCCCCCGCGTGCGCCTGACGCTCGACGACCGGCCGCCGCGCGAGGCGCGCATCCTCAACGTCGCGGTGGCGAACGGGCGCTTCTTCGGCGGCGGGATGAAGATCGCCCCGGACGCTCAGCTCGACGACGGGCTCTTCGACGTGGTCGGCCTCGAGCTGTCGGTCCCGCGCAGCTTCGCGCTCACCGCCGCGATCTACCGCGGCCGCCACCTGCGGCACCCCGCGGCCTGGCTCGAGCGCGCGCGTCGGATCCACGCCGAGCCGGTCGATCCAGGCGAAGCGGTGCTCCTCGACGTCGACGGCGAGGCGCCGGGGCGGCTGCCCGCGACCTTCGAGCTCCGCGCCGGCGCGATCACGCTGCGAGGCTGACGGTGCGACGCTCGCTCGCGCTCGCCGCGCTGTCCGGCGGACTGATCGCGGTCGGGGGCGCGCCGCTCGAGCACTCCTTCTTGACCCTGCTCGCGCCGGGCGCGCTGCTCTGGGCGCTCGAGCCGACCCCGGGGCGCCCGGTCGACGCGCGCCGCGCGGTGTGGATCGGGCTCACGATGGGCATGGTCGTCAATTTCGCGGTCGAGTACTGGATCGTCGGGCTGCTGATGGACTTCGGCGGCTTCGTCGCGCCGGTCGCCACGGTGATCGGCGCGCTGATGTGGTTCGGCGAGTCCCTCCCCTACGCGGCGGGCGCGATCTTCGCGGCGGGCTGGATGCGGCGCGGGGCGCCCGGCTGGATCGCGGTGCCGGCCGCGCTGACGGTGGCCGCCTCGATCTCGCCCGCGCTCTTCCCGTGGCGCTACGGGGTCAGCCAGCTCGGGTGGCTGCCCTACGCGCAGGTCGCGGAGCTGGGCGGGCCGGCGCTGCTCGACGCGCTGGTCGCCTTCGTCGGGTGCGGGCTCGTCGACGCGCTCCGCCACCGGCGCCGGGCCGCGGCCGCCGCCTTCGCGCTCGCCCTCGCCGCGCCGCCTGTCTACGGGGTGGTCCGGCTGCCCCAGGTGACGGCCGCGCGCCGGGCCGCGCCGTCGCTCGTCGTCGGGGTCGTGCAGCCGAACGTCGCGATCTTCGACAAGCACGACCGCTTGCAGTGGCTCGACCAGCTGGTCGACCAGCGGGCGACCACCGCCGCGCTCGAGGCGCGAGGGGCGGAGCTCGTCGTGTGGCCCGAGACCGCCTACCGTTTCCCGGTGTTGCGCACGGTACGAGAGGATCGCGCGGGCCCCCTCGGGCTCCTGCGCGACGGGGTGCACGGGCCGCTCTTGGTGGGGGTGGTGAGCACCGCGGGGGAGGCGATCGACGCGGCCGCGACCGACCGCCAGGGGCGGCGCGTCGCGGCCTACCGGATGGCGCTGGGCGAGCGGTACAACTCGGCCCTCGCGGTCGCGCGCGGCGGCGCGGTGGTCGGCCTCGCGGACAAAGTCGAGCTGCTCGCCTTCGGAGAGCACACCCCATTCTGGGAGCAGATCCCGTGGCTCCAGTCGCTCCCGCGCGGGATGGTTCCAGGCGAGGGGCCGCAGACGGTGGAGGTCGCCGGGGCGCGGATCGGGGTGCTCGTCTGCTACGAAGACCTGCTCGCCGAGCACGTCCGCGCCCAGGCATGGGCCGCCCCCGAGCTCTGGGTGAACCTCACGAACAACACCTGGTTCGGCGACACGACCGCGCCCTACCTCCACCACATGAACGCGCGGATGCGCGCGATCGAGACCCGGCGCGACCTCGTCCGCGCGGTGAACTCGGGGGTGAGCGGGCACACCCTGGCGACCGGCGCGGACGGGATCCGCACCGGCAGCTTCGTCCGGGCCGCGTTCCTCGCGCGGGTGGCGCGGCTCGAGGGCACCACCCCTTATGTGCGCTTCGGCGACTGGGTCACGCCGATCCTCGCCGCGTGGATGTTCGCGTTCCTGCTGGCGCGGCGCCGCCCTCTGAGCTGGAACTAGACCCTGATGCGCCACCTCCCTTGCTGGTACGCCCTCGCCCTCGTCGTCGCCTCGTGCCTCGGGTGCGGTGAGGCGGCCGACACGCCCGCGCCGGCGCCGGTCGACGCGCCCGCCCGCACCGCCGCGGGGGACGCGTCGCTCCGCCGGATGCTCCTCGACATCGCCGCCCACCGCGGCTGCGCGGCGCTCGAGGGCGCGTTCGCGCCGCTGCCCGAGCCCGAGGTCGCGGCCGACCGACGCCGCCGCGTGACGGGGAGGCTCTGGGTGTCGCGCTGCCGGCTCGCGCGCGAGGGCGACGCGCTCGGGGTCGAGGTGGCGGGGCGAGGCTGGCAGTGGGTCGACGAGGCGGGCGCGGGGCCCCTCGGGAGCCGCTTCGACGTGCGCGGGACGGTGCGCTTCGAGGTAGCGATCACCCTCCAGGCGGAGGTGGACGTGCGCTACGACGAGCCGTCCCGCCGAGCGCAGCTCCTCCTGACGCCGCGAGCGGCGCCGGCGGTGCGCGTGACGCCGATCGGGCGGGTGCCGGTGATCGCGGCCGGCGGCTGGTCGGGGCTCATCGGCGGTCTCGGCGGGCTGCTCGGCGCCTCCCCCGAGGCCCAGGCGCGCGCTCAGCTCGAGGCCGGCGCGGCGCGGCGCCTCGCGGGCGAGCTCGGGCGCGGGCTCACCGTGACCGTCGACCTCTGTACGTCCCAGGTCGACCCGGTGCTCGGCCCGCTCGCCGAGGGCGCGCCGCCGCCGCCGCCCCCGTACCCCGGCGGGCGCTGGATCGACAATGCAGCCATCTTGCTCCACCCAGACGGGGTGGACGTCGCGGGGCCCTTCGAGGTCGCCGGGACGCTCCGGGTCGAGGCGGAGCGGATCGAGGGGCCGGCGCCCCGGGTGGCGTGGGTCTGCGCCGACGACGCCTCCGACGCGGCGGCCGGGTTCCTCGCGAGCGGGGCGGCCCGGGTCGACGGCGCGGTCCGGACGGCCGAGGTCGCCTCGACCGTCGCCCTCGACGTGACGGCCGCGCAGTGCGACGAGGCGGCCTTGGTGTGGATCCCGGGCCCGGGCGCGGCGCGGGTGCGCTACCGGGTCAGCGATCCGACCGTCGAGGCGGAGCCGCTCGTCGGGTGCCCCTGACGGGACCTCGAGGCCGGCGCTCGCGAGGCACCGCCCGAGCGTCAAGACACCTCGCGGCGTTCATCCAACGCCGAGCGCACGCGGGAACGCGAGGAGCTTGAGGGGCTCGTCGCTCTCCCGGAAGGTCAGGCGGTCGCCGATCCCGACCTCGTGCATGACCCGCGGACCGTCGATGTAGAGGCGGCCCTCGCGCATCTGCGAGTAGACCACCAGCTCGTCGCCGCTCCCGACGAGGCCGCGCCGCAGGCGGTAGGCGCCGAAGGGTGGGTGGTAGGGCTCGCGCACGACGAACTGCAGCTTGCGCGAGCCGGGGGGCAGGATCCGGCCGCCGGCCGATCGGATGGCGGCCGTCGAGCCCGCGGCCGGCCCGACCCACATGCCGCTCGACTTCTGCGCCTCCTCGATCCCGTCGCGCGCGATCAGGTAGCGCGTCGTCGCGGCCGGGCTCTTGTGGCAGAAGAGCGCGTCGTTGAGCACCCGGCTGTGGAGGACGGTGTCGTCGCGTCGCACCTCCATCCGCGTGAGGCGCGCCGGCTTGAGGCGCCGGTCGAGCGCGGCCTCGAGCGCCTCCCTCACGTGACCCTTCCGGCCGCCGCAGAAGTGGCCGACGCTGTGATCCGGGGCGCTGTTGATCGCGAGGACCGGCAGGCCCGAGCCGACGCGGTGCGACACCCAGAGCAGGGTGCCGTCGCCGCCGATCGTGACGACGAGCGAGAAGTCGTCCATCAGCTCGTCGTCGCTGCGGTAGCGGAACACGCCGCGCACGCCGAGGTCCTTGCACGCCTGGCGCGCCTCCTCGATGGTGGAGACGTGGTCGCGATCGGCCGCGAGGATGTTGCGGACGGTCCGGTCCCCCGCCTCGATGAGGGCCTGGATGCGGCGGTTCTTCCGCTCGCGCACGTGGACCTGGTAGGCGGACTTCTTGTGGACGAAGAGCACCCGCGGGCGCGAGGCGGCCGGCGCGATCGATCGGCGCGAGCGCGGGCGCTCGGTGGTGGCGGGGCGGGATCGGCGGCTCACGCGAGGCGCTCCGCGAGGCGGCGCACCCCGGTCTCCGTCTTGATGTCCGACACGCGCCCGTCGCGGCAGGCGGCGAGCGCGTCGTCGAGCGCCACGAAGCGGACCTCGGCGCGCTCCTCGACCGGCGAGCCGTCCTCCGTGGGCGTGACGAGCGCCGCGGGGTCCACCGCGGCGCAGACGAACCAGAGGCGCTCGGCCATCACCCCGGGGCTCAGCGTGACCGGCGGCCCGAGGGCCTCGAAGGCCTCCGCCGCGAGGGTCGCCCCGACCTCCTCGAGCGCCTCGCGCGCGGCGCACCGTCGCGCCCCCTCGGGGCCTCGCTCCTCCGG
>JAUHXR010000521.1 GCA_030426845.1 Polyangia bacterium | reverse complement strand
GGCGCGAGGCCCACGAACGCGTTGCCCGCGCCGCCCCCGCCGAAGACCAGCTTGCTCCCGCGCTTGAGGTCGAGGCAGAACGCGCGCCGCCGCTCGACGCGCCGCTCGGACATGTCGATCGCGACGAAGTCGCCCGCGAAGCGCCCCTGGTGGGTGCGAAACAGCCAGAACCGTGCGTGCCGCGCGAGCAGCGAGGCGGCGAAGGCGCGCTCGTCGTTCTTGAACGCGAAGTAGCTCAGCAGCTTCGGGCAGACGCGTCCGGTGCGCGCCCGCAGCAGGCGGGCGACGCCGTCTCCGCGCGCGAGCGCGTCGAGGTGGAGCCGCAAGACGATCGGCGGTCGCGGGCGACGGCGACGGCGAGGGGGCCGGGTGGACACGAGGACGGTCGGGGTCGACATGGGGCTCTCCAAGGTCGACGGTGGTGGGAGTCGACGCTGGGGGATCGAGGAGCACGAGCGAGGGCGGGATCGCCGGCGCGGAGCGAGGAGATCGCGCGGGAGGCGGGTCTGCGTACGGCGCGGAGGAACCGCGCGGAGGGCACACGGGCAGCGGGGAACGCTCGCGCATCCGCGGCGGGGTCGTGGCCGTGGCGGTCGTGGCCGACGCCGCGGATCCGCCGTCGGGCCATGGGCTCGGGCCGCGCGCGGCAGTGTCGAGGGCGGCGTCACGCGGCCGTGACATCACGCGGCCGTGAGATCACGCGTCCGTGACATCCACGCCTTGCGAAGTCAGCGTGGACGGAGGCGGACGATCAGCGCGCGGCGCGGCGAGACACGTGGCGGCGTAGGCGGTCCATGACCGTCACAGCGTGCACCGCATGCGCCGCTCGCTCAAGCCGACGGAGGCCGAGGCGTTCGGCCCGGGGGCTTCAGCCGGGCGGCGGGGCGTCGCAGGCGCAGCGCTCGGCGATCCGGGAGCGCGCGCCCTCGCACCGCCCGCCCGCGTCCTCACACCGCGCGTGGGTGGCCTCGTCCTCCGGGTGGCGCTGCGCGATCCCGCAGATGCGCGCCTCGAGGTCGCAGATCGCGTCGCCGAGCGCGCAAGCGCTCGCGCAGTCGGCCTCGGGCGAGGCGAGCGCGCGATCGAGCTCCTCCACGCGTTCGACCTGCTCGGCGTCGAGGTCGACCGGGTTGTCGCGCTCCGGCTCGACGTGCTCGCCGGGCCGCATCGCGGCTCCGCCGCAGCCCGGGCCAAGCGCGGCCAGGAGGAGGAGTGATGCGATTCCGAAAGAGAGCTTGTCGTGTCTGGTCATCGTTCCCCCAGCGCCGCCTCGAGCAGCGCTTCGTGGATCGTCAGCGCGCGGTGATAGTCTGCCGCCGCGTCGCGGTCCTCGCCCGCGGCCTCGCGCAGCCGACCGCGCGTCGTCAGCAGGTTCGCGGTGAAGAGATCGTCGCGCTCGCCCAGCGCGAGGCCGGCCTCCACCGCGCGGCGCGCGCCCTCCGCGTCGCCTGCCGCGTGCCGGGCCCGCGCGAGGCGCTCGTAGGCGTCCTGGCGGATCACCCGCGCGTCGTCCAGCGCGACGCCCGGCGGCGGCTCCTCGCCCGCCAGCGCGGTGAGCGCCGCGATCTGTGCGTCCCGATCGCCGCGCGCCGCCGCCGCCTCCGCCTCCCCGCTCGCGCGGCGAGCCTCCGCGACGTACTCCCGCGGGCTCGGGCCGGACGGCGCGCAGCTCGCGAACGGCGCGAGGAGCAGCAGCCCCAGGCCCAGCAGCCCGCCGGACAGCGCCAGGCGCGCGGCGCGCAGCGCCAGCGAGCGGAGCCGCCTCATCGCGCGTCGTACCTCTCGCTGAGGGCGTCGTAGACCCCCGCGCGGTAGCCGCGCATCGCCGCGTCGAAGGCCTCGTCGTGGTCCGCGCCCTCCAGCCGACCCATCGACGCGCGCACGACCTCGAGGCCAGGCGCCGGCGCCCCGTTCTCCGGGATCGCGGGCGCCGTCGGGAGCCCCCGCCAGATCAGGATCGCCACGACGGCGGCCGCGGCGGCGCCGGCGAAGCCCAGCCCGAAGATCGCCATCCACCACGGCCGGCGGGACGGGGCGGGTCGCCGCTCGGCCGCGCGCTGCGCGCCCTGGAGAACCTCGGCGAGGATCGCGTCCTCGCGATCGCGCGGCAGCTCACCGCCATCGAGGCTGTAGCGAATCAGCGCAGCCGCCTCGAGGGCGTCCTCGGGCAGCTCGTCCCCGCCCGAGCCTCGCTCGAGCGCCCGCGCGAGGGCCTCGGCCTCGGCCAGCTCGTCCGCGTCGAGCGCGTCCGCGTCCGCGCTGCGCGCGTCCGCGTCGACGTCCCCGCCGCTTCGCCCGTCGTCTTCGCTCATGCCAGCCCTCGCATCGTGGCCTCGCCGACCACCCCATCCCAGCGCTTACGGAACGCCCGCAGCGCGCGCAGCAGGAGCACGTCGAAGGTGCCCAGCTTGACCTCCATCGCCGCCGCGCAGGCCTCGCGGCTGCGGTCCTCCAGGAAACGCAGCGTGATCGCCCGGGCGTAGCGCGGGTTGATCGCGGCGAGGGTCTCCTGGACGTGCTCCTTGAGCAGGGCGTCGCGCTCCTTCTCGACGAGCTGCTTCTCCGGCCGCGGCGCGCTCGGGCGCAGCGGGGCGAGCATCTGCTCGAAGCTGGTGAGCGCGCGCCTCGTGCGCGCCTTGACCCGGTGCATGTCCGTCGCCTTGTTCGCCGCGATCCGCGACAGCCAGAAGTAGAGGCTCACGCCCTTGTGGTCGAACTGATCGAGCTTCTCGATCCCCACGCGGAACGTCTCGCTGAGCGCGTCCTCGGCCGCCTGACGGTTGCCGAGCTTGGGCATCAGCACCCGCGCGAAGAGCCGCGGCGCGAACGCTCGGTAGATCTCGGTGATCGCGCGCTGGTCGCCCTCGCGCATGCGCGCCACCAGCGCACGCTCGGTCGCGATCCACGCCTCGCTCGTGAAGTCCGGCTCCACCCGCCCCGCCGTCGTATACCAGAGTCACCCGTCGGTCGCGTCAACGCGGACGCGCGCGCGGAACGTCCGCACCGGCTCGCCCGTGTGCCGCGCGAGCGCGTGGGCGAAGTCGGTGAGCATCGCGAGGTCCCGCTGCAGCTCCTCGTCGAGCGGCCGCGCGGCGGAGACGGCGCCGATGACGGCCCGGACGCGGTCGAGGCGGAGCTGCGCGCCCTGGTGATCGCCGCTGTGGCTCAGCGCGCTCACCTCGCGGAGATCCCGGGCCATCCACGCCACCGCGGAGTTGCGCGCGACCGTCCCTTGGGTCGCGTCGGTGACGAGGAGCACCGGGCCGGCCTCCACGCGGCGCGCGGCCTCGCCGTTGCG
>JAUHXR010000195.1 GCA_030426845.1 Polyangia bacterium | reverse complement strand
GCCTCGACGACAACGGGCGCCTCTACTGCTCGCGCGCCTGCGCCGGGATGGACGACTGCCCCGACTCCTTCCACTGCCGCGAGGGCGTGTGCGCGAGCGGCCCGATCGGCGACATCGGCGACCCGTGTGTCGGCCTCGGCGACTGTCTCGACGGGACGTTCTGCGCGACGCAGGGCCCGCGCTCGTGGTGCACCCGCCTCTGCGTGGTGGAGGAGTGTCCCCAGGGCTTCGCCTGCGTCGACGCCGGCGGCACGCAGATCTGCGCGCCGGATCTCGGCCTGATCGGCGACACCTGCGCGACCGACGACGAGTGCCTGAGCGGGCTCTGCGCCGCGGTCGGCGCCGAGTCGGTCTGCGCGCGGATGTGCAGCCCCGACGCCCCGTGCGCGGCGGGCTTCGACTGCGTGCGCCTCGGCGACGGCACGGAGGCGGTCTGCGCCCGCCCGGTCGACGACGTGGTGGTCGAGGAGGGCGGCTGCAGCGTCGGCGGCGTGAGCCGCGGCCGCGGGTGGGCTAGCGTGTTCGGGCTGGCCCTGGTCGGGCTCGCGCTCTGGCGCGAGCGACGGCGGGTCGCGCGCCGGAGGGATCGATGAGCCGTATGAGTCGCTGGGTGTGCAGTCTCCTCCTCGCCGGGTGCGCGATGGCGCCCGGCGACGACCTCGCGGTGAGCGAGGCCGCGATCGTCAACGGCACGCTCGAGACCGGTCGACCCGAGGTCGTCTTCCTCTACAACCTGCGCGGCGCGGCCTGCACGGGGTCGATCATCTCGCCCTACGTCGTCCTGACCGCGAACCACTGCATCGAGGTCTCGGACGGCGTCGCCGGGGATCCCTCGACCTTCCGTGTCTACATCGGCAGCTCCACGCGCCAGCTCACGGGCGAGTACCTCGTGGCGGACGTCCGCCAGGTCCAGAACCCGGGCATCGGCCGCAACCCCAACGACGTGGCGCTGGTGGTGCTCGCCACCCCGGCGACCGAGCCGCCCATGCAGCTCTACCGCGGCGACCCGGCGGGCCTCACCAACGCGACGGTCACCGCGGTCGGCTACGGCCAGACGCCGAGCGGCGGCTCCGGCACCAAGTACACGACCACGACGCGGGTGCGCGGCTACCAGGACGGCTACCTCTTCGTCGAGCCGTCGGTCTGCCAGGGCGACTCGGGCGGACCGATGATCCTCAACGACGGGACGATCGCCGGTGTGGTGTCGTTCGGCTTCAGCCCCGACGGCATGACCTCGCCGCAGTGCGGCACCGCGATCGGCGCGTACAACGAGATCTACCGTCACCTCCCGTTCATCGATTCGGTGCTCGAGGAGACCGGCACGTGCGTCCCGGCGGACCGCGAGCTCTGCAACGGCGAGGACGACAACTGCGACGGCGTGGTCGACGAGGGCTGCATCGCGATGGGCGATCCGTGCACGTCGAGCGACGAGTGCGTCGGCGGCCTCTGCGCGGACACGACCATCGGCCGCGTCTGCACGAGCGCGTGCGACCCGCTGCGCCCCGCGGAGGGCTGCTCGCTCGGCTCCTACTGCAGCGTCAGCGGCTGCGAGGGCTACTGCGTGCCGGGCGAGGCGGGGGCGGTCGGCTTCGGCGAGGCGTGCACCGTCGACACCGACTGTCACTCGCTCTACTGCCGCGACCCGGGCGACGGGATGCAGCGCTGCCTCGAGCCCTGCCGACACGACGCGGGCGCCTGCCTCGGCGGCGAGGTCTGCGCGGCGCTGGCGGGCGGCTGCGGGAGCTGCGTCGACCAGGCGATCTTCGCCGGTCGCGGGCTCGGCGAGCCCTGCGACACGGACGCCGAGTGCGGCGAGGCGCGCGCATGCCGCGACGTCGCGGGCATCCGCGAGTGCGTCTCGCTCTGCGACGCGGGCGGGGGCTGCCCCGAGCGGTTCACCTGCCGCGACGCGGTGTGCATCCGCGACCGGACGCAGGGCGTCGGCGGGGTGTGCGAGGTGAGCGCGGACTGCGGCGGCGGCATCTGCGCCGCGCTCGGCGACCGCAACTGGTGCACCATCACCTGCACCTCCGCGGACGAGTGCGCGACCGGCTTCGACTGCATGCCCGCCGGCTCGGTCAGCGTCTGCGCGCCGGTCACCGCGCTCGACGGCGAGAGCTGCACCGTCAACACCGATTGCGCCTCGGGTGTCTGCGCGGGCACCTCGACCGGGTCGTTCTGCACGCGCGGCTGCGACGCGGACACCGCCTGCGCGCCGGGCTTCGAGTGTCAGCGCATCGGCGGCGCGAGCACCCAGGCGGTCTGCGTCCGGCCCGAGGTCGAGGCGCGGGACGGCGGCGGCTGCGCGGTCCGCCCGGGGCGCAGCCTCGGCGGCCTCGGCTTCGGCCTGCTCGGCCTCCTCGCGCTCGGCTTCGCCCTGCGCCGCCGCGGCTGATCGCGCGCGCCCTCCGGCCGGTGCACCTCTGCGCCGGCCGGCGTCGCGCGCGCGGCTCACCCCCGCCCGCCTTGCTATGCTCGGCGGCCCGATGGCCGACGACGCCCGCCCGTTCGAGCCGACGTCTCGCAAGCTGCGGCTCGCGCGCGAGCGCGGAGAGATCGCGAGGACCCCCTTGCTCGCCGCGGGCGCGGCGTTCGCGGCCGCCGCCGCCGCGATCGCGCTCGGGGCGCCGAGGTTCGTCTCGGGGTGGTCCGAGGCCGCGCGGGCGCTCCTCTCGGGTGAGCCCTCCGTGGAGGCGGGGGTCGAGATCGCGGCCGCGGTGGGCGCCGAGGCGATCGCGTGGCCGCTCGGGGCGGCGGTGCTGGCGGCCGCAGTGGTCGGCGTGGCCCAGGCGGGCGGGCTCTTCGCCCCGCGCGCGATCCGAATCGATCCTTCGCGCCTCGATCCGTCGGCCGGTCTGCGGCGCCTCGTGGAGGGGCCGCGCGTCGTGAGCCAGCTCGGGCGGCTCGGGCTCGCGCTCGGGTTCGCGCTCCTCGGCGCCTGGGCGATCCACGAGGCGCTCGCGGGCACCCTGGGGCGCGTCGATCTCGGCCCGCGCCTCGCGCTTGGCGCGGCGGCCGCGGTCCTCGGAGGCCTCGCGTGGCGCGCGGCGATCGCGCTCCTCGTCGCCGGCGGCCTCGCCCACGCCTACGCGCGCTGGGCGCACCGACACCGGCTGCGCATGAGCCGCCGAGAGCGCCTCGAGGAGGAGCGCGCGACGCGCGGCGACCCCGCGATCCGGCGCCGGCGCGAGACCCGACGACGCGCCCTCGTGATGGGCCCGGGCCTCGCGGAGGTGGCGAAGGACGCGGCGCTGCTCGTCGAGGGAGAGCGAGCGCTCGTCGCGATCGGCTGGGACGGCGGAGACGGCGCCCCCACGGTGGCCGCGGTCGCCCGCGGGTCGGCGCTCGCGGTCCTGCGGCGCTCGCCCGCGCCCCGCCTCCGCGACCTCGCCCTCGCCGCCCAGCTCGCCGCGCGCGAGCCCGGCGCGCCCGTCCCCCGCGCGGCCTGGCCCCGCCTCGCCCGCGCGATCGCCGAGGCCCGCGCGACGTGAGCGACGACCTCTTCGCCGGGACCGAGGCCGCCGCGCGCTTCGTGGAGGTCGCGCTCCCCGTGCCGCTCCGCCGCCGCTTCACCTACCGCGTGCCCGCGGGGACGCCGCTGCCGCCGGTCGGCTCACGCGTCGCGGTGCCGTTCTCCGGGCGCAAGCTCGTCGGCGTGGTGCTCGGCCACCCGGAGGCGGCGCCCGAGGGGGTCAAGCGGATCAAGTCCGTGGCCGGCCTCATCGAGCGCGACCCCGTCTTCGAGCCCGAGCTCTTGCAGTTCCTCCTCGAGGCGGCCGACTACTATCTCCACCCCGTCGGCGACGTGCTGCGCGCCGCGGCCCCCGCGCTGCCGACCGAGGCGCTCCGCGCGCTGCGTCAAGGCGGGTTCCTGGAGGACGGCGAGGCGCTGGCCGGGCCGGTGGTGGCGACGCGGACGGAGCTCTTCGCGCGCCCGGCGGCCACGCCCGAGGGGCGCGTCGGCGCGAGCCAGCAGGTCGTGCTCGCGCTCGTCGCGGAGCGCGGCGAGGTCTCGGTCGGCGAGCTCCGCGCGCACGTCAAGGACGCGCGCGGGGTCGTGCGTCGCCTCGCGGAGCGAGGCCTGCTGACGGTCGAGGAGCGCGAGGTCCCGACCGACCCGTTCTTCAGCCAGCCGGTGGCCCCCGACCGCCCGCCCGAGCCCACCGACGCCCAGCGCGAGGCGATCGAGCGCCTCACCCGCGCGCTCGACGAGGGCGCCTCCACCCACCTGCTGCACGGCGTGACCGGCTCGGGCAAGACGGAGGTCTACCTCCGGGTGATCGCCGAGGCGCGTGCGCGCGGACGCGGCGCGCTCCTGCTCGTGCCCGAGATCGCGCTCACCCCGCAGCTCGTCCACCGCTTCCGCGCGCGCTTCGGGGACGGCATCGCGGTGCTCCACAGCGCGCTCACCCAGACCCAGCGCGCGCTCGCCTGGCGCGGGCTCCGGCGCGGCGAGCTCCACCTCGCGGTCGGCGCGCGCTCGGCGCTCTTCGCGCCGGTCCAGAACCTCGGCGTGATCGTCGTCGACGAGGAGCACGACCCGTCCTTCAAGCAGGAAGAAGGCTTCCGCTACCACGCCCGCGACATGGCGATCCTGCGCGCGCACCGGGCGGGCGCGGTCTGCGTCCTCGGCAGCGCGACGCCGAGCATCGAGACGCGCTTCCGCGCCGACCGCGAGCAGGTCGCGCTGAGCGTGCTCCCCTCGCGCGCCACCGCGCGCTCGCTCCCCGACGTGGAGCTCGTCGACCTCAAGCGTCACGGACCCGGACCGAGCGGCCACCCGCTGATCACGGGCCCGCTGCACCGCGCGCTCGAGCGCTGCCTCGCCGACCAGGGGCAGGCGATCCTCTTCCTCAACCGCCGCGGCTTCGCGCCCAGCCTTCGCTGCGAGATGTGCGGCGAGGTCGCCGAGTGCCCCGCGTGCAGCGTGAGCCTCACCGAGCACCGGCGCGCTCAGGTCCTGCGCTGCCACTACTGCGACTACCGCACCGCGATCACGCCGACCTGCCCGAGCTGCGGCCTCCGCGGCCTCACCCCGATCGGGACCGGCACCGAGGGCCTCGAGGACGTCCTCGCGAACGTCTTCGCCCCCGCGAAGGTCGCGCGCCTCGATCGCGACACGGCGGCCGGCGGGCGCGCGGTGGAGTCGGTGCTCGACCGCCTGCGGCGCGGCGAGATCGACGTGCTCGTCGGCACGCAGATGGTCACCAAGGGCCACGACATCCCCGGCGTGACGCTCGTCGGGGTCATCCTCGCCGACCAGTCCCTCGCGTTCCCCGACTTCCGCGCGTCCGAGCGCACCTTCCAGCTCCTCAGCCAGGTCGCGGGCCGCGCGGGCCGGGGTGAGCGCGAGGGCAAGGTGGTGCTCCAGACCTTCCAGCCGACGCACCCCGCGATCGCCTGCGCGAAGCACCACGACTACGGGCGCTTCTTCCAGGCCGAGCTCGAGGCGCGGCGCGAGCTCGAGTACGCGCCCTTCGGGCGGCTGGTCGCGGTGCGCGTCGACGCGGGCGACGAGCGCCGCGCCCAGGAGGCGGCCGACCGGCTGGCCGAGCGCGCGCGCGCCCACCCCGCCGCGCGGGCTGGCGTAGTCTCGATCCTCGGCCCCGCGCCCGCGCCGATCGCCCGGCTCCGCGCCCGCTTCCGGTTCCGCCTCATGCTCCGCAGCCCTCAGCGCCGCGCGCTCCGCGCCGTCGCGCGCGCGCTCGCCGACCGCATCGACGAGGGCCTCGGCAGCGCGCGGGCTCACGTCGATGTCGACCCCGTCTCGATGCTCTGACGACGCGACGGCTTCTCGCGTGGCCTCGCGCCCGCGCGTGCGGTAGACGCCCCGCATGGACGGCGTTCGCACCATCGACACCCACTACTACGACATGCCGCGCGGCACGGCCGCGTACCTGATCCGCGAGGGCGACCGGGCGGCCTTCGTCGAGACGAACACCACCCACGCCGTCCCGCGCCTCCTCGAGGCGCTCGAGGCCGAGGGCCTGACGCCCGAGGCGGTCGACTGGGTGATCATCACGCACATCCACCTCGACCACGCCGGCGGCGCGTCCGCGCTGCTCGCCCGCTGCCCCAACGCGACGCTCCTCGCGCACCCGCGCGCGGCCCGCCACGCGATCGATCCGAGCAAGCTCGTCGCGAGCGCGCGCGAGGTCTACGGCGCCGAGGCGTTCGCGCGGCTCTACGGTGAGATCGCGCCGGTGCCCGAGGCGCGGGTCCGCGTGATGAACGATCGCGAGACCCTCTCCTTCGGGGGGCGCGAGCTGACGTTCCTCCACACCCGCGGGCACGCCAACCACCACATGTGCGTCCTCGACTCGGGCTCGCGCGCGATCTTCACCGGCGACTCCTTCGGGCTCGTCTACCCCGATCTCCAGCGCAACGGTCGTTTCGCGATCCCGAGCACCTCGCCGACCGACTTCGACGCGGCCGCCGCGCTCGAGAGCCTCGACACCATCGTCGGCTCGGGGGCGGAGCGCGCCTACCTGACCCACTTCGGCGGATACGACGACCTCGAGGAGATCGCCGAGCAGCTCCGCGAGCAGATCGAGGAGTCGGCGGAGATCGTCGAGCGCGCCTTCGAGGACGAGGTCCCCGACGACGAGCTCGACGCGTTCTGCGCGGAGCGGGTCTGGGACATGCTCGAGGGCCGGCTCGAGGCGGTCGGCCTCGACGAGGACGAGGCCGCGGTCGCGGCGCTCAAGCTCGACGCCGACCTGAACGGTCAGGGTCTCGCCTTCGCCGTGCGCAAGCGCCGCTTCAAGGCCGCGCAGGCCGCCGGCTAAAGCGCCAATCGGTTTGAAACCGCCGCAAATCACGGGTGGGACAGCCGTCCGGCGCGGACAGCCGCTCCTCGACGATGCCTGAGCATCGCCTCGTCACGTCTGACCACGCCGAACGGCCGTCGCGCTCCGAGCTTTCTCGACTCTCCAAACCGATTGGCGCTCTAAGAGCTTGATTCACCACCGTCGCGGGGCGCCTCCGGGGCGGCAAGCGTCCGCCTCGCCGCCGGCCGCTCCTCGACGATGCCCGAGCATCGCCTCGTCACGTCCGACGCCGATCCGAACGCATGGCGCTCCGGGATCCGCATCGCGCCGGTAGCGAATCAAGCTCCTAACAGCCCGTTGAAGAACCGACCGTGATGGATCGCGGTTGCGAGGGCGCGCCTGCGTGGCGCAGCGGGACGAGGGAATCCCGGAGGGTTCTCGAGGAGCGATGCGCCGCGCGGGCGCGGGCTCCCGGCCGTGAGGCGCGCGGGGAGGTTCTTCAACGGGCTGCTAAGGTAGAAGCTCAGTCGCCTTCGTTGACGAGCGCGATGAGGCGCCCGACGCCCTCGTCGAACGCGGCGCGTGGCGTCAGCAGCCCGAGCACGAGCCAGGCCTCCTCGTCGTCGAAGTCGTAGAGGTAGCCGGGGTGCGCGTGGACGCCGCGCTCGAGCAGCGCGAGCGCCCAGGCCTCGTCCGTCCGGGTGGCCGGGAGGCGGACGGGCGCGTACCAGCCGCCGTCCACCCGGGGCGCGCTCAGCGCGGTGCCCGCGATCGCCTCGCGGAGCGCGTCGAGGTTGGCCCGGGTGCGCGCCGCGATCGCGTCCCGGGTCGGCGCGGTCGCGTCGAGGAGGCCGGCGAGCGCCTGCTGGGCTGGCGCGCTCGGGGAGAGGAACGCGTCGGCCATCACCTCGAGCCGGGCCATCGCCTCGGTCACCTGCGCCGGCGGACCCTCGACGCTCGCCCACGCCAGCTTCATCCCCGGCAGGGCCGCCCGCTTGCTGAGCCCGTCGAGGCGGAAGGTCAGCGTCCCCTCGACCGGCACGCGCGCGAGCGCGGCCTCGAGCGGGTAGGCGCCGAAGACCTCGTCGATCACCACCGGCAGCCCCATCGCCTCGAGCCCGGCCGCGAGCTCCACGTCGAGCGCGCTCCCCGTCGGGTTGTTCGGGCTCACCACGACGATCGCGCGCGTGCGAGGGCCGATCGCGTCGTGCAGTAGGTCGAGCGGCGCGCGCCACGCGCCGTCGTAGACGAGCGGGTAGGGCGACAGCTCGACCTCCGCCGCGTGGGCGAGGTGCTCGAGCAGCGGGTAGCTCGGCGCGGGGACGAGCAGCTCGTCGCCCCGATCGGCGAGGAGCCGGAAGAGGTACGCGTAGGCCTCGGAGGTGCTCGCGGTGAGCAGCGCGCGCGCGGGGTCGGCGATGAGGCCGCGCGCGGCGAGCGCCTCGCGCGCCGACGGGAGGCCGAGCGGGTGGGGCGCGTAGCGGGTCGCGTCGACCGCGCTCAGCGCCCGCGCGATCGCGCCGCGGTCGTAGGCCAGCTCCGCGTCGGCCGGGTTCGACACCGTCAGGTCGAGCACCGGGCCGCGCGCGCGCGCCTCGGCGAGCGCGCGGCTCAGCGGGTTCGGCTCGCCCGCGACGTCGCTCCGCTCCGAGAACGCCACCGTCATCCAGGCTCTCCCGACCGGCGCCGCGGGCTCAGACCGCGCGGCGCGCGAGGTAGTCGATGAGGTCGATCTTGGTCACCACGCCGACCACCCGGCCCTCGTCGAGGACGATCGCCATCCGCGCCTCGTTCATGCGCGCCTGCAGCGTCTCGATGGGCGTGCCCGGATCGACGAGCGAGTAGTCACGCTCCACGAGCGGCGCGACCTCGCCGTCGAGCGAGCTCTCGCCGCTGACGAGGTACCGCAGCAGGTCGACCTCCGCGACCGCGCCGATCAGCTCGCCGTCACGCATCACCGGGAGCTGCGAGATGCCGTTCGACTTCATGCGCCCGATGACGTCCCGCACCCGATCGGTGTGCTTGGCGGTGATCACGCCCGCGCCGCCCTTCTGCTGGATGAGCGCGCGGACCGTCCCGAGCCCCTCGGTCTCGGCGAGGAAGCCGTGCTCGGTCATCCACTCGTCGTTGAAGATCTTCGACAGGTACCCGCCCGCGCCATCGGGCAGGAGCACCAGCACCTTGCGCGGCCCGCCCACGCGGCGCGCCCACTCGATCGCGCCGGCCACCGCCGCGCCGCTCGAGCCGCCGACGTAGAGCCCCTCGAGGCGGACGAGGTCGCGCGCCATCCGGAACGCCGCGCCGTCGTCGACCCGCACCACCTCGTCGAGCACCCCGGCGTCGAGCGTCTTGGGGAAGAAGTCGACGCCGATGCCCTCGAGCTCGAACGCGGTCGGCGGGGTCACGCGCCCGCTCACCACGAAGTCGTGAATCAGCGAGCCGACCGGGTCGACGCCGACCACCGCGATGTCGCGACGCTTGGACTTGAGGTGCCGCCCGATCCCGGTGAGCGTACCGCCCGAGCCGATGCCCGCGACGATCGCGTCGAGCTCGCCGCCGGTCTGCTCCCAGATCTCGGCGCCGGTCGAGAGCCGGTGGCCCTTCGGGTTGAGCTCGTTCTCCCACTGGTCGACCAGCCACGCGCCCGGGATGCTCGCGGCGAGCTCGCGCGCGACCGGCCGCATGCTCTTGGGGTCGTCCGGATCGACCGCGCTCGGGGTGACCACGACCTTTGCGCCATAGGCGCGGAGGGCCGCGATCTTCTCCGCGCTCACCCGGTCGGGCACGACGAACGCGCACTTGTAGCCGAGCACCGCCGCGCAGGCCGCGAGGGCCGCGCCGGTGTTCCCGGTGGTCGCCTCGACGATCGTCCCGCCGGGCGCGAGCGCCCCGGACGCCTCGGCCGCCTCGATCATCCGGCGCGCGACCCGATCCTTGCCGCTCCCGGACGGCTGGAGGTACTCGCACTTGACGTAGATCTCGGCCTCGAGCTCGGCCCCGATCCGCTGCAGCTTGACGATCGGGGTCTGCCCGATCGCGTCGAGGATGCTGTCCATCGCCCCGCGCATGGCGACCCTCTACCAAACTCCGGCGCGAGATTCGAGGCGGTCAGGTCGCGCGGCGGCGCGGCTGCTTGCCGCGGCGCAGGTCGGGGCTGCGCGAGTAGGCCGAGAGCGCGAGGGTGGCGGGGCCCTCGGAGGCCAGCTTCAGCGCGCCCGCGTAGGCGATCATCGCCGCGTTGTCGGTGCACGAGGCGAGCGGGGGTACGTGGAGCGCGATGCCGTGCTTGGCGCAGAGCTTCGCCGCGGCCGCGCGGAGGCCCGAGTTGGCCGCGACCCCGCCGCCGAGCACGAGGCGCCCGATCTCGCGGGTCCGGCACGCGTGGACGCTCTTCTGGACGAGGACCCGGGTCACGCTCCGCTGGAACGAGGCGCAGAGGTCGGCCATCTCGGCCTCGCTCTCGGGCACCCCGTGCGTCTTCACCCGCCGCGCGACCGCGGTCTTGAGGCCGGAGAACGAGAAGTCCAGGGTGCGCCGCGACGCCATCGGCACCGGCAGCTCGATCGCGCGCGGGTCGCCGGCGCGCGCGAGGCGATCGATCACCGGCCCGCCGGGGTAGCCGAGCCCGAGGAGCTTGGCGACCTTGTCGAAGGCCTCGCCCGCCGCGTCGTCGCGCGTCTGCCCGAGGATGTGGGCCTCGCCCGGCGCGGTGACCTCGTAGATCGCGGTGTGCCCGCCCGAGACGAGCAGCGCGATGTACGGCAGCGTGGGCACCTCGGGGTCGCCCTCGCCGCGGCGCAGGTAGACGGCGAAGAGGTGGCCGATCAGGTGATCGACCCCGACGAGGGGCAGGTCGCGGGCGAAGGCGATCGCCTTGGCCGCCTGCAGGCCGACCAGGAGCGCACCGACGAGCCCCGGCCCGTTCGTGACGGCGACGGCGTCGATCGTCTCGAGGCCCCCCGCCTCGGCGATCGCCCGCTCGAGCACCGGGACGACGTTGGTGAGGTGCGCGCGCGCCGCCAGCTCCGGCACCACGCCGCCGTAGGGCGCGTGGACCGCGATCTGGCTCGCCACCACGTCGCTCAGGACGCGGCCGTCCGCGTCCACGACCGCGGCCGCGGTCTCGTCGCAGGACGACTCGATGCCGAGGACCCTCACGGCGCCTCCCGGCGCAGCCGCCAGAGCCCGAAGTAGGACGTGGGCGGGTCGTCGTCGCCCCCGCCCGCGATCACGCGCACCTCGATCGTGCCGTCGTTCATCAGCGACAGGAACACGAACGGCTCGCGCCCCGCGAGCGGTCCGTCGCTGGGCCGCACCACGAAGATATAGTTGCGGATGCGGCCGCCAGCGGGGATCTCGTACTCGCTCAGCGCGTCGTGGGCGAGCGGGACGATCGGCTCGAGGGGGACGTCGGTCAGCGCCCCGTCCGACGTGGTCACGATCCCCGGCGGCTCGTCGAGGGAGGTCGCGAGGCGCGGGTCGAACGAGAGCCGCATCTCGGCGCCCACCTCGAACCCGCGCAGGAGGACCGTGCTCTCCTCCACCCCGAGCACCGTGCCGCGGTACGTCTCCCCCGGCAGGGTGGCGTAGCCCCCCAGATCGGTGCAGCCCGCCGCGACCAGCGCGACGGGGAGCAGCGAGAGGATCAGCGCGGGGCGGCGCATGCCGTGGAACGTAGCAGCCCCGCGCCGCCTCGGTCAGTTCACCTCGAGGACGAAGCTGCCGTGGGTCTCGCCGCCGCGCGACGAGTCGAACTGCGCGGTGTAGTGGAACAGGCGCGAGGTCGGCGTCGGGCCCTCCTCGACGACGATGGTCACGTCGTTGGTGGTCCCGTCGAAGATGTAGTTGCCGTGGCTCGGGCCGGTGCAGCCCTGGGCCGAGACCCCCGCGTCCTCGCCGCTCACCGTGGTGCCCGGCTCGAACGCGTCGCCCTCGAAGCCCTCGAACGAGGACAGGCGGATCATCGCCCAGCCGAAGTCGGCCCCGCCCTCCTGGCCCGCGTGCAGCGTGATCGAGGTGCCGTAGTAGGTGGCCTCGTAGGCGTCGCCCTCGAACTGGCCGAGGTCCGCCATCTCGCCGCCGACCCACGCCTCCTGGATCTGCGCGTCGTAGGTGAACGCGTAGTCCGGATCCTCGACGACCACGTCGGCGCTGTCGTCGCGATCGTAAGGCCGGAAGAAGAAGCACCCGCTCAGGGCGAACAGCGCGCCGATGGCGGCGATGGTGGTGATGTGTCGCACGTAGAAGACCTCCCGGTGCGCCGTCACGCAATGTCAGTGCCACCCCACCTCCCACGCACGATCCGCGGTCTCCGCCGCGGAGGTGTGAAGGATGGGCGTCACCTCACGGGTCGCGGGTGTGCCGATCCGTTCACCGATCCGCCGGCGCTCAGCCGACCTCGACCTCGCGCCGGGTGCGCCAGACGCCGTGCTGGTTGCACTGCGCGCGCGCCGTCAGGACCGTCGGCCCGGTGAGCACGAGCGGCACCCGCACGACGGGGAAGGCCACCGCCGGCCCCAGCTCCGCCCGGAACACCCGCGCCCCGCCGGCGAGCACCTCGATCCACGCGATGCGGTGGTGCTCGGCCATGGTGTGCGTCGGGTCGCCGATCTGGACGATCAGGTCGAAGGGGCGCTCCACGCGCGGGCGGCGGGGGAGCACGAGGACGGGCACGTGGGCCGACTCCTCGGGGGTGAGATGGCCCGGATCGGCGGGCTCCCGATCCGTCGGCGGCTGCGCGAGCGCGGGCCGCGCGCCGAGCGTGACCGCCCCCAGCCCGAGGGCGATCGCGCGGCAGAACGCGCGCCGGGCGCGGAGCGGCTCCGTCTCTCGCTCGCGCGCGAGTCTCGAGGGCGGATCGGCGTCGTGGCCCAGGAAGGCCGGATCGGCGTCGTGGCCCAGGAAGGCAGGCATCGCGCCCAGTGTATGACGCTATGATGGTCGCCGTGCCCGCCCGCGTGGACGTCTGCGACCCGAGCCCCGAGGGGCCGTTCCTCGTGGAGCAGCTCCGCCAGGCCGGTTTCTCGGTCCGCACGATCGAGCTGAGCGAGGTCGCGCGCACCGACGCCGATCTGCTCGTGCTCGCCGGTGACCTCGACGAGGCGCTCGCGACCCTCCGGGATCTCCGCGACGACGAGGAGCGCGGCGGCGTGCCGGTCGTGCTGGTGGGCCTGCCCCCGGGCGTGCGCAGCCGGGGCGACGGGCCCGCGTTCGGGGCCGACGCGGTCTTCGCGCGCCCCGTCGAGCTCGATCCCTGCGTCGCCCGGGTCCGCGCCCTCCTCAGCCACGCCGGCGCGGCCGAGGTCTCGCGCGTGGAGGCGCCGCGTTTCGAGCGCACGATGCAGCTCTCCGACCCCGATGACCCGGACTCCTCCCAGGTCCTCCTGCGCGACGACGACTCCGTGGAGGCGCCGCTCTTCGCGCCGCGGGAGCCGACGATGCAGCTCAGCGGCGGCACCGGCGAGGTGTCGAAGGTCACCGCCGGCCGCGAGCCGACGGGCGCGGGCGAGGACAGCGCCATCAGCTCGGTCAGCAGCTCGGTCAGCAGCTCGGTCAGCTCCTTCCCTGGCGCCGGCTCGCAGCTCGACGCGCCTCAGCCGCGGATCCCGGCCGCCGAGCGGGCGGAGCTCTCGCCGTTCCTCGCGGGGCTGCTCGAGGCGGCCGATCGACGGGTCTTCCCCGATCGGCCGCCCCTCGCGCTGCACTTCCCGGCCGCCGACGAGCCGCCTGAGGCCCTCGTCCCGCGCGAGCTCTTCGACGCCCCGGCCTTCCGCCTCGACGAGCCGGTGGCCCTCGACCCGATCGACGCCTTCACCTACGTGGGCGGACCCGCCGTCCCGCCGCCGATCGCGGGCGCGGGCCCCGACGAGACGGACGGCGGGGCGAGCCGCGCGCCGCCGGCCGGCTCGACTCGCGCCGACGTGCGTCGATCGTCGCGGCCGGAGCAGACCACCGCCACCGAGGCGCCGCCGGGGCGCGCCGAGGTCGACGACCAGGACGAGGCTCCGGGCTCCGGGGTCCACCCCGCGCAGCTCATGCCCGCCGCCGCTCGCCGCGGGGCGGACTGGCCCGAGGACGACACGGTGCTCGGCCGCGCCGAGGGCGGGGGCGCGCGCGAGGGGGCGCTCGGCCCCGGCGGCGCGATCCGCCTGCTCTGGCGCATCGCGACCCTCGGCCTCGACGCGATCTGCGCGCTGCAGATCGAAGGCGGCCCGCACGTGCGGCTGACCTTTCTCGGCGGCGAGCTCCGCGCGGTGGACGGCCCCGTCGCCGATCGCGCCCTCGCGAGCCTGCGGCGTCGCGGGCGCGCGACCGAGCGCCCGCTCGACGAGATGGGCGCCGAGCGCGTGCTCCAGCGTCGGGTCGAGGCCGGTGAGCTGGGGCGCTTCGAGCGCGACCGCCTGCTCCGCGAGGCCCGCGAGGCGCTCCTCACCGAGCTGGTGAAGGCCGACGCGGCCGAGTTCTCGCTTCACCACCTCGAGGACACCGAGCCCGGCCGGCTCCTCGCGCGGAGCCGCGCCCTGTCGCGGCCCCTGAGGCCGGCCCTGATCGAGGCGGCGCGCTCGAGCATCCCCGACGCCCGCGCGATCGAGCTGCTCGGCGGCCTCTCGGTCGGGCTCGCGCTCGGCCCCGCGCGGGAGGGCGCGCTCGCGCACGCCGAGCTGAACAGCGAGCTGGTCGAGCTGCTCGGCCGGCTCGAGGGCCGACCGCTCCGGGACCTCCTCTCGGAGGCCCCCACCGAGCCGGGCCTCCCCGCCGTGCTCTACGCGCTCGTGGCCGGTGACGCGCTCGTCCTCCGGGAGTCGGCCGAGGAGGCGCGCGACCCCGAGGCGCGCCGCTCGGTGCGGGGGCTCGTCACCGCGGCCGCGGCCCTCGCCGAGGACGGCGACTACTTCGCGATCCTCGGGGTGCCGAGCGACGCGTCCGGTCCCGACCTCGCCCGCGCCCTCGAGGCCCGCCGCGCCGAGCTCCACGCGCTGCCCCTCGCGCTGCTCGGCCTCGAGTCTCTCGAGGCGCCGCGCGATCTCGCGCTCGACGCGCTCGACGAGGCGTTCCGGGCGCTGGCCGATCCGGCCCGGCGCCGCGCCTACGCGGCCGCGCTGGGCCTGTCGGAGCCGTGACCTGGGCTTGTAGGAGAGGCCCCCGCGGACTAAAGCAGAACGCATGGCGATTCGACGCATCCTCCACTACCCGGACAAGCGCCTCCGCGACCCCGGCCAGCCGGTGACCGAGTTCGGCCCCGCGCTGGAGAAGCTCGTGGAGGACATGGCCGAGACGATGTACGCCGCGCCGGGCGTGGGCCTCGCGGCCACCCAGATCGGCGAGCCGATCCGCCTGTTCATCGTCGACGTGGCCACCGGCGACGACGACCCGAGCGACCTCAAGGTCTTCGTGAACCCGGAGATCGTCAAGAAGGTCGGCACGCAGTGCTGGGAGGAGGGCTGCCTCTCCTTCCCCGGCGTGCACGAGGAGGTCGAGCGGGCGGAGGTCGTCACGGTCCGCGCGCAGAACGAGAAAGGCGAGCACTTCGAGCTCGAGGCCGACGGCCTGCTCGCGGTGGCGATCCAGCACGAGAACGACCACCTCGACGGCAAGCTGATGATCGACCACCTCGGCCTCATCCGCCGGCGCCTGGTCCACCGCGCGATGAGCAAGCGCGCCGCCTCCGACGCGGCCGCCGAGTAGCGCCCCTCGATCCGCGGCGAGCCATGCGGGCCATCTTCTTCGGCACCCCCGCCCTCGCGGTGCCTTCGCTCGAGGCGGTCCACGCCCAGGCGGAGATCGTGCGCGTGATCTGTCAGCCCGATCGCCCGGCGGGTCGCGGGATGAGGCTCCGGCCGCCGCCGGTGAAGGAGCGCGCGCTCGCGCTGGGCCTCGAGGTGGAGCAGCCGACGAAGGTCCGCGCGCCCGCCTTCGCCGAGTCGCTCCGCGCGCTCGAGGCCGACGTCGCGGTGGTCATCGCCTACGGGCGCATCCTCCCCCGTCCGGTCCTCGACGCGCCGCGCCGGGGTTGCGTGAACGTGCACGCCTCCTTGCTCCCGCGCTGGCGAGGCGCCGGGCCGATCCAGTGGTCGATCATCGACGGTGATCGCGAGACCGGCGTCTGCCTGATGCAGATGGACGAGGGGATGGACACCGGCCCGGTGATCGTCTCGGCGTCGACCCCGATCGACCCCGACGAGACCGCGGCCGAGCTCGGCGATCGCCTGGCCGCGATGGGAGCGCGCCTCTTGACCACCCACCTCGGCGCGTGGGTCGAGGGCGCGCTCGAGCCGACGCCCCAGGACGACGCGGCGGCGACGCGGGCCCCGATGCTCACCAAGGAGGACGGCCGGATCGACTGGTCGCAGCCGGCCCGCCGCGTCCACGACCGGGTCCGCGGCACCTCGCCATGGCCGGGCGCGTTCACCGAGGTCGAGGGGCGCGTGGTCAAGGTGCACCGCACGCGGGTCGTCTCGTCCGAGCCGGTCGACGCCGCGCCCGGCACCGTCGTCGAGGCGAGCCCGGCCGGCGTGGTGGTGGCGACGGGCGAGGGCACCCTGGCGATCGACGTGCTCCAGCTCCAGGGAAAGCGTCGCCTCGCGGCCGGCGACTTCCTCGCGGGTCAGGGGTGGGCGCCCGGCCTGCGGCTCGGCGTCGACGCAGGAGCGAGCGCGGGGGAGACGACGTGAAGATCTATACGAAGACCGGCGACGAGGGAGAGACGGGCCTGTTCGGGGGCGCGCGCATCGGCAAGGACTCGGCGCGCGTCTGGGTGTACGGCGAGATCGACGAGCTGAACAGCGTGCTCGGGCTCGTGAGGCTCCACCCGATCGACGAGACGCGCGACGCGCTCCTCGCGGCTATCCAGTCGTCGCTGTTCAACCTCGGCGCGGAGCTCGCGGCGCGGCCGGGCAAGGACATCGGCGTCGCCCGCATCGAGGAGCCCGACGTCGAGGAGCTCGAGCGCGCGATCGACGAGGCCGAGGCGGTCCTCGCGCCGCTGAAGACCTTCGTGCTCCCCGGCGGCTCTCCGGCGGGCGCGCATCTCCACCTCGCGCGCACGGTGTGTCGGCGCGCGGAGCGCCGCGCGGTGGTGCTGATGCGCAACGAGGAGCTGCGGCCGGCCGTGCTCCGCTACCTGAACCGACTCAGCGATCTGCTGTTCGTGCTCGCCCGGCTCGCGAACCACGTGGCCGGGGTCCCCGACGTCCCCTGGGAGGGCCGGGCCGGCGCCAGGACGGGTTGACCGTCTCGGGGCGCTGCCTTAACTTTCTCATGCGTTCCTCTGTCGGGACTCGCGACGGTTCTGTGAAAAGAATCCCTCGTAAGCCTTTTTCCTCGGGGGCGGCACTTGTCCGTGGTGAGCCGGCCCAGCAAGCATCACTGGGAAGCCTGAAGCGGGCAAAATAAGCCCCCACCTAACGAGGTCATGGGGTTCTTCCACAGCCAACCTACGACCACGATGGTACGGACGTATGTGAAGCCGGGGGACCGAACGGTCCCCCGGCTTCCTCTTTTCCGTCGGCGAGAGCGCGCGCACACGGCCCGCTGTCCCCCGCTCGGGCTCCCCGAGCAGGGGCGCGGCCCGCGGCCCGATCAGCTCTTGATCGGCGTCGCCTTCAAAGCCGCTTTCCCGTTCTTCGTGTAGACGGTGAAACGGACTTTTCGGGCGCCGTGCCGGGACACGATCTGGTCGCGGTTGCGGCGGAGCGTCTGCTGGAACTTCTCGAAGGTCAGGCCCGCCGTCGACTCGCCGCACTGGCGCTTCATCGCGAGGAACTGATCGAACACCTCGCGGAAGTGGGTCGCCTCGTCGTCGTCCGGGCTCGCCGCGTCGAGGAGCTCCTGCGGGACGCGCGCGACCATGGTCGCGCTCTCCTCCTCCTCGTCGAACTTGGGCGGCGCCACGCCGAGGAGGGTGCTCTTGAGCTGCTTGCGCGCCGAGGGCGGCGCCTCGGCGAGGGCGTCGGGGAGGGCGGGGGCGGCCACGGTGGTCGGCTCCTCTTCGCCGCCGACCCCCGGGACGCGTCCCGCCGTGGGCGGCGCGGCCGGCGGCCTGGGCGGAGGCGGCCGCGGGGGCGCGCCCGGCGGGGTGGCCGGGGGCGCCGGCGGCCGGGGTGCGGCCGTCGGCGCG
>JAUHXR010000520.1 GCA_030426845.1 Polyangia bacterium | reverse complement strand
ACCCCGGGCACGACGGTCAGGTTCATCGGCCCCTCCTCGAACACGACCCACTCGTCCTGCGCGAAGAAGGCGAAGCGGGCGCGCCGGCCGACGCTGCTCAGCCGCTCGGAGTCGAGGACCTGGAGCAGCTGGTCGTAGCCCACCGTGATCGCCTGGTTGCCGGGCAGACCGAAGCTGAGCGTCGTCGAGATCTGTCCCATGTGCTCGCGGTTGTCCTCGAACTGATCGAGCTGGCCGCTCCCGCGCTGGTCGAGCAGGTACTGCTCTCGGAACTGCGCGTAGGAGGCGCGGGTCATCAGCCGGAGGCGGTCGCGCCCGGTGACCTGATGGGAGATCGAGACCTGAAGCTGCTCCTGGAGCTGGGTGCGATCGAAGAGCGCGCTCCCCGACCCCGGGTCGACGCCGCGGAGGTCCCGCGAGAGGTAGTCGCCTTGCAGTCGCACGCGGTGCCGGCGGCTCGGCTCCCACTGCGCTCCTCCGCCGAGCGACCATTGCAGGCGCGAGCTGCCGCCGGTCACCTCCTCCGCGGCCGCAGGGTCGTCGTCGGGGCGACCAAAGGCGTCGGCGTAGTGAAAGCCCCCGTTGAGGCCGAGGCGCAGGTGACGGTCCGGGCGCCCGCGCGCGTTGGCGGTCGCGTCGATGACGTTGCCGAGCCCGTAGCTCGCCATGCCGTCGGCCCCGAAGTCCCGCGTGGACTCGCGCGTCAGGAGGTTCACCACGCCGCCGATCGCCTCCGAGCCGTAGAGCGCGGAGCTCGGGCCACGGACGATCTCGATGCGCTCGATGCTCTCGACCCCGAACCGCGAGAGGTCGATCGCGCCGCCGGTTCGTCCGGGGACACGGTCCCCGTCGACCAGGATCAGCGTGTAGGCCGGGTCCAGGCCTCGGAGCCAGAGCTCGGTGCCGCGAAACGACCGCGTGACCTGAAGCCCGGCCCGCTCCTCCATCAGCTCCGCCGCGTCGCGGGCGCCGGACCGCTCGATCTCGGCGCGCCCGATGACCTCGGTCGAGACCACGGACGCGGACGCGTCGCGGTCGCCGCGCGCGGCGGTGACGACCACGCCGGGGATCTCCATCTCCTCGTCGCTCAGCTCCAGCTCGCCGAAGTCGACCTCGCCGGCCTCGCCCCCGGCGCCGCTCGGCAGGATGTCGTCGTCGCTGAGCAGCGGAAGCGCGTCGCCGCCCTCCGTCGCCGCGGGCGGCCCTGCGGCGGGCGATCCGCCGGGTTCGGCGGTACGCCCGGCGTCCGGCGGCGCGACGTCCTGGGCCCCCGCGGTCCCTTTGAGGCCCGCCACGAGCCACACGCACACGCCGAGCGAGCCGACGGTCCGCCGGGCGAGCTCGCAGCGCCGCCGCATCTCAGACCGAGCGCCGTCCACGCGGACCCGCGCGCCAGCCCGCCGCCGTCGCGTGCCCGAACGCGCCACGGAGGTCCCCCACTCCCTCGCTCGAATTGATCTTGATAGTCATTCTCATTCTCATATACTGCGGCTTCATGTCGGACGCCAACCGTTTCGTGCGCCTCGTCTCGCTCGCCCTCGCGCTGCTCGGCGGGTGCATGCCTACGCTCCGCCCGGGCGACGACCCCGCGCCGCCGCCCCGGAGCGGGGCCTTCACGCACGAGGTCGCGCTCGACGGCGTGACCACCACCATCGTGGACGCGACGAGCCAGGAGCAATGGCGTCACCTGGACCTCGACACCGGTCTCGCGGTGGACCCCGCGGCCGGCTGGGACCTCGCGTTCCTTCGCTTCCGGGTCCGCTCCAACGGCGGCGAGAGCGGCCGCGGAGGCGTCTTCGTCGCCCGGATGGACGGCGACTTCGACGCGATCACCCGCGCCCCCGACGATGGATGGGCCGCCGACGCTCCGGACTCCCAGGCCGACGACGACGCCGAGCCCGACAACGCGTTCAACAACGGCCAGTCCGACTGGTACGCCTACGACGAGGCCACACACACCCTCACGACGCGCGGGTGGGTCTACGCGGTCGCGTCGACCGAGCGCCGCTTCTTCAAGCTCGAGCTCCTCGACTACTACGACGACGCCGGCTCTCCGGGGTTCGTCCGGTTCCGCTGGGCCGAGATCCATCCGCCGGTCGCGTCCACGCTCCCGGACCCGCCCCACCCCACCGACCCTCCGGACCCGCCCCCGCCCCCCGGGCCGCCCGATCCGGGCGTTCCGTCGGGCGCGGTGGAGGTCGACGCCCGCGACCCTGCCACCTGGGTCTACTACCGTGTCGGCGAAGGCGTCGTCTCGCCCGCCGCGCCCGTGGAGAGCGCGGGCTGGGACCTCGCCTTCCGACGCACCGAGATCCGCACAAACTCCGGCTCCAGCGGCCCTGGGCTCGGCGGCGCGCGCTTGGCCGACGCCGATCACGACGAGCTCACGGACGCGACCACCTTCGGCTACGCGTCCGATGACATCGTCGCGAGCGAACGCCCGGGCGCCGAGCCGACCAGCCTCAACCCGTCGCTCCTCGACTGGTACGACTACGACCCGAGCACGCACCGCGTGGCCCCCAAGCCCGCGTCCTACCTGGTGCGGACCGCCGCGGGCGGGTACGCGCGCTTTCGGATCTGGGCGTGGGAGAACGGGACGTACCGCATCACCGCCGACCCGCTGCCGCGACGCGTCGACCTCCGCGCGCTCGAGGTCGACGCCTCCGCGGACGCGGCGTGGATCCACCTGAGCCTGCGCGACGGAGCGCTCATCGACCCCGACGACCCCGCCACCGACCTCGGCTGGGACGTCGCGATCTCCGGCCCGAGCCTCCGCACCAACGGGGGCACCAGCGGAGCGGGCGCCGGCGGCGCGGTCGAGGTGCCGCTTGGCGCCCTCGGGCTGCTCGACGAGCTGCCCGCGACCGGCTGGGTGGAGGATCTCCTCGCGTCCCCGGCCGGACCCCCCGGCGCGCCCGAGACCAGCCTGAACCAAGCGCTCAGCGGCTGGTTCGACTACGACCCGGTCCGCCACGCGACCACCCCACGCCCGGTGGTCTACGGCGTCCGCACGGCGGACGGCCAGCTCGCGGCGCTGCGGGTGCGCGCGTACGCGGCCGGCGTCTACCAGCTCGAGATCGCGTTCGCCGGTCCCGGGCGAGCCCGCTTCGCGGCCGACCCCTGACCGACCTCGTGCGCCGCGCCTCCCGCGGTGACCCCCGAACCCCCCACCCAGGAGAACGAGATGAAGTTGGAGCCGACGCTCCAGGTGCGCGCCTGCATCGTCCTGACCTGCCTGCTCGCCGCCGCCGGCTGCGACGACCCGGGAGGGTCCGAGGACGCGGGCCGGGCCGCCCGCGACGCGGGCCCAGCGTCCGCTGACGCGGGGTCGCCCACC